>CAMUFJ010000001.1 GCA_947088135.1 uncultured Clostridia bacterium
ATTTCTCTCTCTACGGCACTCCCTTGGAGAGCACCACCTATAAATTTGCCAAATGTCTGCAGAAACGCTTCGGAATCGTTCCCGGCGTTACCGATAAAAACTATATCACCAACAGCTATCACGTACACGTGTCCGAGCAAATCGACGCGTTTACCAAGTTGAAATTCGAGAGCGAATTCCAACAGCTTTCGCCCGGCGGCGCGATTTCCTACGTGGAAGTGCCCAATATGCAGGATAATATTCCCGCAGTTCTCGCCCTCATGCAGTATATTTACGACAATATCATGTATGCGGAGCTCAACACTAAGAGCGATTTTTGTCAGGTATGCGGATACGACGGACAAATCTCGATCGTCGAGGAGGACGGCAAGCTGATTTGGGAATGCCCGCATTGCGGAAACCGCGATCAGTCGAAAATGAACGTGGCGCGCAGAACGTGCGGGTATATCGGGACGCAGTTTTGGAATCAAGGAAGAACGCAGGAAATTAAGGATCGCGTTCTGCACTTATAAGTATGAACTACGCGGAACTCAAAAACTATGATATTGCAAACGGAGAGGGCGTCCGCGTTTCCCTCTTCGTTTCCGGTTGCAGACGGCATTGCAATAACTGTTTTAACGGCGTTGCTTGGGATTTTTCGTACGGCAAACCCTTCGACAGGAGTGCGCAGGATGAAATTTTCAAAGCGTTGAAGCCGGACTATATCCAAGGAATTTCCCTATTGGGGGGAGATCCCTTCGAGCCCGAAAACCAACGCGCTTTACTGCCGTTTTTGCGGGAGTTGCGCGCGCGTATGCCCCGAAAGGACGTTTGGTGCTATACGGGCTATACCTATGCGGGCGGAATCTTACAAGAACCGCAGGCGAATTGCGAGGCGACGCGCGAACTCATAACGCTTATCGACGTGCTCGTCGACGGGCCTTTCGTAGAAGATTTAAAGGATATTCGGCTGAAATTCCGCGGCTCTTCCAACCAACGCGTACTCGATATTCCAAAAAGCCTGCGGGCAAAAGCCCCCGTACACTATCTCGAATGACAAAAACGCGGTAATTCGTCCGCGTTTTTTTATCATATGCGGTCAAAAACTCGGCGCAAATTTTGTGGATAATTGTTTGACGAATTTGCCAAAAAGGGATATAATAGTTAAGAATAAACGAAAAGGAGTTTACTTATGAATAAATTACAGATTCGCCGTTACGCAAAATTGCTTGCGAAAACAGGCATTAACGTACAAAAGGGGCAGTGGGTCATCGTGCAAGCCGAGCTCGATCAGCCAGAATTCGTTGAAATGGTCGTAGAAGAGCTTTACCGCGCGGGCGCAGGCGACGTGAGGGTGGAATGGTCGCATCAGCCTGTTACCAAAATGCATTATAAATATCAAACGACGGAACGGCTTTCCAAAACCGAGAAATGGGAAATCGAAAAATGGGAGCTCAAAAAGAAGGCGCTTCCCGCAATGCTCTATCTCGAATCCTCCGATCCCGACGGACTCAAAGGGGTCGATCAAGACAAGTTTACCGCCGTGCGTTCTGCGCGTACCAAGGTCATTAAGCCCTACCGCGACGATATGGACAATAAATATCAGTGGTGCATCGCCGCCGTTCCCGGCAAGGCTTGGGCGAAGAAAGTATTCCCCGAGCTCAACGTCAATCAAGCGGTTGAGAAGCTTTGGGATGCGATTTTAAAGGCTTCGCGTGCAGACGGCCCCGATCCCATTCGCGAGTGGATGCGTCATAACGACAATATCGCCAAACGTTGCGATTATCTGAACCGTTTGGGACTTACCTCGCTTGAATACAAATCCTCGAACGGTACCGATTTCAAGGTCGGCCTCATCGACGGCGCTCTCTTTATGGGAGGCGGAGAGGAGAGCTTGAAGGGAAGATACTTTAATCCCAACATTCCTTCGGAGGAAATTTTTATTTCTCCCAAGGCAGGCGAAGCGGAGGGAATCGTTTACTCCACCAAACCGCTTTCCTATCAGGGCGAGCTCATCGAGAATTTCTCCGTACGCTTCGAGGGCGGAAAGGTCGTCGAGGTAAAGGCGGAGAAGAACGTAGAGTTGCTTGAAAAGATGATTTCCATGGACGAAGGCGCAAAAATGCTCGGCGAATGCGCTTTGATCGCTCACGATTCGCCCATCAATAATTCAGGCATTCTCTTTTACAATACGCTTTTCGACGAAAACGCAAGCTGCCATTTGGCGCTCGGGCACGGTTTCACCAACTGCGTGCGCGGGTACGAAAATATGAGCAAGGAAGAGCTCACGAAAAAGGGAATCAACGACAGCGTGATCCACGTCGATTTCATGATCGGAAGCAAGGATCTCGATATTTTCGGAATTACCAAGAACGGCGAGCGCGTACAAATCTTCAAAAACGGTAATTGGGCGTTTTGACCCAAAGGAAATGCTATGACGAAAATCGATATTTTTTCAGGCTTTTTGGGCGCGGGCAAAACGACGCTCATTAAAAAACTCATCTCCGAGGCTTATTGCGGCGAGAAAGTCGTACTCATTGAAAACGAATTCGGCGAGATCGGCGTAGACGGCGGATTTATGCGCGACGCGGGAATCGAGATAACCGAAATGAACAGCGGTTGCATTTGCTGTTCGTTGGTGGGTGATTTTGCCGCCGCATTGAAAGAAGTTGCCGCAAAATACGCGCCCGACCGTATTATTATCGAGCCGTCCGGCGTCGGTAAGCTTTCCGACGTTATCAAGGCGGTACAGCGCGCGGCAGTTCCCGACAGCGTGCTCAATGCATTCTGCACGGTTGTGGACGCCAAAAAGTGCAAACTTTATTTGAAAAACTTCGGTGAATTCTTCCTCGATCAAGTGGAAAACGCAAGTTGCATCGTACTTTCGCACACTACGGACAATAAAAAGACTCAGGAGGCGATTGCGCTGTTAAAGGAGCATACGCAAGTCACGCTTGTGAGTACGGACTGGGAGAAGCTGAGCGGAAAAGAAATTCTCTCCGCCATGCAACAAACGGATAATTTGCAAGCGGAACTCGATCGCTTACGGAAAGAAACCGCGCACGGGCATCATCACGACCATCTTCATGACCATAGCGAAGGATGCTGTCATCACGGCGAGGAGCGTCACCACGAACACGGGGAAGAATGCGGTTGCCATCATCATGATCATGACCATCATCACGAACATCGTGAAGAGTGCTGTCACCACGATCATGAACATCATCACGGGCACGACGAAGAATGCGAATGCGGTTGTCACCACGGTCACGAACATCACGAGCATCATCATGCCGACGAGGTATTTACGAGCTGGGGCGTGGAAACGGCGAAAAAGTTTACGCAGAGCGGTTTGAACGCGATATTGGAGGCGCTTTCTTCGGGCGAATACGGAAACGTTCTCCGCGCAAAGGGAATCGTAGACGGCGAAAACGGCTGGCTGTATTTCGATTACGTACCCGATGAGCCCGACGTGCGCGCGGGTCAGCCCATGGTAACGGGGCGCTTGTGCGTAATCGGGTGCGATTTGAAAGAAGACAAACTGCAACAACTGTTTTTGGGATAATTTATGAAAGAAATACCCGTCTATCTCTTTCTCGGCTTTTTGGAGTCGGGAAAAACGAAATTCATACAGGAAACTTTTGAGGATCCACGCTTCGATTCGGGCGAAAAGACGCTTTTGCTCGTTTTGGAGGAGGGGGAGGTGGAATACGAACCTTCCCGCTTTGCGGTAAAGGACTTTTGTCTGGAAATGCTTGCGCCCGAAAAAATTTCCCTCGCTTCGTTTACGGAGCTCGTGAAAAAGCACAATCCCGACCGCGTTGTGGTGGAATGGAACGGAATGCGCGAGCTAACCGATTTTTTCGACGCTATGCCCGACGGCTGGGCAATTGCGCAAGTTATGACCTTTTTTGAAGCGGCAAGCTTTCTCAGCTATAACAAAAATATGCGCCAACTCGTGTACGATAAGGTGCAGTACGCCGACATGGTGGTGTTTAACCGTTTCCGCGACGAGTTTTCTCAGGAAGAATTTCATAAAATTATCCGCGCGATTTCCCGCCGACCCGATATCGTGTATGAATACGAGGGGGGAAGAGCGGTTTACGATGAGATCGAAGACCCGCTTCCCTATGATATCGACGCAAAAATTATTGAAATTGCCGATAAAGACTACGCCTTTTTTTACCGCGACCTTGTGGAAAACACTGAAAAATATGTAGGAAAATTGGTAAGGTTCAAGGGGCTCGTTGCGGTGGATAAAAAGTTGAAAGCGGGCACGATCGTCGTCGGTCGGCATATCATGACCTGTTGCGAAGCGGACATTGCATATAGCGGGCTCGTTTGTCTGCATGCGAGCAACGCGCTTTTCCGCACGCGCGATTGGGTGGAAGTAACCGCACGCATTGATTTGGAATATCATAAGGTATATCGACAGGAGGGGCCCGTGTTAAAGGCGTCCGCCATTGATTACTGTACGCCTCCCGAGCAGGAGCTTGCCACTTTTTATTGAAAATTTTGTTCTTTCTTTCGAAAAAATATTTACAAAATTCGCCAAATATGATATGATAGATACGCTCAATTAGGAGAGAGGCATGAAAAGACTTGTCGTATATTATTCATTCAGTGGAAATACGCGCGCAATGGCGAAGCGTATCGCGAGAGCGCTCAGGGCTGACATCGCGGAAATTCGCACAATAAAAACTTATCCCGATGATTTAGACGTCCTGCTCGGGCTTGCCAAAAGAGAGATCGAAAGCGGATATATGCCTCAAATCGTGCCTTTGTCCGTAGACGCTTCCAAGTATGACGTTATCGTTTTGGGAACGCCCATTTGGTGGAATTCCTTTTCTCCCGCCGTTAAAAAATTTGCGTCAAGCATTTCATGGAAGGGCAAGACGGTTTATCCGTTCTCCACGAACGATAAGGGAGCGGGACACGCGCAGAGCGATTTTAAAAAGGCGCTCCGCGGCGCGACTGTTGCGCCGCTCTTGAACTTGAAGTTTGACGAAAAGACGCTGTTAACTCCTTTGTCGGAAATCAACGAATGGCTTCTCGGAATTTCAAAGTAAAAAATAGAACGCCTTCTCAGGAAGGCGTTTTTTTAAACGAGGTGTAAAGTGCAACAGCTTGCTTGGCTATCCGAGAAATTGATTGCCGCGTACGGACGGGAGTTTGCCGACCGTATATTTGAAGGTTATTCTATAAACCGTCCCGTAACCTTGCGCGTCAATACCCTGAAAAGCGCCCCTGCAAAGGTACGCGAAGCGTTTTCCGCCGTCAATATCCCTTTAATGCCTGTCGGTTGGTATGAAGACGCTTTTATTGCGGAAACGGCAAGCGAGCACGAAATCAAACGGCTTACCGCCTACTTGGAAGGGGAAATATATCTGCAAAGCTTATCTTCCATGCTTCCTCCGTTGTTTTTGGATGCCAAAGAGGGAGAGAGCGTGCTCGACATGACGGCGGCTCCCGGCGGGAAAACGACCCAAATTTCCGCGCTTACGGAAGGAAAAGCTTTTATTACCGCCTGCGAAAAAGATAAATTGCGTGCAGAGCGTTTGCGCTTTAACATTGCCCGTCAGGGGGCTCCCCGCGTAAGCGTTCTGCAATGCGACGCGCTCAAACTCGACGATTTTTTCCGTTTTGACAGGATATTGCTCGACGCGCCGTGTAGCGGAAGCGGTACGATTTGTTTTGCGGACGGCGCGCCTCAAAAAATATCTCCGCTTCTTGTCAAAAACAGTGCGTCTTTGCAGGAAAAGCTTCTTGTAAAAGCGCTTCGGCTTCTAAAAAAAGGCGGAACGCTCGTTTATTCTACCTGTTCCGTATGTCCCGAAGAAAACGGCGAGATCGTAGAACGTGCGCTCAAAACGGCGGGGGGGAATCTGCAAGAAATCGTAGTGCCCGAAGAGATCCCTGCTTTACCGTCTTTATCGGGAACGCTTACTGTTTGTCCGAACGTTCTCTATGAGGGATTCTTCGTGGCAAAGATCGTACGCTGAACTCATAAATTAAATAGCGACATTTGGTTGCTGTCGTGCATGATATAGGAGGGTTGATTTCCTTCCATAATCGTATCGTTCTCGGATAATTTGCCAATCAAAATAGGGGATTGCGGGTCATGCAGTTTCCTATTTTTTTTAATTTTTTCGACTTCATGGTTTACGTTGCAATAGCGGCATCCGTTAGGGCAGGTGTCGTACCATCCCAAATCTCGGCTCTCGATGCAAGAGCATCCCCGTTTATTTCCCTTGTGAGGAACTTCCCGAAAGGAGCAACCGTTTGCAAGACCGATCATGTTCAACGTCGTACATGCTCCCGTGATCACCCCGTCATAACGCCGTGCTTTATCAGGAAAGCACGTTTGCAATAAAAGCCTGTTCCGCGCTGCGATCTTACCCATTCCCTCTGCAAGTCGGCGCTTGTCCGCTTCTGAAAAGGCGATCATTTGCGGTAGATACTGGTTCAGCTTGGGGAAAACCTCCACAAAGTGAAAAATGCACCGAGAAACAAACGGTGAAATTTGTTCCGCCAATTCCGAAAATGCATCCAAATGAAACTCTACGGAATAGTTTCGCGTGAGCAAGAGCGGATCATATCGCCAAATAATCCGTTCTTGCCCGACAAGACGGCTCAACTCGCAAAGCGTTTTAATCCGTTCCTTTCTATCGGGAATATTCGGCTCTATATCTTTCCCGTAAGGCGTTAGGGTATAATGGAACAAGCTGTTGAATTTATCGGTAATTTCATGCAAACGCGGAAGAGCGGGCGCATAATTTTTGGAACAAAACAGCACGGCGTCCACCTTGTCTGGGTCAAGCTCGTAGCGAGCCACTCTATTGGGAAAAAGCGGGTTTCTGGAATAGGCAAAGCCTTCCCGAAAACGCTGATAGAGCCACTCGGAATAATGATTGACGATATCAGTTCGAATTCCCACGTGAATGATCATAGCTTTCTCCCCGTAAAATCTTGTTACCATTTCATTTTATAACAAAGCACACAAAAATGCAAGAAGTATGTTAGAAATTGTGGAAAAAATTATTTCAAACCGTGCTAAAATATTTAATGATTGTATTGACAAATAGTGTTTTTCCGATTATAATATTGCCCAAAGGGAATTATGACCCGCACGGCGTTTGCCGTGCATAAGGAAAGGAGAAAGATAACATGGTTCGTTTCACTTTGGATTCGGAAAAGAAAGGGGTAGATGTTTCGAAACACCTTTACGGACTCTTTTTCGAAGACATTAATCAATCGGCTGACGGCGGACTGAACGCGGAAATGGTGATCAATAATTCATTTGAATATGAATATTTCACCTACGACGACTACGACTGTGAAAGTGCGGTTGAAGCGCGCAAACAAAACGGATTTTATTGGGATATTTACGGCGCAGGCCCTAAAACCATCAAGAAAACGGGGGGCATGAACGAGAATAATCCCTCCTATCTCTTCTTGGAGGTCGGCGGAATCTATCATTTGGAAAATCCGGGCTATTACACCAACGGCGGGTACGACGCTTACGGTATGCCCGTCATAAAACGGGAAACGTATAATTTCTCGATGTGGGTCAAATGCCTTGGCTTTCACGGCATCGCGAAGGTGTATATCCACGGGGCGCACGGAAGGCACACGAGCATCGGCGAAATTAAGATTCCCGCGGGAACGGACGGCGAATGGGTAAAGGTTTCCACCTCCGTCATTGCCGAAAAGGACACGATGGGAAGGCTTTGCATCGTTCTCGAAGGGAACGGAAAAATCGGAATCGACTACGTTTCCCTGCTTCCCAAAACGGTATGGGGGGATGAGAATAAATATCGTTACGGCAAGCTTTCGCCCCGCATGGTGCAGGTGTTAAAGGATTGCCATCCGTCTTTTTTGCGTTTCCCCGGCGGTTGCGTCGTGGAGGGCGATGTATCCTTCGACTATCAGTATAAATGGAGAAACACCGTAGGCCCTTTGGAACAAAGAAAACAAATTCCCAATTTGTGGCGGTATATGCAGTCTTACGGAGTGGGGTTCTATGAGTATTTCGCCCTGTGCGAGGATCTCGGCGCAGCTCCGCTTCCCGTGCTTCACTGCGGACTGTTATGCCAAATCCGCATGGGAGAACAGCGGAAAACGGGCTATCAGCGTATTGTCCCCGGAACGGAAAAATTTCAACACGAGGTTATCGATAACGTCGCCGATCTCATCTATTTTGCAAAGGGTGACGTTGCTTCCTCCGACGCAAAAGAGGCGTATTGGGCAAAAGTACGCGCCGATATGGGGCACCCTGAGCCGTTCGAGCTCGAATATATCGGAATCGGAAACGAAAATTGGGGCTACGAATATTTCGATAACTTCGCCGCGTGCCTTTTGGGCGTTCGGCAGTATATGCATAAGGGTCGTATGACCGATTTGTTGGAACAATTCGGGATTACGATCGTAACCACCTGCGGAGTAGATATCCGCCCGTCCGATTCCAACGATTCTTGGAAAATCATCAACGAAAAATATCGCGACATGATTGTCGACGAGCACGTCTACAATTCTTATCAGTGGTTTATCGACAACACAAAACGCTATGATTGCTACGACAGAAACGGCGCAAAGGTGTTTATGGGAGAATACTCCATGCACACCATGTCGGACGGCAGGGGGCGTTTAAACGGCGACAACAACCTGCGCTCCGCCTTGGCGGAAGCGGCGTTTTTAACGGGCTGTGAACGCAACTCCGACGTCGTAAAGATGACTTGTTACGCGCCCTTATTCGCTTCCTCCTACCATTATCGCTGGACGCCAAACCTTATTTGGTTCAACGCGCGGGACGTGATGCTCACGCCCAACTACTACGTACAGCAAATGTTTGCCGCGAACGTAGGTAAATACACTCTGACGGACGTTTGCGAAGTCGATCCCGACAATGCAGGCGGACTTTTGATCGGCGGTCATCGCACGGCAAGCGCGGTTGCAAGCGTAAGCGTGAAGGACGCGGAAACGGGGGAACAGCTCTATTATCACAGCTTTGCGGACGGCATGGGCGATTGGAAGGCATACTCCAACTGCCGCGGCGGGCACATTGAAAACGGCGAGCTGATCATAGAAGAGAGCGACGCGTTTAACGGATTCTACTTCGACAAGGAACGCTTCGGCAACTGCGAGGTGGAAGTGGAGTTCCGCCGTATTTCGGGCGAACAAAGCTTTATTGCGGGCGTGGGTGTTGCCGACGTGCGCGATGCGGGCACGATGGATAACGCAGGTTTCTCCATTTGCTGTCAGTACGGCAAAAACCACAAGGGCTATGACGTTTCATTCGATAAACGCGTCGACTTCATGCGCACTGTTTGCGAAATGATGGGGAAAGACAAATTCTTGGGTTACAGTCCCGAAGGAAACCGTCTGCGCCTCGTCTATACGCAGAATAAGTTTATCGCGTCCATTTATAAGGACGGAAAGTGGAACGAAGTACTTAACAAAAATATTTGGAAGGTGAACGAACGCGTTTTCCAAAGCGCGACGGTGGGCGAAGACGGCAAAATCTATCTCAAAGTCGTAAACGTTTCGGGAAAGGACGAAACACTCTCCGCAACGCTCGTCGGCTTCGGCGACAGGAAAAAGGCGAAAGTCACCACTCTTTGGCACGAGGACGTAACGGTGTTCAACGAAATCGGCGTCCGCTCGGGCAAAACGTGCAATATCGTTCCCGTAAACAGCGAAATTGCCATTGACAAAGGTGTTTTAAAAGCGAAGCTGAAAAATAACAGCGTCAACGTGTTCGTAATCGAATAAATTTTTATTTAAAATCCCCCGCACGAAACTGTGCGGGGGATTTTCATATTTCAAGCCGAACCTTCATATGGTATAGTAATGCTTGAATTTCTACCGCCGCGCATCAAAGCCGTTCTGCGGCACGTCAATTTGAATAAACTTTACGAATTGCGCCTGCGGGCGGACAAGCCCCTGCGCGCCAATTTGAGCGGAGCTTTTTGCTGGCTGGGAGAAAACGGCGTCACCCTGCACGCATCTCACGCGCTTGTCCCCACGGAAAAAGAAATCGAGGACACGCTGTTTGCCGCAGGCGGATATTCCCTGTATGCGGTGGAAAATCAGATCCGACAGGGTTTTCTCACGGGAAAGTGCGGCGAACGCATCGGAATTGCGGGCTCTTTCGTCTACGAACGGGGTGAAGTTCTGTCGGTGCGTAACGTTACTTCGCTTTGTATCCGTATTCCGCACGCGGTATTGGGCTGTGCGGAAGAGCTTTACGCGCATTGTCTTGCCGACCGTCTGCGCTCCGTCATTCTGCTTTCGCCCCCCGGCGTAGGAAAAACGACCCTGTTGCGAGATTTAGCCCGCTTGGTAAGCGAAAGGCGGTCGCCGAATATTCTCGTCATTGACGAGCGCGGGGAACTCTCCGCGGGCGATTTGGGCGGCACGAGCGACGTTATGAAATTTGCCGATAAGCTTACCGCGTTTACGGCGGGAATCCGCGCGTTGCGCCCCGAGCTCATTGTGACGGACGAGCTGTTGCCGAGCGACTACGAGGCGGTCAGACGGGCGACGGCGAGCGGGATTTGCGTATTGGCGTCGGCACACCTCGTCGATTTTGATGCCGTGCCGGACAAGCTCTTCGAGCGGCGCGCGCTTCTGACGGGCGTAGGAAAAATTGTGGAGATCAAGGACGAAGAGGGGAATCATGTGGCTTAAATTTTTATTAGCCGCGCTCATCATCGCGTTTTGCGTGTTTTTAGGCTACCTCGCTTCGGGAAAGTCCCGCGCTCGAAAGCGGTATTTCAGTCAACTCGCGCTCTTTAACGAGCGGTATCTCAGCGAACTGAGCTACACGCGCAAACCGCTTGCGGAATTCATCGCGTCCTTTACCTATTCGGGTGATTTTGAAAAATCGTTAAAAGGGCTTGCGGAAAACCGCAACGCAAAGGTAGATTATTCTTATCTCAATGCCGACGAAAGAAAGCTCTGCAACGATTATTTTACGGCGCTCGGAACAGGGGACAGCGGTGCGCAAAAGAGCTATTTTTCCGCACAAAAAATCAGCTTGGAGGAGAAAAAGACGGAAAGTGAAAAGGAGTGCAAGGCAAAGAGCGAACTGTATATCAAGCTCGGGCTGCTCGCCGGACTCGCGTTCGTCATCTTAATTGTATAATGGATATTTCGATTATATTTAAATTAGCGGCAATCGGTATCATCATTACCGTCGTTTGCCAAGTATTGAAGAAATCCGACCGCGATGATATTTCCACCGTCGTTACGATTGTAGGGCTCGTTATCGCGCTCACCGTAGCCGTAACCATGATCGGCGACCTATTTAAAACGGTGCAGGAAATATTCGGAGTCTACTGACATGGAGATATTTCAGCTCGTCGGGATCGCCTTTATTACCGCCGTTGCCGCACTACTCTTAAAGGGGACGAAGCCGGAGCTCGCTTTCGCCGTTACCATCGCGGGTAGCATTATTTTGTTGCTCTTTACCTTCGAACTCTTCCGCGACAGCATTTCGATCTTCGGCAAAATCGCAGAAGCGACGGGGATTCAGTCCTCCATGGTCAAAATTCTGCTGAAAATGGTAGGCATCGGCTACCTCGTCGAATTCAGCGCGGGAATCTTAAACGACTTCGGGCAAAATTCCGTGGCGGACAAGCTCGTGTTTTGCGGAAAAGTTGTGGTGCTCATTCTCGCAATACCGATTATCGAAAGCGTGCTTACCCTCATCGGCCAGCTTTTGGGGTTGATCTCATGAAGGCGCGCACCAAGAAAAAGCTTTTCGTGTTTCTCCTCGTCGGGCTTGCTTTGCTTATGATCTTGCTTCTGGGCGCGCCTCGGCGTGCGCACGCCGTAACCGAAGAGGAAGCAAGAGAGCAGGTAGAACAGATGATCGAAGAGCTCTTGGCGGCGCTCGACACGGAGGAACTGCAAAACTATCTCGATACTTTAAAAGACTTTCGCGGAATCAATATCAAAGAAAAACTCATGAGTGTTATCACGGGGGACTATTCGCTCGATTATTCTTCTCTGTTTTCTTCCGTAATATCGCTCGTTTGGGACGAAGCGCAGGTTATGTTGCCCGCATTTGCCGTCATTTTAGCGGTGGCACTCCTTTGCGGTGCATTAAACTCTGTGAAAAACAGCTTTATGGACAGTACTATGTCAGACATAATTAACTTCATCGGTTATATTATGGTCGGCACAGTGATTCTTGCCTGTCTGATAGGAGTATTGCAGGCAGGATTTGACGCGATCACGCAAATGAAAAAGCAAATGGAAATCGTTTATCCCGTTTTGCTCACGCTTATGGCGGCAAGCGGGGGTTCCGTTTCGGTGGGGATATTCCGCCCCGCAGTCGCTTTTATGAGCGGGGCGATCACAAACCTATTTACGGCGGTAGTTTTGCCCACCTCGGTTGCCGTGATCGTGCTTGCATTCGTCGGAAACCTTTCGAGCGAGGTTCGCACGGAACGGCTCGGCGAACTGTTTAAAAGCTTTAATAAGTGGATTGTCGGGCTCTCTTTGGGACTTTTCAGCATTTTTCTCACCGTACAGGGGATTACCTCCGCGCAATACGACGGGCTTTCTCTGCGCGCCGCAAAATACGTTCTCTCGGGTTCCGTGCCGATTGTGGGAGGATTCCTGTCCGGCGGGCTCGATTTGGTAATAGCAGGCAGCGCGATCATTAAAAACGCGTTCGGATCTTTCGCCGTGTTTTTGCTCTTCGGAACGTTGCTCCGTCCGCTTTTGCTCATGGTCGTATTCCAACTTTTTCTCCGTCTGTCCGCGGCGGCAACCGAGCCTGTCGGCGGGAAAGTATCTTCCTTTCTTTCCCGTTTGGCGGGGGACTGCGGTTACTTTCTTGCGGGACTATTATGTATCGCGTTTTTATATTTTCTCACGCTGATGTTGCTCATATGCTCCACGGGGGTCATCTACTGATGAAGGAATACATTCTCTCGATTGCAGGGATCGTTCTTCTTTCCGCCGTTATAACGGTAATTTTACCGAGCGGAAAAATGGGTAAATTTATCAAGGGCGCAATGAAGCTGTTCACGCTCGTTGTGCTCGTGTCGCCGTTCGTCAAGCATTTCGAAAAGGGGACGATCGTCATGCCCGAAGAAAGCATTAAATTAAATATAGAATATCTTTCCCATTGCGCCTCCACCCTTGCGGAAGCAGACGAGAGGGCGATCGCGGAAGAATTGTCCCAAACTTACTCCGTGACGGCGGAGGTAAAAGTGGAGAGAAAGGCGGAAGCACAATTTCCGCTTGAAAAAATCTTTGTAAAGATCATAGATTTCGGCATAAACGGACAAGACGAACATATACATATTATGAGCCTGATCCAAGAGAATGTTACAAACCGGTACGGCTGTCAGACGGAGGTAACGTGAAGCTCGACGTAAAAAAGCTTTGGCAGAATAAAACCTTCCGCATCGTCCTCATCGCAATTCTCGCGCTCGTGCTTCTATTCGCCGCATGGAAAGTTTTCTATCGGGACGGCAGCAAAGAGGCAAGTGCGTATCTTCCCACCCAGCAGGAAACGAGGCTTGCGCTGTTGCTCTCCAAGATCGAGGGGGTGGGCGAGGCGACCGTCATGATTGGCGAGGAAAACGGGGAGGCGGTGAGCGTGATCGTCGTGTTTAGCGGTGAGGACGGCTTCCTGACCCGAATGCGAGTCATCGAAGTTGCCGCAAACGCACTCGGCATCGATCCAAATCGGGTACAGGTGTACCCCGCATAATTTCGGAAACTTATAAAGAAGGAGATAAACATATGTCCAACACCAAAAAAATCGTACTGATGTCAACCCTTGTGCTGTTGCTTGCCGTTACCGCGGTATTCAACTTCCTGCTTGCCGGTTCCGGTTCTGGCGTTCTCGACGCGAACGCGAGCGTGAAGGTCAACTACTTCACTACCTATCGCGACAACCGTGTTTCGACGCGCAGCGAAGAGTTCATTCAGCTCGACAGCGTCATCGCGGCTTCCGCTTCCGATTCTGCCGAGTACACCGCCGCCGTTCAAAGAAAGCAGGAGCTTGTGGAGATCATGGAAGACGAGCTCGTTATGGAAACCGTGCTGAAAGCAATGGGATTCTCGGATGCCGCCGTTGCGATCGGTGATTCCGAATACATCAACATCTTCATCAATTCCGACGAGCTGACGGCTGAAATGATCACGAAAATTCACTTCGCGCTCGAAGTTGAGCAAAATGTACGCGAAGGCAGCATCATAATTATGCCTGTTTACGCAGAAAGTTAAGGAAAAACAGTAGTAAATTTGCAAAAGATGTGTTATAATAGTATCCGCAAAGGAGTTATTATGGCAAGTATCAAATATAATCCCAACGGACAAAAAGGAAAAATTACCTATAATTCCGACATTGTAAGCGGTATCGTCGTGCTCAGCCTCAGGGAAACGGAGGGCATCGAGCTCGTTCCTTCCAAAAGCAAAGGCATTAAGCTCAGCTTCGAAAAGGAAGGCGTTTACGTAGACATTTCCGTTATTGCACATTACGGCTACAACGTTCCTGAAATTGCCTACGGAATTCAGCAAACGATTAAGCAGATGGTGGAATCCATGACGAAGTACAAAATCGCCAAAGTAGACGTACACGTACAGAGCGTCGTATTCCCCGAAGCAAAACCTGTTGCGGAGGAAAACGCACAGCCCGAAGACGGGGAAGAGAAAGACAACTGAGAACAATTCCCTTTCCGCGCAGGAGGGGAATTTTCTCGTAAAGAGGAGCACTATGAGAAAAAACGCGCGAGAGGCGGTCTTTAAAATCGTATTCGCCACCATGTTTCATACCGACTGTACCGCGGGCTTCCGCGGCGAGGTTTACCGCAAAGAAAAGTTGACGGACGAGGATAAAACGTTTGCCGAAAAACTGTTCAGTGAAATTCAATTTCACCGTGAGGAACTCTCGGCTCTGATTGCCGAGCGTGTAACTCATTTTGCCGAATACCGTATTTATCCCGCAGACAAGTCGGTTATGCTCATCGCCTTAACGGAAATCAAGTATTTCGACGACGTTCCGAATATCGTTTCCGTTAACGAAGCGGTTGCGTTGGCGCGCAAGTATTCCACCGAGAATTCCGCCGACTTTGTAAACGGTGTGCTCGGAGGTTTCATCAACGCATGAAACTGATCGACGGAAAAGAAACGGCACGGCAGATCCGCGCCGAATTAAAAGCGAGCACATTGGCGTTCGAAAAAGAGCACGGTAAAAAAATAGGGCTTGCCGTCGTAATGGTCGGGGACGATCCTGCTTCGCAGATTTACGTGCGCAATAAAATAAAGGCGTGCGAGGAAGTAGGAATTCGTTCCTTTGCTCACTATTTGCCAAGCGATACCGCGCAGCGGGAAGTGTTGGAGCTCGTCCGTGCGCTTGCGGGAGATCCTTCCGTTCACGGAATTCTCGTACAGCTCCCGCTTCCCAAACATTTAAACGCAAAAGAAATTCTCTCCGAGATTCCTGTTGAAAAAGATGCGGACGGATTTTGCGCGGAGAATGTAGGAAGGCTTGCGATGAACGAAGCGGGCGGCGCGATCGCTTGTACGCCGAACGGCGTTATGGAGCTGTTAAAACGTTACGGAGTAGTTCTCAGCGGGAAAAAGGCAGTGGTCGTGGGGCGGAGCAACATCGTGGGGCGCCCGATGGCGTTGCTTCTTTTGAACGCGGACGCCACTGTGACCGTCTGCCATTCCAAAACGAGCGAACTTAGAGAAATATGCTCCCGTGCCGATATTTTGATCGCCGCAATCGGAAAAGCGAAATTTATTACGGCGGACATGGTGAAGGAGGGCGCGGTCGTGATCGACGTAGGCATGAACCGCGACGGAAGGGGTAACTTGTGCGGAGACGTCGACTTTGAAAACGTCAAAGAAAAGGCTTCTCTCATCACGCCCGTTCCGGGCGGAGTGGGTCCCATGACCATCGCCATGTTGCTTGCAAACACCGTAATGCTCGCCGAGAGGTCAATATTATGCTGAGTTTTCCCGAACAATACGAGCGTTACCGCCAAACGGCGGAGGATCTTTTGATCGAAACGGCGCAAAAACTGCCCTGCGGGACGGTATTGCTCAAAGAGAGCATTCTCTATTCCCTGCTTGCGGGAGGGAAAAGGATTCGCCCCGTACTGTTTTTTGCCGCGGCGAACGCGTTAGGCGTTGACTATATACAGGAAAAAGCCTTTGCGGTCGCCTTGGAGTGCATTCATACCTATTCGCTGATTCACGACGACTTGCCTGCCATGGATAACGACGATTTTCGTCGGGGAAAGCCCTCCAATCACAAGGTTTTTGGGGAGGGTAACGCAATTTTAGCGGGCGACGGATTGCTTTCTTACGCATTCGAATTGCTGATTTCTCAGTGCGCAAGGGGAAAGAGGCAAACGGACGCCGCAAAGACGCTTGCCGCGGCTGCCGGAATACGCGGCATGGTGGCGGGACAATCCGCCGATTTATTCTATTCGGGAAATACGAACCGCACGTTCGGGCAAGAAGAGCTCTTTGCGCTTCAACGGGATAAAACGGCAAAAATGATTGCCGCTCCGCTCATTATGGCGGCGAATCTCGCCGGGAAATACGAAGCGGAATTTGAAAACTTCGGGCTTTTGCTCGGAAGCCTTTTCCAAATTACCGACGATATTTTGGACGTGATCGGAGAATCGAAGGCGATGGGAAAAACGCTGGGAAAGGACGTGGAGAGCGGAAAACTGACCGTCGTTTCTCTTTTGGGGTTGGAAGGCGCAACCGCGCTTGCCGACGAACGGTATCGCGCCTGCATTCGGGTGCTCGACGGCATTCAAGCGGATACGGACTTCCTGCGGGAACTCGCAAGAAGCGTCCGCGAACGGAAAAATTAAGGAATTCGAGATGAGAAATATCACGCGCGGGGAGCTTGAAAACGCTTCCCTTTTACAATTAAAGGATATTTGTGAGGAAATACGGGAGGAAATTTTTTCCACTGTATCCGCTTGCGGGGGGCATTTATCGTCCAATTTGGGCGCAGTGGAGCTCACCGTTGCTCTTCATCGGATGTTTAACTTCCCCAAGGATAAGATTGTTTTCGACGTGGGACATCAATGCTATCCGCATAAGCTTTTATCGGGCAGGGCAGACCGTTTTCACACGCTTCGGCAAGAGGGCGGGATTTCGGGTTTCCCCAAACGCACGGAAAGCGAATACGACTGTTACGATACGGGTCACGCGGGCACGGCCATTTCCGCCGCGCTCGGCATCGCTAAGGCGCGCGATTTGAAAAAAGAGGACTTCCATGTGATCGCGCTCGTCGGCGACGGCTCTTTCAATAACGGACTTATTTACGAAGCGCTCAACAGCATTCGTATTTTAAAAAGCAATATTCTCATTATTCTCAACGACAACGGAATGTCGATTTCTTCCACTGTCGGCGGCACGCACGATATTTTGGAGGAGATGAAGGGCGGACACGCGTCTTCGGAGGATATTCGGCTCTTCGAACGCTACGGGCTCTCCTACATGGGCGTTTATAACGGAAACGACATGAACGAAACGCTCTCCGCGCTCAAAGAAGCAAAAGAGAGGCTTCAAGAGGGTAGCGTACTCCTGCACGTCGTCACCAAAAAAGGGCAGGGCTATCCTTTTTGCGAGGCGGCACCCGAGGAAACGCACGGCGTCAGCCCGCAGGGAAAGCAAAAGTCAAAGGAATATTCGGAGGCGTTGGGCGAAGAATTAACCGCGCTTGCCGAAACAAAAGACAATATCGTTGCCATTACTGCCGCAATGACCGATGCGCTTGGACTGAGAGGTTTTTACAACAAATTTCCGGAACGTTCCTTTGACGTGGGCATTTGCGAAGAACACGCTTCCGTACTTTGTGCGGCGCTAGCGGCAGGGGGGATGAAGCCGTACTATGCCGTTTATTCCACTTTCTTGCAACGCTCCTTCGACGAGCTCATTCACGATATTTGCGGGCAAAATCTGCCCGTTACGATATGCGTCGATCGCGCGGGGATCTCGGGAGCGGACGGGGAAACACACCAAGGGGTATTCGATCTTTCTTTTCTTTCGCTGATCCCTAATCTGACAATCGGTGTCCCGAAAGACATCGGCGAATTCCGCGCAATGCTGCGCCTGAGCGCCGACTATCCCAAACCTTTTGTCATTCGCTACCCGAGATGCGGGGTGGATGGAAAGATCCCAAAGATCGAAGTTGGAAAATTTGATATTTTGCATAGTACTATGTCAGACATAATTGTACTTGCGACGGGTGAACGCTGCATTTCTCTTGCGAAAAAAGTACGAGAAAGAGCAGTCAATGAACACATGGACTTTACGCTTGTAAATGCCCGCTTTGTAAAGCCGCTCGACGAAGAACTGCTGAAAGCCCGTACGGAGCACCATATTATTACGCTCGAAGATAACGTGTTAAAAGGCGGCTTCGGAGAAGCGGTCGGGAATTTTTACCGTAACAGCGGAAAAAAGGTACATAACTTCGGCTACCGCGACTGTTTTATCCCGCACGGCGATGCGGAGGAGCTTTCTCAGGAATACGGACTCAATGAAGAAGAAATTTTCCGCTGTATCAAGGACGTCTATGCGCGCGGATAAGTTTTTTGCGGACAAATTCGGATCTCGCACCAAAGCCAAGGAGGCGCTCGCACGCGGACTCGTACTGCGCGACGGGAAGCCCCTTGCTCCCACGGATGAAGTAACGGCGGAGTACTCGTTTGTCTTTCTCGAAGATAGCGGCTTCGTTTCCAACGGCGGTTATAAATTAGAACGCGGGCTCGACGCCTTTGGAGAATGCGTTTCGGGACGGGTTTTTGCCGATCTCGGCGCGAGTACGGGAGGATTTACCGATTGTCTTCTTCGCCGCGGCGCAATAAAAGTATATTGCGTAGACGTGGGCGAGAGTCAGCTTCATGCGAAAATTGCTTCCGATCCGCGTGTGGTCGTTATGGATCGAACGAACGCCCGCTATTTAAAGCGCAACGATTTCCCCGAACCGCTCGACGGCGTTGTTGCCGATTTGAGTTTTATTTCCCTTCGCCTCATATTGCCCGCCGTCGCGGATATTTTATCGGACGGCGGCAACGCCTATGTGCTTTTTAAGCCGCAATTTGAATGCGACGGAGTAGGACTCGGCAAGAGCGGGATTCTTCCCGAGCGTTACCATTTGCCGCTTTTGGATAACTTTTATGCATTTTGTTCGGGGTTAGGTCTCGCGCCCATTCGTGCCGTAAACGCGCCGCTACGAGAAAAAAAGAATGTGGAATATATCATTTTTTTGAAAAAAAGTGCGGATTCCACGCCAAAATGGGAATTTTTGCAACAAATTTCTGAAATTTTTTAGGGAAATTAAAAAAAATCACAAAAAATACTTGCATTTTCACAAATCACCGAATATAATATTAGACGATGAAAATTGGTATATATTATAATCCAATGCAAACAAGCAAAGAAGTAGCGGCGGCGTTTGCCGCGCGCATTTCCGTGTTGGGAGGAGAATCCTCCGTGTTTGCGGAAGCGGGACAAGCGGTAGGTTGCGACCGTATCGTCGTGCTCGGCGGCGACGGAACGATCTTACGCACCGCGCGTTTTGCTTCGGAATGGAATATACCGCTCATGGGCGTGAATTTCGGCAGACTGGGCTTTTTGGCGGAGTTCGACCGTAACGAAATGGAAAATGCCGCAATGCTTGCCGTCGATGAAAACTGTCCCTTAATGGAACGTTCGATGCTCGAAGTCAGCTTGAACGGAAACCGTTCATACTGCTTGAACGAGCTGTCCATTTTGCGCGAAACGCGGGCGGGCGCATGCGGACGAACCACAAGGATTTCCGTCACGATCGACGGAAGCCGTGCAGGTGATTTTAACGCCGACGGGCTCATCATCTCCACGCCGACGGGCTCGACCGCTTACTCGCTTTCCGCAGGCGGCAGTATCATGACGCCCGACTGTAACACTTTTCAACTTACGCCGGTTTGCGCGTTTTCACTGAAAAGCCGACCGATTGCGTATCCCGACCGTTGCGAGCTAAGAATAATTTTGCCGGAGGAGAGAAAGCTCGTGCTCAATGGCGACGGTATCTTTTTGGGGGAGTTGATGCAATGCGACGAGCTTATCGTTCGTAAGTCTTCCCGCAAAGCCACCTTTTTGACGCGGAATAAAAACGAATACTTCCGCAGGCTTACGCAAAAAATTAATTGAAGGCTGATTGATTAACGCAAGAAAATATTTCAAAAGGGGAAACTATGTTAAGAAACGCAAGACACAGCAAAATCATGGAAATCATTGAGGAGAAAGAAATCGAAACGCAGGAAGAGCTGTGCGACGAACTTGCTGCCCACAACTATTCCGTGACGCAGGCAACCGTTTCTCGCGACATCAAAGAACTGCACCTCTTCAAAGTAAAAGGAGTACAAAAGCGCTTCCGTTACGCTTCCATCAGCGAAAACGAAAGCGGACTTACAGACAAAATGCGCGTACTTTTCCAAGCGTGCGTCCTCAGCATCCGTCCCGTCGGCAACCTTATTGTCATCAAAACGCTCAACGGTAACGGCACGAACGCAGGCGCGGTGATCGACAAGCTCGATTATCGGGAAGTCGTCGGAACAATTGCGGGCGACGATACGTTGCTTCTCATTTGCGAGAACGGCGACGACGTGCAAATCGTTTGCAATCGTCTGAATGCAATCACAAAAGGATAGGAATGCTTCAAAAACTCACCATTCGGAACGTCGCGCTTATCGAGCGGGCGGAACTCGACTTTTGTCGGGGTTTCAACGTACTCTCGGGAGAAACGGGTGCAGGAAAATCCGTTATTCTCGACTGTATCGATTTCGTCCTCGGCGCCAAAGCGGAAAAAACCATGATCCGCACAGGCGCGGAGGATTGTTTTGTGCGTGCCGAATTTACAATGACCGATTCCGTTGCGGAAGCGCTCGGCGAATTGGATCTCGAAGCGGAGGACATGCTCATTCTCACGCGAAAGCTCTCTCTTTCCGGAAAGGGTACGTTAAAAATCAACGGGAATACCGTTACGGCGACTATGCTCAAACGGATCACTTCCCGCCTTGTAGACGTACACGGACAGAGTGAGCATTTCTTTTTGTTAAAAGAGAGCAACCAACTCCGATTGTTGGATAAAATTGCGGGTGAACCGCTCCTTCCCATAAAAGAAGAACTAAAAGAGCTCCTTTTCGAGCGGAAGGAAACCCTTGCCGAATTGCAGAAAATAGGCACGGACGAAAGCGAGCGCAACCGCAGATTGGATATTTTGCGCTTTCAAATCGATGAAATCAAGCGCGCGGAACTCAAAGAGGGTGAAGAAGAGGAATTGACCGCATTTCGCACCCGTTATGCAAACCTCGAAAAGTTACTCAGCGGGCTTTCTTCCGCAAGAGAATTTTTGCTCGCCGACGGCGGGGGAATTGACGCCATGAACGGCGCAAGACGTTCTGTCGCTTCCCTTTATAAATATGGAGCGGAGTACGGCAAGCTCGCCGAGCGTTTGGAAACTGCGGTTGCGGAAGCCGAGGATATCGCTTCTTCCGTAGAAACGCTTATCGGCGAAACGGACGTAGACGAACGGGAAGCGGAGCGCGTGGAAGCGCGTTACGACGAGATTCGAGCGCTTAAAAAGAAGTACGGCGGAAACATAAAAGAGATCCTTCGATTTTTGGAAAGCGCAGAAAGCGAACGCGAACTGCTCGAAGACAGCGACGAGCGCTTCCAAACGCTTCAAACGCGTCTTAATCATTTGGAAAACAAAATATATAGCGTTTGCGTACGCTTGACGGACGCGCGCAAAACGGCCGCGGAAAGCTTTACCCGCCGCGTGGAGGAGGAGCTGAAAACGCTCAACATTGCTTCCGCGCGTTTTCAAACGGAATTCGGGGAATATGCGCGCGAGGACGCGTCCAAGGCAACCTCGGACGGATTGGGCGGAGTAAAATTTCTCTTTTCCGCGAATGCAGGCGAGCCCTTAAAGGAGCTCGGAAAAATCATCAGCGGCGGAGAAATGAGCCGTTTTATGCTTGCAATAAAGGCACAGCTCACCGATACCGATGCAATCGGAACTTACATATTCGACGAAATAGACGCAGGGATCGGCGGAAAAACGGCAAACGTCGTTGCGGAAAAGCTCTGCAAGATTTCCCGACGGGCGCAAGTCATTTCGGTTTCGCACTTGGCGCGCATCGCAGCTTATGCTGATCGGGAATTCTTCATCGAAAAACACGAAGAAGACGGAAAGACCTACACCGAAATCAAATTGCTCGATGAGGAAGGGCGACTGCGGGAAATTTCACGGCTTATCGGAAGCGAAACGGGGGAATCTGCCCGAAAATATGCTTCGGAACTGCTTCAAGAGGCAGAAAAATACAAAAGCTCCCTAAAATAGGGAGTTTTTTATCGCTATTTTGAGGAAATTGCAATGATCATACGGAAATTAACTTCGGCGGATTTTGACGCGGTAAACGAAATTTATATGCAACTACACGAAATACACGTCGAAAATCGCCCCGACGTATATCGCAAGATCGCAAAACCGACCACTAATAAAGCGTGGGGATTCGAAGCTTCGCTCGACGACGATAATATCATTATGCTCGGCGCGGAGATCGATAGCAAAGTAGTTGGTTTTTCCCGTGTAATTCTTAGAAATCTAATGAACAGCGTGCTTACCCCGCGCATATTTGCCCAAGTCGACGAGATAGCGGTAGATATAAAATATCGCCGAAAAGGAATCGGAAAAGCACTTTATCAAGAGAGCGTTAGTCGTGCAAAAGCGCACGGCGCAACCTCCGTGGAGTTGAAAGTATGGAGCTTTAATCGGGAAGCGATTGCCTTTTATCAATCGCTCGGCATGAAAATACAAAACTTTACGATGGAACAAACGATAAATTAACAAAGTAATTTTTTGGATTTGATAAAAAACGAATAGAAACGCAAGCTTTACGCAAATTAACCAACGTGACACGGAGGTTACAATGCGTAAGCTGAAAATTTATATTGCCGCCGCTTTTTTATTCTTGTTTGTGGGGATCGGCTCTCCCTCGCCCGCAATGCAAGCGCGCGCGGATACGGCTGAATACTATATCGGAGGAATGACGGCAGGCTTCACCTTGTCTGCCGGCGGTACGGAAATCATCGGGTTTAACGAAGTCGTCACGGAAGAAGGAGTTTTCCGTCCTGCCGCCGACGTCGGCTTGCAGATCGGAGATTGCATTTGCGCCGTAGACAAGATCCGCATCAAAAGCATCGCCGATTTAAATGCCGCAATGGAGCGAAGCGGAGGAAAGGAGGTCACTCTTACCGTAAAGCGAGCGGGAGAAACGGCAGAGGTTCGGATCACCCCCGTAAAGGACAAGAAAAACGGGAAATATAAAATCGGGATCCTCGTTCGGGACACTCTTGCCGGAATCGGCACCGTGACCTATATCAACAAAAATACGCGCAGATTCGGCGCGCTCGGGCACGCCGTTTGCGACGAAAACCATAATTCGTTGGAAATTTCGGGAGCAAAAGTATTTTCTTGCAGTATCGTTGGAGTAAACAAGGGATCTCGCGGCAAGGCGGGAGAGCTGAGGGGAATGTTTTTATCCGAACAGCTCGCCAAAGCGGACAAAGTGAGCTCGACGGGACTGTACGGCACTTTTGAAAAGAGTTATGATTTCTCGCATTTGGAAACGGTGCAGATCGCACCCATTTCCGAAGCGACGATCGGAAAAGCTATTATTTACTCTACGATAGACGGCATTTGCCCGCAGAAGTACGAGATATCCATTGCAAAAGTAGACGCGAAAAACCGCGAAAATAAAAATTTCGTCATTAAAGTGACGGACGAACGCTTGATTGACGAAACGGGCGGAATCGTGCAGGGTATGAGCGGAAGCCCGATTATCCAAAACGGAAAGTTGATCGGCGCAGTGACCCACGTGTTCTTAAACGATCCGACGAGGGGCTACGGGATCGGCATCGAAAATATGCTTTGCGAATAATCGTTCATAATTAGAAAGAGAAAGTCATATCATGGTATATGGGCTTTCTTTTTTTTATAAAAGAGGGGTTGGGACGGGCGTTTGAGCGCAAAAAAACGCTGATTTTGCTTGCAATTCTCCTTTGTGCGGGAATAGTTTGCGGAATGCTCTTCATTAAAACGCCCGCAATCTACGGCTATCACCTCAATTTATGCGACAGATACGTAGACCGCGTTTGCTATTCCGATAGAAACGTGTTTCTCATTCTGCTCGAACGCTTTGCGGGCGGAATGCTCCCCGTGTGCTTCGTGCTCGTTTCCGGATTTCACCCGATTTGCCTGGTGTTTCCGCCGATTTTGATTTTCTACCGCGCCTATACCTTCGGGGGAAGTTTGGTCATCTTCTTTTCCGTTTACCGCATGTCGGGAGCGCTCATCGTATTCGCGCTCTATCTACCCGTTCATTTATTGCTCGACGCCGTCATTATAATTGCCGCGTCCTTCTCCTTTGCGCGCGCGCCGCGTTTTTGCAAGGCGGAACTGCACGCAATGCTCTACGACTTTCTCTTTCTACTCGTTCTCGTCGCCGCAATATGCCTGTTGGAAGCAGTTTTGCTGATCGTACTGTTTCATCCCATAGGAAATTTGTTATAAAAATTCCGCAACTGCACATGCTACGGACATGAAAAAACAAATAACCATTTCTATTACCGCGTTATTAGCGGCGGGTATTTTGGTCGGGCTTCCGCAAAAAAGCATGGCGACTCATGCGGAAGCGCCCTTGGAGCCCGCTTGCAAAGCGGCGTATCTTTGCGACTATGAAAGCGGCACGGAGGTGTACGCAAAAAACCCGACGAAACGCTTGCCGATTGCAAGTATGTGCAAGATCATGACCTTGCTTTTATCATTCGAAGCGGTGGAGAGCGGGGAACTTGCTTACGATGAAATGATCACCGTGAGCGAAAACGCTTCGGGAATGGGCGGTTCGCAGGTATTTTTGGAAACAAATTTACAATATCGCGCCGACGAGCTGATGAAAACGATTGCCGTTTGCTCGGCAAACGATTCCTGCATGGCGCTCGCCGAGCGGATCGGCGGAAACGAAACCGCATTTATCGAGCGCATGAACGAACGCGCAAAGGAACTCGGTGCGGAAAACACACTCTTTGCCAACTGCACGGGGCTGCCTAAGGAACCGCAATATTCCTGCGCGAAAGACGTAGCGGTAATGCTGAGGGAAATGCTGACGCACGAAAAATATTACGAATTTTCCCGCGTTTGGCTGGAAGATTTTGCGCATCCCGACGGTAGAACGACACAAATCACCAACACAAATAAGCTTATCCGCTTTTACGACGGATGCGACGGCGGAAAAACGGGCTTCACGAACGAAGCGGGATTTTGTCTTGCGGCAACCGCTAAGCGGGGAGATATGCGACTTGTTTCCGTAGTTATCGGCGCGGAAAATTCCAAAACGCGTTTCGAGGACACGAAAGCCATGCTCAACTACTGTTTCAACAGCTACGAGAACGCAACCATGCTCGGACAAGGAGAATTGGAATTAAGCGTACCCGTAAAGGGTAGCAAGACGAGAAGCGTGAACGTTGTCGCGGAAAAATCTCTTACGCTTTTCCGTAAGAAGGGAGAAACGCGCGACGCAAATGTGGAATACGTCCTCGAACAAGAGTTAAAAGCTCCCGTTTGCGCAGGCGACGTAGTCGGGGAAGCCGTGCTTTATCTCGACGGCGTAGAAACAGACCGCACGAAACTGTTGGCGGGCAAAGGGGCGGATCGATATTCTTGGTGGGAAGCTTTCCGCGAAATTGCACATCAGTGGAATTGAAATTGCGATTTTTAAATTTTTGCATAGTAATATTTCAGACACAGTATTTGATTTTATCGGGTACTGTGTCTTTTTTCTTGACGGAATTCTCGGATTTATGGTATAATTTTATCATGAATTTTAGAGAAACCCTTAAAATAAATAAAAACGGACATCTTGAAATCGGCGGCGCAGATTGCGTAGAGCTTGCCCGCCGTTTCGGCACGCCGCTATACGCTTACGACGAGACGCATATCCGCAATATGATGTGCGCTTACCGCGATACTTTGGAAGAAGAGTATGAAGGCGGAGGATGCGTTCTTTATGCATCTAAGGCATTTTCCTGTATGGCGATTTATGCGATTGCGCGGCAAGAAAAAATCGGGATCGACGTAGTTTCGGGCGGAGAGCTTTATACCGCCATGCAAGTTGGATTCTCGGCAGACAAGATTTGTATGCATGGCAACAATAAACTTCAAGACGAGCTCGAATACGCGCTGAATTGCCGCGTCGGGCTTATCGTGATAGACGCTTACAGGGAAGCCGATCTCTTGGAACGGGAAGCGCAGAAGCGCGGTATGATTCAGGACGTTCTCATTCGCGTTAACCCCGGCGTAGAGGCGCACACGCACGCCTATGTGCAGACAGCGACTCCCGATTCGAAATTCGGTTTTTCCATTGCGGACGGATCTGCGGAAAAAATCGCCGCTTACGTCTTAAAAAAGAAGCATCTTCGTTTGAAGGGTTTTCATTGCCATATCGGTTCGCAGATTTTTGAAAAGCAGTCTTTTTGCGTCGCCGCAGACAAAATGCTTGATTTTGTCGCAAAAATGCGGAACGGTCTGCATTTGACCACGGAAATTTTGAACATGGGGGGCGGATTCGGCGTTTGGTATACCGACGAGGACGAAAAAACCACGCCCGAAGGACACAAAGCTTATTTGCGGGCTCTTATAAAAACCATCAAAACCAAGTGTGCGGAATACGCATTACCGCTTCCAAAGCTTTACATCGAACCCGGACGATCCATCGTTGGCGAGGCGGGCATTACGCTCTATACGGTGGGCAACATCAAAGAGATTCCCGCCGTTAAAAAATATCTGGCAATCGACGGAGGAATGTTTGAAAATCCCCGTTATGCGCTCTACGGCTCTAAATATTCCGCAATCCTTGCAAACCGCGCCGGCGATAAGCCGAGCGAACTTGTTTCCCTTGCGGGAAAATGCTGTGAAAGCGGCGACATCGTAGGAGCAAACATCAATCTTCCCAAAGCAAACACGGGCGATTTGCTCGCGGTATTTACTACGGGCGCGTATCACTATTCCATGGCGTCCAATTATAATCGAAACTTTGTGCCGCCCGCCGTACTCGTCAAAAACGGTAAAGCAGAATATATCGTAAAACCTCAATCGTACGCCGATCTTGTTCGCAACGACGCAGTGCCCGACTATTTAAATAAATGAAGAAAGCCCGTAAGTGCCATTTCGGTTGCCTTTTTCGTGAAAATGCGGTATAATAGAACAATATGGAATATTTGCTTTACCTAGTAGAAATTGTGGCGGGTTTTCTTGCGGCGGTCGTCGTGCTCACCATGCACGAATTCGCCCATTCCTATGTCGCCTATAAGTGCGGCGATCCCACCCCTAAATTTTATAAGAGGCTTTCTCTCAATCCGCTTCGGCATTTCGATCCGATAGGGCTTGTTTGTTTTGCCTTGATCGGATTCGGCTGGGCAAAGCCTGTTCCCATTAACGCCGATAATTTCAGACATTATCGGAAGGGGCTTGTTCTCACGTCTTCCGCTGGCGTTATCGTCAATTATTTGTTTGCGTTTCTCATCTATCCGCTATATATGGTGTTTGCCGGATATGTGTGCCCGCACCTCCCGACGGTTTTCGACGTGTTTTTCAGTAGCCTGTTTTGGTTTTTGTTTGCTCGCAGTCTTTCGTTTTGCGTGTTTAATCTCCTTCCGCTCTACCCGTTAGACGGCTTCCGCGTGTTAGACGCGCTCAATAGAAGACGCGGAAAGGTGTACCGTTTCCTGCGGAATTACGGATACTACATTTTGCTGGGTCTGATCATCGAGAGCTTCATCTGTTCCACCTTTGTCCGTTACGGCGTTACCGTAATGGGTTACGTCGATATTCTCGGTTGGTTCATGAAATTTGCAACCGATATTTTCGGATATCCGATCACTGCGTTATGGGGGTTGATTCCATGGTAAACCGCGAAAAATTCGAATCGATCGTCGATTATACGACCGTGCTTGACGGCTTCGAAGGTCCGCTTGATTTGCTTCTATATCTCATCAACAAAGAGGAAATCGAAATTAAGGACATTTTCGTTTCACAGGTAACAGAGCAATTCCTTGACTATATGAAGGGGCTTCCTTATCTCGACGTTGATAAGGTGAGCGAATACCTCAACATCGCGGCTACGATCATTAAAATCAAGGCGCAAGCGCTCGTGCCGAATCTTGAAGACGATCCCGCGATCGAAGCGGAAATCGCAGAGGACAAAGCTCAGCTCATTCGCGCGCTTGAAGAATTCCGCATGATCAAAGAAGAAACGAAAAAGCTCAAAGCGCTTGAAACGATCGGCTATTATTTTAAAGAACCCGACAAAGACGTAGGGGAAACGAAAACGGTGTTCTCTCTCGACGGACTGACGCTCGACGGGCTTATCAATGCGTTTTCCACCCTCATGATGAAGCGCGAAACCGCTATGGCGGAACAGGAGGTACGGGAAATTCCGCGCGATTCCTTTACCGTTCAGCAAAAGGTCACCTTTATTTTAGAGAGTTTGGAAGAGCGGAAGGAAATCGGTTTCGAAGAGCTTTTCGATAAAGATTTCACAAAGGCGGAAATCGTAACGACCTTTCAGGCGATGCTCGAACTTTTAAAACACCAATACCTGCACGTAAAGCAGGAATAACTCTTCGGAAAAATTACCATATTGCTCAATCCCGACAGGAAGGAGGATGAAACTCTTGGAGAAATTGACGAATATAATTGAAGCGATTCTATTTGCTTCGGGGAAAAGCGTTCCCTTGGAAGATATTGCCGAAAAACTAGGCGTAACGATGGGGGAAGTGCGCAAATCGCTTGCCGAGCTCAAACAGCGATACAACGAAGAAAGCGGGATCCAACTGCTCGAATTCAACAAAAAGGCACAGCTTGCCTCTAATCCGCTCTATAAAGACGGCGTTGCGGCAGTACTCAATCCCATCCGCGAAAAGGAACTCACCCGCACGATACTGGAATGTGCGGCAATTATCGCCTACAAACAACCCATTACGCGTACGGAAATCGAACTTTTGCGCGGACTAAACAGCGATTATGCGGTAAACGCGCTTTTGGAGCTCAACCTCATTTACCGTTGCGGAAGAAAGGACGCAGTGGGCCACCCCGTTTTGTTTGCTACGACGGACGAATTTTTAAAGCGGTTCAAGCTCAATTCCTTGGAGGATCTGCCCGACTACGAAACCCTCATGGCGGCGATCACGCGCTCCGACGACGATAAGGACAACTACCTCTATGCACGCGAGGAGTACACCGATCCGACGGCGGACGAGTCGAAGAAAGCTGAATCTTCCGAAGAGAAAACAGGCGCGCCCGAAAAGGACAAGCCGGCGGAGGAGGAAAAGAGTGCGGAAGCGGAAAGCGGCGGCTACGAAATTCCAGATTTCCTTCGCGGGCTCGACGATATGGATATTGTAAAAATTTCTTAAAATATATAAATAATTTTTTCTCGGTTCGCTCATATTACGGATATGGGCGAACTTTTTATATTCTCGACATTTTTGGGAATGCTCTTCTTTCTCTTTCCCGTATTCGTATACACCGACGGATATTTGGACGTCAGGGAAAACAAGGCGTGGTTTTCGCTCAGTCTATATAAGCACTTCAAGATATTCGGCGGTTACGCCCAAGTCAACAAAGAAGGCGTTGCCGTACACCTCACCAAAAAGAAAGCCGTGCTGTTCGAATACAGTAAAATGGCGGATACGCGAAAAATGTTCGAAATTACGGACGGATTTCAGCCTTACCGTTTTCATATTACGGTAGAAACGGGAGGGGCGCAATCGCCCGCAGGCGTGATGATCGCTTCCGCATTGCAGGCGTTCGGCGGGGCAACGTTCACCATGATGAAGGGGAAATATCCCTTTTTATCCTTAAAAAACGGTACCATTCTTGCGGACGAGCCCTGTTTGAAGCTCACGGTGCAGGCGGTAACTATCTTTAACGGATTAGTGCTCACTATGGCAATTACAAAAAAAATATTGGAGGCATTTTTAAATTGGATCAGAAAAAGAAAATCGACAGCATTATGGAAAAAACAGCAGAACGCCTGACGGGACTTGTAGACGTGAACACCGTGATCGGAAAGCCCGTGTTTTCCGCAAGCGGCGCGCAGATCATTCCCTTTACCAAGGTAACGATGGGTTATCTTTCCGGAGGCGGGGAATACGGCGAGGTAAAGGCCGTTAAGGAGGACGAATGCATTCCTTTTGCGGGCGGCTCCGGTACGGTGATCAATATTAAACCCGCGGGATTCCTGATCGACGACGGCAAGGAATGCCGTATCGTACGCATCACAGAGGACGCGCTCGACGGCGTAATCGAAAAGGCGAGCGAGCTTCTCGGGAAATTTATCAACAAAAATGAAGAATAATAGGTTATTTGTTTTAATTTCCGCTTTATTTCTCGCTTGCTGTCTTTTTGGTGGAAGCAGGACGGCGCAAGCTTCGGCGGCAACGCCGTCAAGCGCAGAATGTGTGGTAGAGGTTTCCTCTCGCAGAATTTTGCACAAGCGCAGCGATGCCGAACGCTTGCCGATGGCGAGCACTACTAAGATCCTAACGGCAATCATCATTCTTGACGACTGCAATTTAGACGAACAAGTGACGATTCCGCGCGCCGCAGAAGGAACGGAAGGATCGAGCGTCTACTTGAAAGCGGGAGAGATATTCACGGTTGAAGAACTCCTATACGGGCTGATGCTTCGCTCCGGAAACGACTGCGCCGTAACGCTTGCACTGCATCACAGCGGTTCCATTGAAGAATTTGCGCAGGTCATGAACGAAAAAGCCCAGTATTTAGGTGCAACTGAAAGCCGTTTCGTCAATCCGCACGGGCTTCCCGATAACCGCCATTTTACCACGGCGCGCGATTTGGCGTTTATTTCCGCTTACGCAATGGAAAATCTGAAATTCAGAGAAATCGTATCATGCAAATACTACGAACCGCGAGGCTGGAAAAACAAAAATAAAATGCTTTCCGAATACGAGGGCGCGGTAGGGGTAAAAACCGGCTTCACCTTGATCGCGGGGCGCTGTCTTGTGACCGCCGCAGAACGGAACGGTATGACGCTCGTCTGCGTGGTGCTCAACAGTCCGCAAATGTATGAGCGCACGACAGAATTGCTCGATAACGCTTTTAATCATTATTCCGTAAAAGAGCTTTGCTCGCCCGAAACGGGCATAGAAGGGTATGAAATCAAATATGCCTTCTCTTACCCGTTAAAAGAGGACGAGCTCGGCAAAATCCGTATCGACACGGAAGTGATTGATCCGATTCCTCAACAGACGGGAGAATTTGCAGGTCAAATGCGGATATTCCTTGAAAATGACTTGCTTTTTTCGCAAAATTTGTATATCATGAAAAAGTAAGTAATTTTTTCGGAGTAACAAATGCGAATCAATAAATTTCTCGCCGAACAGGGGATCGCTTCCCGAAGAGCTTGCGACGAACTGATTTCGGAAGGTCGCGTGACGCTCAACGGCAAGACGGCAAAGCTCGGCGACGACGTTTCCCCCGCAGACAACGTGACAGTCGACGGCAAAACGGTATCCCATAAAGTAAAATTCGAGTACTATCTGCTCAACAAACCCAAGGGATACGTCTGCACCGTTTCCGACGATAAAGAGCGAAAAACGGTGATGGACTTATTGCCGTCGGGTGCGGGACGGGTGTTCCCCGTCGGACGGCTCGATTACGACACAGAGGGCTTGCTACTCCTCACCAACGACGGAGATCTTGCCTACCGCTTAACTTCGCCCGCAAGCGAAATCCCTAAAACCTACTTAGTGCGCGTAGAAGGGAGCATTTCCGACAAACAGCTCAACCGACTTCGGGCGGGCGTTGAAATCGATCGCGGGGTCGTTACGAAAAAGTGTAAGATCAACGTGATCGAAACGGGCAAAACGTTTACAAAAATGAACGTAGTTCTGACGGAAGGAAAGAATCGTGAAATCCGTAAAATGTTCGAAGTCGTGGGCAAAAACGTAGATTTCTTAAAGCGTATCAAGCTCGGCGATCTCACTCTGACGGGGCTCGATCGCGGCGCGGTTCGTAAGCTATCGCAAGAAGAGGTTTTTTATTTAAAAAATTTGTAAAAAAAGAGCGCTTCGCCTCTCATGCGAAACGCTCTTTTTGTTGATAGAATTAAATACTGCGGATCAAACCGACGACTTTTCCCAAAATATGTACGCCGTTCTCTTCATCCAACACGAAATCGGAAAGAGCGGAGTTTTCAGGGTGTAAAATAACTTTCCCGTCGCGGCGGAAAAAACGCTTTACCGTTGCGCCTTCTTCCACGCCGTCGTCGAACATTGCGACTACGATATCGCCGTTGTCGGCAGTTTCTTGTTTTTGCACAACGACTTTGTCGCCGTCGAAGATTCCGGCTTCGATCATACTTTCGCCCATAACGGTGAGCATAAAAAGATTTTCTCCGCGAAATGCGACAGAGGGGAGGGTATAATAGCCTTCGTAATTTTCCGTTGCCAAAATGGGCTGACCGGCGGTAACGGTACCGATGAGAGGAACGGTCACAGTACCGCCCCCGCGGACGGAAACGGCGCGTTTTTTATTATCCGCCTTATTTAAAAGCCCCATATCGCGAAGGCGATTGACATAGTCGTACGCCGTCGCAGTAGATTTAATATTCAACTCTGCGCAAATATCGCGAATTGCAGGAGGGAATCCGTTTTCGTCCGAATAGCGGTTAATGAACTCGAAAACAGCGTCTAATTTCTTGGAATCAATCATTTTTTCACCTCTTCTATGTCATTGTAGCATATTACGCACCAAAAGTCAAACGTTCGTTCTATCTTTTTTGCGCTTTTTCCGATTTTTTGTTCGAAAATCGATACTTTCAAAGAAAAAAAGAGGATATCGTAAAAAGAATTGCCAATTTTATGAAATAAGTATATAATAGACTTATGGAAATAAAAATGTGTGTACTCGACGACGAAAAGGAATGCGACGGCTGCTTGGAATGCGAAATTTGCGACCTCGACCGAAGCAAAATTTGCGATAACTGCGGAAAATGCCTTGAAATTAAAGACTTCGCTTCCATTAAAATCGATAAAATCGTCACCGATCCCAAAGAATACAAATAAGCTAATTTTTTACGATAAATTCCCGAAAACGTCCGATAAATTCGGCAGGAACGATTGCCTTGATACGGCTTCCATCGTCCGTGTATTGAACGTCCGTTTCCGTTAAGAGAGAACGCGCCGCGTTATAATCGGAAAGTCTTGCATAGGGAACGAACAGCTCCGCCCGTACAAACTTCTCGCTAAGCGCCTGCATGATGCGCGCCTTTAATGCGTCCAAGCCTTTTCCGCTTTTCGCTGAAATAGGAATCGAGCCGACGGGAAGCGTTACGGTATTCCCGACCAAATCGCACTTATTCATCACGATAAGATAGGGTGAGGCAAAACCCATTTCTTTGAGCGTGTCGAGCGTAACGGAAAGCTGCGTTTCGTACTCGCCTGCCGCATCGCACACAATGAGCGCAAGATCCGCATTCAGCGCGCTTTCCAACGTAGAATGGAATGCTTCGATCAAACGGTGGGGCAAGCTCTGCAAAAAACCGACCGTATCCACAAGCAAAAAGGGCACACCCTCGATCGTAAACGAACGCGCCGTAGGATCGAGCGTTGCAAATAACGCGTTTTTTACAAACACTTCCGCACCCGTCAGCGTGTTTAAAAGGGTAGATTTGCCCGTATTCGTATATCCGACAAGAGCGATGGTTTTTACCCGCTCTTTTTTTCTTCTTTGAACCTGCATGGCGCGCCGTTTTTCCGTATCCGCTAATTTTCCTTCCAGCGCATGAATGCGGGTACGGATATGCCGTCTATCCGTTTCCAACTTCGTTTCTCCCGGACCGCGTGTGCCGATCCCGCCTCCCAAGCGGGACAACGCCGCGCCCTTTCCTTTTAAGCGGGGATAGAGATATTTGAGCTGGGCAAGCTCCACCTGTATTTTTCCCTCGCTGCTTTCCGCACGGAGTGCGAAAATATCCAAAATGAGGGTCGTGCGGTCGATGACCTTCACACCGCCGAGTGCAGAGGAAATATTTAAGGTTTGGGAAGGGGACAGTTCTCCGTTAAAAAGCACGGTGTCGTCCTCGGAGAGAAGCGGTTTAAGCTCGGCAAGCTTGCCTTCGCCCACATAGGTTGCGGGATTGATTTCCCGAATGTTCTGATAAATCGTATCGATATACTCCGCACCCGCGCTCTCGATAAGGGCGACGATTTCGTCGTGTAAAACGGAATAACGATCGTTTTCGATGGGTTGTATCACGTAAATTCTTTCTATTTGCATTTATTCCTCGTCCGTCCTATGCAGTTTGACTTTGCCCGCCACGGAACGACGGTGATCTTCGGTGATCGCGGCGTAGTGCTTTCTCGTCGTATTCACGTCCTTGTGTCCTAAAACGTCGGCAACGATATAGATATCTCCCGTTTCCCGATAGAGGGCAGTGCCGTAAGTAGAACGTAATTTATGCGGGGTGATTTTTTTGAGCGGAGAAACGATCTTCGCGTATTTTTTTACCAAATTTTCCACCGCGCGAACCGTGATTCTGCGGTATTGCAGGGAAAGGAATAGGGCGTGCTCGCCGTCGGGAATCTGCGGATCGGATTCCTTTTGGGCAAGATACGCGCCGATCGCGTCCGCCACCTCGTCGGAAAAGTATAAAATCGCTTGATTTCCGCCCTTGCGCGTCACTACAAACGAGTTGTTGGTAAAATCAATGCTCTCGTTGTTTAAACCCACAAGCTCGGAAATACGAATTCCCGTACCCAGAAAGAGGGTAAGGATCGCACAATCGCGCACTTGCGTCTTGTTGTGATAGCCGATTGCGTGTTTCGAGAGCCCGCTTCCGTACTCCGCCGTATCGAGAAGGGAGGAAACTTCGTCCGCTTCCAAACGGATAATTTCTTTTTCGTGAAGTTTAGGAGTAGCAACTTTCGTCGTATTGTTGACCTCAATCAGCCCCTTATTGAAAAAATACTTGAAAAGGGAACGTACCGTGGAAAGTTTGCGCGCCTTGGCACGCTCGTCACAAGAAAGCCGCCGCTCCTGAAAACGGTAATTCGAAAGATAGCTAAGGAAAATTTCGAGATCGGTATCCATCACTTGTTCCAAATCTTCCAGCGTAAGTTCGAAAATTTGCTTTCCCCGATATTTCTTTTTGACAAGAAAGTCAAAAAAAATCCGCAAATCGTAAACGTAGTTGAGGCGAGTTAGGGGACTCGTATGGTTCTCCACACCGCGCAAAAAGTCCTCGCAGAAAGCGGGCAAATCCTCTAAAAGCGTTTCAATGCGATCTAAATTCTTAATATTACGTTCCTGATAATAATTCGCGGGATCTTTCATGGTTTTATTATAGCAAAAAGCGGACAAGATGTCAATTTTACGAATAGTTAAAATGTTTTTTTTCAAAAAAATAGAAGGAAGGGTGAGATAAAGATTGTTCCCTATATTAAAAATTGAACCGCTCCCGCACGTGATAACTATTCGCAAAACACAGCTTTTACGAATAGTTACGGGGTTTAAGGGGGGTTTTATGAATTTTTTGGCGAATTTATCAATATTTAGCTTTGATAAATTTGTATAGCTATTTTTGTAAGATTGTTTAAATATCACCGCAAAAAGTTTTTTCGCAAAATTTGACATTTAATAAAGTAAAACTTATAAATGAACGATGATAAAACAAAATAACAAGCAAGAAAATGCAGTAGTATGTGTGACATACTACTGCATTTTTACCAAAATTCCATAGGAATACGCGTCTAATTCCAAAGTTTTACGGTAGGTTCTTCCGCTGAGATATTCGTACAACGTTTCGTCCGTTTTCATGGTGTATTTCCCGTGTGAGTTGTTCACGTACACGTATACCGTACATTCTTCCGTTCGGCGCTCAAAAACCAAACAAAAGCGATCGGCAAAAACTTCCCGATAAACGCCTTCTGCAAATACGCCGGCAAGCATTTCAGAGCGGATTTCACCAAGCTTACGATAAAACGAAAGCAATTCTTCGTTCTGATTGTCCCAAGGGAAACACCGTCTGCAAAACGGGTCCTGGAAACCCTGCATTCCCGTTTCGTCGCCGTAATAGATGCATGGAACGCCCGGAAGCGTATAGAGCAAAAACGCCGCCATTTTCAATTTTCGAATCGCTTCGGTCTTTTCTCCATGCGTAAGCTCTGCCTTTGCCATGTCGTCTTTATTCTCGTAATATTTCCCGCCGAGAACGGTAAGAATGCGCGGCGTATCGTGCGTGCCGAGCACGTTCATCAAGCAATCTAACGTCTGCTTGGGATAGTTGTCGATCAGCATAGCGATCGTTTCGCGCAACATTGCGGTATTGGCGGAAAAAACAAAGTTGATGATCGCATCTTTGAGCGGATAATTCATCACGCTGTCCAATTCGTGCCCCAAAAGATATTTTCTGCGCTCGCTGTAAGCGATTTTATTAGAGGCGTCCTCCCAAACCTCGCCCAAAACGATCGCGTCTTTATTTTCGGTTTTTACCGCCGTACGCAATTTTTGCAGGAAAAAATCGGGCAGTTCGTCGGCAACGTCCAAACGATAACCGTCGATCCCGTGTTTGAGCCAATGGCGCAGCACACCGTTTTCCCCGAATATAAATTCCTGATAGGAAGGAGAACGCTCGTTCACGGCGGGAAGCGTGTCGATTCCCCACCAACAATCGTATGAATCGGGAAAGTGCTTGAAATGATACCAATCGGAATATTTGGAATAGGGCGACTGGTGCGCGCCGAGTTCGCTTTGATATTTTCCGTACTTATTGAAATAACGGCTGTCGTCGCCCGTATGGTTAAATACGCCGTCCAAAATGACGTGCATTCCCCTTTCTTTTGCCGCCGAAATCAGCGCATCGAAATCTTCTTCCGTACCGAGCAAAGGATCGATTTTCATATAATCGCCCGTATCATAACGGTGGTTGGAATATGCTTCGAAGATGGGATTCAGATAGATCACGGAAACGTTTAAACGCTTCAAATAATCTAATTTTTCGCGAATACCGTTTAAATTGCCTCCGAAAAAGTCGTTATTGAGGATTTTTCCGTAAGAATTCGGCTTATAACACGGAATCCCGCCCCAGTCTTTGCGCAGAATTTTATCGCTCGCAAGCTTTCCGTCGCCTGACTTATGAAAACGGTCGGGGAAGATTTGATACATAATCCCGCCCTTCATCCATTCGGGCGTCTCGTAATCAGCTTCATAAACCGTAATTTGCCAACTTACAGGCGTATCGCCGAGCCTGCCCCTTCTCAGTTCCCCGCAACCGAGAAAATGAATGGACGCGTCTCCGCGGGCGGACGGAGAACCGACAAGACGGAAATGGTAAAAATACAAGCCGATTTGATTAAAGCGCAAGGTAAGAATAAACCCGCCGTCGCGCTTTTCCATTGCGATTTCTCTTGCGACTTCCCCGTCCTTATAAAAAACAAAATAACAAGCGGTAGCGGAGAAAAATTCTTCTCCGCCCGTCTTTAAAATATGAAAGGTAATTTCGCTTCCGCGCGATACGCCTCCGCGGCAAGACTTACACTTCGGATTGAGTGGATCGTAATAATAGCTCATGTTTTACGTTTATTTTACGGGTTTGAGATTCCAAATGTTGTTCGCGTAATCGCGAATGCTCCTGTCTGCGGAGAAATAACCTGCCGCCGCAATATTGCATACGGATTTGCGATTCCATTCTTTCTTGTCGTTTCGATAAATTTCGGACATCTTGTTCTGGATCTGTGCATAGGAATCATAGTCCGCAAGACACATATACGGATCGGCAATGGGTGAATTGCGAAGCAAATAGTTAGCAATTTCCGCAAAGGAAGTACCGTTAAAACCGACGATCAGCGTTTCAATGATTTTGCGCATATCCGAATTGTGATTATAATAGAAGCTCGAATTATAGCCGTTCGCCCAAACGTCCTTCACTTCATCCGCATTCAAGCCGAAGATAAAGATATTCTCCTCTCCTGCCCTTTCCGCCATTTCCACGTTTGCACCGTCGAGCGTTCCCACGGTAAGCGCCCCGTTGATCATGAATTTCATGTTCCCCGTTCCGCTCGCTTCTTTTCCGGCAAGCGAAATCTGCTCGGAAATTTCCGACGCGGGCATCAGCTTTTCGCTCATGGTAACGTTGTAGTTTTCCATATAAACAACGTTAAGCTTTTCGTTGATTTTGGGATTTTTACGGATATCCTCTGCAAGGAAGCAAATGAGTTTCATGATCTGCTTTGCCATCTCGTAGCCCGCTGCCGCCTTTGCACCGAAAATATACGTCTTGGGAAGCACGTCTAAATCGGGATTTTCGCGCAGGGCGTTAAAATCCGCAATAATATGAAGTACGTTTAAAAGCTGGCGTTTGTACTCGTGCATTCTCTTCGCCTGAACGTCAAATAGCGTATTCGGATCGATTATAACGCCCTGATGCTTCTTCGCATATTCGGCAAACTGCCGTTTTTTGATTGCCTTGATCTCGTCTAACCGCTTCAACACGCTCGCGTCATTCTCAAATTTCTTAAATTCGGAAAGCTTGCCCGCGTCCTTATCGAAGCCGTCTCCAATACAGTCCGTGAGAAGAGCGCAAAGCTCGGGATTAGATTGATTGAGCCACCGCCTATGCGCAATGCCGTTGGTAACGTTACCAAACTTATTCGGCGTAAAGAGATAGAAATCCTTAAAAATACTGTCCTTGATGATATCGCTGTGGAGCGCGGAAACGCCGTTCACACTGTGCGAACCGTGCACACAAAGATTCGCCATGCGTACGGTGTTGTGCGACAAAATCGCCATATGGGAAATTTTGTTCCAATCGCCGGGAAATCTGTTCCAAAGATCCTCGCAGAAACGGCGGTTGATTTCTTTTAAAATGCCGTAGATACGGGGAAGCCGACGGGCGACCAAATCCTCCGCCCACGTTTCGAGAGCTTCCGCTAAAACAGTGTGGTTTGTGTAGGCACAGGTTGCCGTGGTGATATTCCAAGCCGTATCCCAATCGAAATAGTTTTCATCGAGCAAAATGCGCATAAGTTCGGGAATGGCAAGCGCTGGATGCGTATCGTTGATATGGATCGCCGCCATTTTCGGAAGCTGGCGCAACGATCCGTAACGGCGCTTATGATCTGCAACGATGCACTGAATGGATGCGGAAACAAGGAAATACTGCTGCTTCAAGCGCAGGGATTTGCCTTCATAGTGATTGTCCGAAGGATAAAGCACCTTGGAAATCAGTTCCGCGTCGCTCTCGTCGCGCATGACCGCGTCGTAATTGCCCTGCGAGAAGAGCTGCATATCGAACTTCTGCACGGCACGGGAACGCCAAAGGCGCAGAACGCTCACCGCTTCCGAGTCTTTGCCCGAAACCATCATATCGAACGCCGTCGCTTCCACTTCCTTAGCGTTGTGGTACAGCGTTTCCATGCCGTGATCCGTCCAGCGCTCTTCGAGCTCTCCGTCAAATCTTACGATAAACTGTTTGTCGGTGCGCTGAACAAGCCACGCTTCTCCGCCGGGAAGCCACACGTCGGGCAACTCGATTTGCCAACCGTCTACGATTTTTTGCTTAAAAAGTCCGTATTGATAGCAAATGGAAAATCCCATAGCGGGATAATCCTGCGTAGCAAGACCGTCCAAAAAGCACGCCGCAAGTCGCCCGAGTCCCCCGTTTCCAAGTCCCGCATCGGGTTCTTCTTCATAAAGCTCATCGAGCCCGACGTTGAATTTTTTCAACGCCCCCGCGACTTCCGTTTCAATACCCAAATTATAAATGCTGTTTTTGAGCGACCTGCCCATTAGAAATTCCATACAAAGGTAGTAGACGCGCTTTGCTTTTTGACTCTTGGTTTTTACGTGAAAGCGCTGCCGTTTTTCCAGCATGAAATCGCGGACACTCATTACGACTGCCTTATAAATTTGCTCTCTCGATGCCTCTTTGGGAGCCACGCCGAAATAGCGCATGAGCTTTCCCGTTATGAGGTGCTGTACTTCTTGCTCGGACAATTTGTTCATTCCTATCTTTATCTCCTAAAATGTGGTGTCAAGTTAATAACGCTGCTCGTCAGTTGAGCATACTCAAATATACGCCCTCGTAGTATTTCGCCGAGGTCGACCACGAAAAATCGGTTTCCATTGCTTTCTTCACAAGTTTTGCCCATTCTTCACGGTTATGATACACTCCGAGCGCTTCGTTGATTACGTAAAGCATATCGTGTGCGTTGTAATCGCGGAAGGTAAACCCGTTGCCGCCCGCGCCGTAAGGCGTGATACTGTCGCGCAGCCCGCCCGTTTCGCGAACGATGGAAATCGTTCCGTAACGGGAAGCAATCATCTGCGAAAGTCCGCAGGGCTCGCTTTTCGATGGCATCAAGAAAATATCCGCTCCCGAATAGATCTTGCGCGAAAGATCGGAGTTAAAGGAAATGATCGATACGACCTTTCCCTGATACCGTCTTGCCAAATCGGAAAAGTAATTTTCGTAAGCGGAATCGCCCGTGCCGAGGACGATAAATTGCACGTCCCCCCGAAGCGCCTGCTCGATCACCTCTTTCACAAGATCCAACCCCTTGTGAGAAACAAGGCGGGAAATCATGGCGATGATCGGCGTTTCCGCGCGAACGGGCAAATTGAGCATCCGCTGTAACTCTTCCTTGCACTTCGCCTTGGGTGCGGGATTCTCCGCGCTGTAATGGAAAAAGAGCGACGGATCGGTTTCGGGATTGTAATAGTCGGGATCAATGCCGTTGAGAATTCCGCAAAGTTTAAACTCGTTTCTGCGAATAATCGGGTCAAGCCCATGCGAATAATACGGGTCTTTGATTTCCCCTGCGTAAGTGGGCGAAACTGTGGAAAATCGCTCGCAACACTCGATTGCGCCTTTCATGAGATTGATACAACGGTCGTACTCCACAAGGTTTCGGTAACGGTTTGAAATACCGAACAGATCCTCCAAAATGTCGAGAGAATACTTGCCTTGGTATTCGATGTTATGGATCGTAAAGAGCGCGCGGATATACTGATATTCGGGACGGTAGCAATAAATCGTCTTTAAATAGAGCGCCGCAAGCGCCGCCTGCCAGTCGTGACAGTGCAATACGTCGGGATAAAATCCGATAAACGAGAGCACTTCCATCACTCCGCGGCAGAAGAACGCGAAGCGTTCGCCGTCGTCGTAATAGCCGTAACAGCCGGAGCGTTTAAAGTAGTATTCGTTGTCTAAAAAATAGAATTTTACATTATTCGCCTCATACTCGAAGATTCCGCAATATTGGTTTCTCCAAGAAAGCGGAACGAAAATATTGCCGATAAACTTGAATTCCTTGCGATACTCCTTCTTAATGTCTTGATACAGCGGGATCATAACGCGAACGTCGTAACGCTCCTCCTTGGCGAGCGCCTTGGAAAGCGAGCCGATCACTTCCGCCAATCCGCCCGTTGCAATAAAGGGCGCGGCTTCAGACGCGACGAACAATATTTTCTTTTTCGCCTCCACGCGGACTTCGGGCACTTTTTCCTCGACCGTTGTTTCGACAGGCGTTTGCAGCACCTCTACCTCGGGTGCGTTTTCATTGATCACGATTGGCGGCTTAGGCGGTTTTTTCGCCGTTTTGGGCACTGCTTTGGGCGCAGTTTGCGCCACAGGCGCTTTCGCTGTCTTAATCGCCTTTTCGGTTACGGGCGCAGTTTTTTTGGTTGCTTCCGTCTTGGATTGCGCGGTTTTCTTTCCTGTTTTTTGTGTTGTCGTGCTCATGGTTTCCCCCTTTTTATTTTCCGTAAGCATTTTTAAAGCATTCTGCCCTTTGCGACAAAGTACGGCAAAGTTTCGCACCCTGCAAGATGACGCTTGTCGCGGATCATCACGTTCTTATCCGTAATGACGCAATCAAGCTGTACGTTAGAACCGATAACCGTATCCTGCATGATAATCGAGTTCTTCACGACGCTCCCTTTTCCGATTTTGACGCCTCGGAAGAGAATACAGTTTTCCACAGTTCCCTCAATTTCACAGCCGTCGGAGATGAGCGAATTTTTCACCGTCGCGCCCTTGATATACTTCGAAGGCGCGGAATCGCGCACTTTGGTATAGATGTCGCGCGCGCCGAACAGCTCGTTTCTTACTTTGCGATCCAAAAGCTCCATGCTGTGGCGATAATACTTGTTCACCGAAGAGATTCCCGCATAGTAACCTTCGAAATTATATCCGAAAATCTTTAACGTATCCACGTTTTTGGTGAGAATATCTCTGCCGAAGCTCGAAAGTCCGCGCGTAACGGCGTCTTGGATAATATTGATCAAAAACTCGCGGTTCAAGACCATAACGTTTACGTAGAGATTGAATTTCCCCTTCCCTTTCACGGGCGGATTGATTTTCAAGCCTTTGACGCGCCCCGTGCCGTCGGGGTCAAGCGTAACGTAGTAAGAGGATTCCACGTCCTCTTCCTCATGGTAAACCATCGTAATATCCGCGTGTTTTTCCTCGTGAAAACGCAATACGTCGGAAATATCGAGATGGAAGATCCCGTCGCAATCTGAAATAACGACGTAATCCTCTTTACGGCGGGCAAGAAAGCCCGTTACCCCTTTGAGCGCCTCCAAACGGTTGGAATAAGGCGCGTCCGTTTCGTCGGAATAGGGCGGAAGCAAAATGATTCCGCCGTCTTTTCTTGCAAGATCCCATTCCTTTCCGCTTCCCAAATGGTCGATCAAAGACTGATAGTTGTACTTCGTAACGATCCCGACCGTCATAATACCCGAATTTACCATGTTTGAGAGTACAAAATCGATCAAACGGTATCTTCCTCCGTAAGGAATGGAAGCCATTGTCCTGTGACGGGATAGCTCGGGTATGTTCTCGTCGTGTATATTGGAAAAAATAACGCCTACTGCCTGATTCGCCATTTCTTTATTCCCCCTTATAATCCTTGTCGAGGATCTGACCGCCCGCAACCTTTACACCGCGGGCAATGGTAATATCCCTGCCGAGCACGGCGATCCCGCCGCTTCCCTTTTCCTCGCCGACTTTGGCGTTTTCCTCCACGGTAACACGCTCGTCGAGAATGGAATAAACGATTTCCGCACCCGCTTTAATCACGCTGTCCGCCATAATAACGCTATCTTTTACGACCGCGCCCTTTTCGACGACCACGCCCGTTGCAAGTACGGAATTGACGACGGTGCCGTCGATTTCGCACCCGAGCGCGACGAGCGAATTCTCCACTTCCGCCTCATCGCCGATATATTCGGGAGGCGCAAGCGGATTGCGCGAATGGATCTTCCAACTGTTATCGCCGACGTCGAACGCAGGCTCTTCACCCAAAAGATCCATATTCGATTCCCAAAGCGAGGAAATCGTTCCGACGTCTTTCCAGTAACCGCTGAACCGATAGGAGAACATTTTCTCCCCGGCGCTGAGCATGGCGGGAAGCACGTCTTTTCCGAAATCCTTGCTCGAATCGGGGTTCGCCTCGTCCGCCTCCAAATATTTAAAGAGCTTTTCCGCCGTGAAAATGTAAATTCCCATGGAAGCGAGATTACTCTTGGGCTGTTTGGGTTTCTCCTCGAATTCGTAAATGGAACCGTCTGCATTGGTATTGAGAATGCCGAAGCGGGACGCCTCTTTCATGGGAACCTCGATTGCGGCAATGGTGCAGTCTGCTCCCGTTTGCTTGTGTGCTTTCAACATGGCGGCATAGTCCATTTTATAAATATGATCGCCCGACAAAATGAGCACGTATTCGGGATTATATTTCTTCATGAAGCTCATGTTTTGATAGATGGCGTTTGCCGTCCCCTCGAACCAGGAGGATTTTTTCTTCGCCTGATAAGGAGATAGAATATGAACGCCGCCGAACGTACGGTCTAAATCCCAAGGTTGTCCGTTACCGATGTATTCGTTGAGTTCTAACGGCTGGTATTGCGTCAATACGCCAACGGTATCGATTCCCGAATTGATGCAGTTGCTGAGCGGAAAATCGATGATCCGGTATTTCGCGCCGAACGCAACCGCAGGTTTGGCAATATTGTTCGTCAATGCGTACAATCTGCTACCTTGTCCGCCTGCGAGCAACATTGCCACGCATTCTTTCTTTCTGGTCATAACTCTGCCCCCTAATCCCTTTATGCTTTGGCTTTCGCCGTGGATCCTCTTTTTGCTTTTCCCGCGCTTTGTGCGGGCTTTTCCGCGTCCTCTTCCCGTACCAAATAGATGCAGGAAAACTTCGGAACGTCGAGCGAAATCGAATATTCCTTGCCGTGGCTGGGCGTCTTGCTCGCCGTCAACGTCTTCTTCGCGATCTTCCCTTCTCCGCCGAATTTTTTATCATCGGTATTGAACGCAATTCTATATTTGCCCGAACGATTGACGCCGAAAGCATAATCGGTCACGTCGGCTCCCGAAAAGCAAGCGAGCACGATGACTTCTTTGCCCGATTTGTCGCGACGGAGGAAACAAATAACGTTCCTGTCCGCGTCGTTGGGCGCAAGCCATTCGAAACCGTCCCACGAATCCTCGATTTCATAAAATGCGGGCGTACTCTTATAATATTCATTTAAAGCCTTCACCATGACAGAAAGCTTGCCGTGCAGTTCGTATTCGTCGCGCAAAAAGAAATCGAGCCCCGTGTGGTAATCCCATTCCTTGAACTGTCCGAACTCATAGCCCATGAAATTGAGCTTTTTGCCGGGGTGCGCCGTCATATAACCGAGAAACGCGCGCACGCCTGCGAATTTTTCTTCGTACTCCCCCGGCATTTTGTTGATGAGCGAACACTTTCCGTGTACGACCTCGTCATGCGAAATGGGAAGCACGTAATTCTCCGAGAAAGCATACATCATGGAGAAGGTCAGTTTATTGTGATTGTTCATGCGGAAATAGGGATTTAAGGACATATATGCAAGCATATCGTTCATCCAACCCATATTCCACTTGAAATTGAAGCCGAGCCCCCCCACCGAACCTGGCTTCGTCACAAGCCCCCACGCCGTGGATTCCTCCGCGATCATGAGCGCATTCGGGAAGCGCAGGAACACCGCTTCGTTCAGCCGACGCAAAAAGGCGATCGCCTCCAAATTCTTATTTTCACCGTAGATGTTGGGTATCCATTCTCCGGGGCGTTTATCGTAATCGAGATAAAGCATAGACGCAACCGCGTCTACGCGCAGACCATCGACATGAAACTTATCGAAGAAAATGCATGCGCTCGAAATCAAAAAAGAAAGAACTTCATTCCTGCCGAAGTCGAAGCGGCGCGTTCCCCAAGACTTGTGCTCCATTCTATCCCACTGACTGCTCTCGTAGAGCGGTTGTCCGTCGAATTCGTACAGCCCGTGCGCATCCTTGGGGAAATGCGCGGGCACCCAATCGAGAATCACGCCGATTCCCGCTCGATGAAATTCGTCTATCAGCGCCATGAAATCGTGCGGTGTGCCCATACGGGATGTCACCGCGAAATACCCCGTTACCTGATATCCCCAAGAACCCTCGTAGGGAAACTCCGTCACGGGCATAAACTCCACATGCGTATAGCCCATTTCCTTAACGTAAGGAACAAGCTCTTTGGCAAGATCGCGGTAGGAAAGAAAATTTCCGTCCTCATGGCGTTTCCAAGACAGGAGGTTTACCTCGTATACGTTCATGGGCGAAGTAAAAACGTCCTTCCCCTCTTGCGCCTTTCTATAATTTTCGTCGCGCCATTCGTAGCCGTCTAAATCGTAGATCTTAGAAGCGGTTGCGGGCGCTGTTTCCGCATGAAAACATACGGGATCCGCTTTCATGAGCTGTCTGCCATCCTGTGCCGTTATACAATATTTATAATTGTCGTACTGCTTCACGTCCTCGATGAACAGTTCGAAGGTTTCGCCGTCGATCATGCGGTTCATCACGTGCCGCGCGGGATCCCAACCGTTAAAATCGCCCACGACCGAAACGCTGCGCGCGTGCGGCGCCCATACGCGGAACACATAACCCGTCTTCCCCGATTCCTCCGCTTTGTGCGATCCGAGGAGCTCGTAAATACGGTCGTTCTTCCCGTGATGATATAAATAAAGCGGAAAATCCGTCCCGCTTACTATCTGTTCCGTATCCTTACTTTTTGCCATTCCTTTCCCCTTTTATAGAGCAAACCCGCTTGAACGGTAAGGTGCGCTCCGGATACTACTGCTATTGCCGTCCACTCCCCTATTATACTATATATTGCGCCGACTTTCAAGACCCATTTGCAAATTTCTTTGGAAATTTTATACATTTTTTTTTGAGTAAAGAGGAAATTTTTCGCTTACATCGAAAAAAAAGAAAAAACGCGGAAAAAATTTCCGCGTTACGCATTTTACGCGTTTCAAATTTTACTTGTCGAGCAGGGATCGCGCGATGCCGTCGATGTCCCCCGCGCCTAAAATCAAGATAAGATCCCCTTTTCGCGCCTTAGATTTCAACCGCTCCAAAAGTTGCCCGGCAGTCTGTACGTAGCACGCCTCGGGCAGTCTGCTTAAAAGCGCTACCGCACTTCCCTCAAACTCGAATTCCTCCCGCGCCGCGTAAGTTTTATAGAGAATAGGCGAATCCACCGTCTTTAACACGTTGATAAATTCCCGCATAAAATCCCGCGTTCTTGTATAAGTATGCGGTTGAAATACAACGTGTACCGTCCCCTCGCAAATCGCTTGCGCCGCAGATATCGCCGCGGCAAGCTCCCTCGGGTGATGCGCGTAATCGCATACGGTTTGAACGCCGCAAATTGTGCCCACTTCTTCAAACCGCCGCTTTACGCCGCGAAAGCTTTCCAAGCCTTCCTTGATTTCCACGGCGCGCAGTCCGCACAATCTTGCAACGCTATAAGCCGCAAGCGCGTTCATCACTTGATATTTTCCAACGACGCGCAATTTGATCTTAACAATCGGAATTCCCCTCTCAATTACTGTAAACCGATACTTTTCGCCCGTCGCGCGCAGTTCCTCCGCGCGGACGTCGCCAGAGTAAAAGCCGAAATCCAACGCGTGCGGAAAATTCCTCGCCCGCGGGTCGTCGGCGTTCACCACGACCTTTTCCGCATTTCCCGCAAAGGCGCGGTATGCCTCGATCAGCTCGCCGTCGCTCTTATAGCAATCGGTGTGATCCTTGTCTGTATTCAAAATGAGCGCAACAGAACTTTTCAGCGATAAAAAGCTTCTACGAAATTCGCACGCTTCCGTCACAAAAATATCGTCGCCCGTTCCGCCTCGGCAAAGGTTTCCGAATTCAGCGTCCTCTCCGCCGATGTGAGCGGTAAAATTTTTGTTTGCACAGGAAAAGATATGTGCAAGCATGGAGGTCGTAGAAGTTTTTCCGTGACAACCCGCCACCGAGATAACGGATGAAAATTCCTCGGCGACCCTACCCAAGAGCTCTGCCCGCGTGAAAAGGCGTTTTCCCGTCTTCCTCGCCTCGCAAAGCTGCGGATTCTGCGGCGAAACCGCCTCGGTATAGGCAACGTTTTGCTCCGCAATATGTTCTTCCTCACCGATTTGCACGGGTATTCCGAGCGCACGAAGCCTTTGCGTGTACTCGCTTTCTCGGCAATCGCTCCCGCGAACGTCCGCTCCCTTTTGCCAAAAAAGAGCCGCAAGCGCGCTCATGCTAACGCCGCCGATCCCGATAAAGTACCAACTGTTTCCTATGCTAAGCGGAGAAATCATACGCCATACTATGCTAAACGAAACAATAACGGTTCCCATTCTAAAAAAATAACCCGACGGTAAAGTCGGGAAACATTTAGGACATTAAAAAAACGCACCGAAGTGCGTTTTTTCAGCTACGCATTTATACGGGCACTACATTAACGGCACGAAGCTTACCGCTGTCCTTGGGATCGGGCTCGGTTTCGAATGATACCTTTTGCCCTTCCTTCAAAGTGCGGAAACCCTCCGTCTGAATTGCCGAGAAGTGTACAAAAATATCATCGCCACCTTCGTCATTGGACAAAAAACCATAACCCTTACCGTCGTTGAACCATTTAACAGTTCCGTTCACAATGTTACCTCCTATAGTGCGACACAAAAAGCATAAATGCATATCCATATCTTAACACTGCCTATATTATAACAGCATGAAAAGTAATTGTCAAATGAATAAAGTGTCTTCTTGATTAATTTTGGAAAAATTTTTCCAGTAATTTTTCATTAGTCTGCATAAATTCAGTATTTTCTTCTGGAGTAAGTTGCCGGTAACTCATCAAAGAAAGATAGTATAATTGCATAACTGCAATTTGTTTCGAACCCTCCTCCGCAGTTAAAAGCGCCTGCACGGAGGGGTTCGCCGTGTTCACGATCAGCGTTAAATCGTCAATACCGCCCCCCATCTGATAGAAGCTGTTCATTTCCGACATTCTTCGCATAAATTCAGATGCATTGATGACGGCGGGAACGGCAGGATTTTTGAGTTTTTCACTCTTTATTTTGAGCTTTTTGCCGTCAAGAATCTTTTTGAATATCTCTTCGATCTCCTTATTTTCTCCGTTTTCCTCTTTGAGCGCATCCGCTACGTCCGCGTCGATCCTAAGGAAACGCACGCGCTTGGGATTCTTGTATTCGAGATAACTGATAAAATGGGAATCGATGAAATTATCGCAGATAACGGCATCCAGTCCCGCGTCGCGAAACATTTTTACATACTGCGCCTGCTTGCTCTCGTCGGACACGTAGTAAACGGCTTTGGGTTCTTTCCCCGCCTTTGCGTCCTCGTCCGTCACCTCGTCACCGTAGACGCTCTCCACGGGCACATACTCTCCCGCAAGATTTTTAAAGAGAATGATATCCTTTACCTTATCATAGAAACTATCGTCCTTGATACAGCCGAATTTAACAAAGGTAGAAAGATCTTTCCAACAATTCTCGTACCGTTCTTTATCCTTTTTGTAGAGCTCGGTGAGCTTGTCCGCAACCTTTTTGGTGATGTGCTTGGCGATTTTTTGTACCTGCGTGTCATTTTGCAGGAAGGAACGCGAAACGTTCAAAGGAATATCGGGGCAATCGATCACGCCGTTCAAGAGCATTAAGAACTCGGGGATCACTTCCTTGATATTGTCGGCGATATAAACTTGGTTGCAGTACAGTTTTACCTGTCCGCGCTCCAACTCCACTTGCTTGCGCACCTTGGGAAAATACAAAATGCCTTTTAAGCGGAAGGGATATTCCATGTTTAAATGGATCCAAAAGAGCGGTTCGTTGAAGTCGGAAAAAGTATCCCGATAGAAATTCTTATATTCCTCGTCGGTACACTCCTTGGGCTGTTTGAGATACAGGGGCGCAGTCGTATTAACGGGCTTGTTTTCCTCACCGACCTTGGGGTTCAAATAGATATCGTACGGCATGAACGCGCAATATTTGCTTAACAGGTTGCGTATAACGTTTTCTTTCAAAAACTCTTTTTCTTCCTGCGCGATGTGCATAACGATTTTCGTCCCGCGCGTTTCCTTGTCGCAGTCGCCGATCGTGTAGGTACTGTTTCCGTCCGAGCTCCAATGAACGCCCGTCGAACCGTCGCGGTACGACTTCGTAAAGATTTCGATCGTGTCGGAAACCATATAAGCGGAATAGAAACCGAGCCCGAAATGCCCGATAATGCCGTCGCCGCCCGCTTTTTCGTACTTATCCAAAAAATCCGCCGCGCCCGAAAAGGCGATTTGTGTGATATACGTTTCCACTTCGTCCGCCGTCATGCCGATGCCGTTGTCCTCCACGGTGAGCGTGCCCGCCTTGGAATCGGTCGTGACCGTAATTTTGTAGTCGTCGCCCTGCGCTTCACCGAGTTCGGTCAGTTTTTTAAGCTTAGTGATTGCGTCCGAAGCGTTTGCTATGATTTCCCGCAAAAAAATGTCCTTTTCTGAATACAGCCATTTTTTGATGATCGGCATCATGTTCTCGCTTGAAATGCGAATGTTACCCTGTTTTTCCATCTGTATATCTCCTTTCCTTTCGTCTGAAATAATAACAGTTATATTATAAACAAAAAAATCCGCAATCAAGCGGATTTTTTCTATTTTTTTTAACTATTACTTGTTTTCGTCGCTGCCGAGAAGCTCCGCAATGGACGCGCCGCCGAAGCCGCCTTCGCTCCACTCTCTGAAATCTTCTTCCGAGCCGTACTCGCTGTGGCTGCCGCCGCGCTTACCGCCCTTTTTCTTGCCTCCCTTGCCGGCATTCTCGCTGCGCTCTTGAATGTATTCCACCTCGGGAGGAGTCTGCAACGCCTTGATCGAAAGGGTGATTTTACGCTCGTCGGGGTTAAACGCAAGGATCTGCGCGTCGATTTCCTGCCCGATGCTGAGAACGGACGTGGGATTTTCAAGCCACTCGTGAGAAATCTGCGAAACGTGAACCAAACCGTCGATTCCCTTTTCAAGCTCAACAAACGCGCCGAAAGGAACGATACGAACGACCTTTCCGTGAACGACGTCGCCCTCCGCATATTTGTCTGCGGCAAGATCCCAAGGCTGAGGCTGCAACTGCTTGTAGCCGATGGAAACCTTCTTGTTCTCTCTATCGATGCGAAGCACCTTGAACTCGTAGTGCTTACCGATTTCAAGCACGTCTTTTACTTCTTTTACGCCCGTCCAAGACAAGTCGGAAATGTGCGCGAGGCAATCGAAGCCGCCAACGGAAACGAACGCGCCGAAAGAAGTCGTTCTTTCAACCTTACCCTCTACAACGTCGCCCACCTGAATGGAATCGAAGAAAGCGTTATCCTTTTCCGCTTTCGCCGCTTCTCTTGCAATGCGCTCCGCTTCCAAAATAACGCGCTGGGAAGCGATGATCTCTTTTCTGCGCTCGCGACGAATCTCGATCAGTTTCAAACGGAGCTTTTTGCCCGTGAATTTGTCAAGCTCGCGCACGTAACCCTCGCGGATTTCTCTCGCGGGAACAAACACGGGATAGGTTCCGAGCTCGGCAGTCAAACCGCCCTTATTGAAGCCCGTGCAAGTAACGGTAAATTCCTTACCTGCCTCGATATCCTTCAAAAGAGCTTCTTCTTCCTTAACCTTTTTAACGGCCTTTTCGGAAAGCTTTACCTTGGGAGCGGTTTCCACGACCATCGTTTCGATGTTCTCTTCCACTCTATTTGCGTATTTCTCGCGGGTGTACTCGTCGCAATCGAGATCGGCTTTGTCAATCAGAATTTCGCCCTTACCGGAAACGGAAACATAAATTCCCTCGTCACGGGCGGACACGATTTTGACGGAAAGAATCTGTCCCTTACGGTAACGGACTTCCCGATCGATGTCCTCCACAACCTCCGCCATTGTCGGCGTTGCTACGCTCTCCGTAGCCGTCTTCTCAACGACTTCTTCCGTCGCCTTCCGTACTTCCGCGTTGTTTTCTGCCATCTTACAAAGAACCTCCTGAGTCTGCCAATCGGGTGTGCTTGCCCCGGCTATGACACCGACTCTTTTAAAAAATTTAATTTTTTCATATTTGAAATCGTCCGCACGCTCCAAGCGAATGACGCACTTGCAGTGCGCAGACGCGATTTCCCTCAGCTTATCGGTATTGCTGCTGTTGCGACCGCCGATGACGAGAACAGCGTCGGATATCCGCGCAAGTTCTTCCGCCTCTTTTTGTCTGCATACAGTAGTATAACAAATTGTCTTAAAAATCTCAACTGATTTTAGACACTCTTTTTGAAGATTTTCGGTAATTTTTAAAAATCTTTCTTCGGAAAAGGTTGTTTGAGCCACAACTGCCACCGATTTTCCCCGTAAAACCGAAAAATCGTCCTCTTCCGACGAGAAAACGTAACTCTTGCCTAAGCACCAACCGATCAAGCCCTGCACTTCGGGATGCTCCCTATGCCCGATAATGACGACCGTCTTCCCCTCCGCACTCTTCCGTTCTACGATCTCCTGAGTGCGGTGAACGAACGAGCACGTGCAGTCGATAATGCGAATTTTCCTCTCCTCGCATTCCTTATATATAGACAGCCCGACACCGTGCGAGCGGACGATGAGCGTCGCCCCGTCGGGCACTCCGCTCAGTTCGGTTACGGTCACGATCCCGCGCTCGGAGATTTTCTTTACGACTTCGCCGTTGTGGATCAGCTCGCCGAGCACGTAGGCGTTTTCCGCGGGAATGGACATTGCCGTGTCTACGGCGTGCTTGACTCCCACGCAAAATCCGCAGCTCTTCGCCACTAAAACCTGCATCAGCCCTTTTCCTTCTTCTTTTTATTCTTTTTTTTGTTCTTCTTTTCCGCAAGCATGGCACGATGCTCGGCGCGCAACTCGTAGAGCCTGTTTTTCAATTTTTCCTCTGCCTCGGCGTAATCCTCGGGAGTCAACTTCCTGTCGTAATACTCGCTCAGTTCCATCGGTTCGCCAAACACGACGTGCGTCATATGAAAGAGGCGCGGGCGGGAGCAAATGACAAAGGGAATAATGGGCGTTTTGGTTTTAATGGCAAAAATCGCCGCACCGCCGTGAAAAGGCAAAAATTCCTCTCCCGAACCGCGATTCCGCGTACCCTCGGGAAAAAGCGACACCTTTTCTCCGTTCCGAAGCACTTTCATGGCGTCCATGATCGTGCGCACGTCGGAGCCATCGCGCATTGCGCCGATTGCACCCAGTCTGCGCGCAATGTAGCCCACAACGGGAGCTTCGAGGATCGATTGCTTGGAAAGGAAGTGAATCCCCTCCTTCGTTGTGCGGGCAACGTAGAATATGTCGAACATATGCAAGTGGTTCCCCACATATATATATGCGCCCGGCCCCACTTTCTTGTATCCGTACATTTTAAAAGGATACAAAAAACGGTGAATGGGATACCCGATAAAGCGCAAAAAGTTCATAAAAGGCATTTTGTGCAAGCCTTTTTTATTGGCGGGCACGATCAGCCGATACTGCTTTGCCCACTTTTTTTGCTTTTTCTCACGCCTTTTGCGCGCTTTTTCCGCTTTTTTTTGTTGTTTCGGCGTCAGTTCCGCCTTCGTTTCGTCCATTTAAATCCGCTCCTGAATCTTGCTCTTTAAAAAAGCAAGCACCTCTTCAATCGACATGGAAGAAGTGTCTATCTCCTCCGCGTCCTCAGCCCTCTTCAAGGGAGCAAATTCGCGGGAAGAATCTTGCTCGTCCCGCAAAACGATCTCCGCTTTGAGCTTTTCCAAATCCACCTCGTAGCCCTTTGCTTTGAGCTCGTCAAAGCGACGCTTGGCTCTCACGTCTGCACTTGCAGTGAGAAAAAACTTGAAATCTGCGGCAGGCAATACGTAAGTGCCGATGTCCCTGCCGTCCAAAACGCAGGAGATCCGCCCCGCGATTTCACGCTGTTTCTCCACCATTTTGATGCGCACGCAGGGATATTTGGACACGGTGGAAGCCGCCATCGAAACGCGCGGCTCGCGAATTTCTTCGGAAACGTCAAGTCCGTCCAGAATCGTGCGTTGACCGCCGTTTGCATAATCGATATCGAGGGATAAACCATGCATGAGCTCGCAAATCGCAACTTCGTCGTTTAAGTCCGCACCCTCTTTTAAAGCCTTTAACGCGCAAGCACGATACATCGCGCCCGTATCGAGATACAATATTTTATAATCGCGGGCAAGCCGCTTGGCAAGCGTGGATTTTCCGCTTCCCGCAGGACCGTCGATGGCAATATTGATTTTCTTCGTAATATCTTTTCTCAAAGACAGTGCGCCGCGCAAATAGACGTGTTTGGGCTGAATATTCTTTTCCACGAAAATCATCACGCGGATACAAAGCTGCAACCCGCCTTCTATATCGGGCTCTACGGCGGAAAACAGCGAACAGCCCTCGAAACCCGCTTCGCGCGCCGCCTTTGCAGGATAATACGAATGAATATCCGACGTGCTCGAAAATACGATGCTGAGGATCTCTTCCCGCTTGATTTCGTTTTGGGAAACGACCTCTGCCAAAAGCTCCTTTACTGCGTTGCGGATTTCCGTTTTGTCGTCGCAGAGAATCGTCGTTGCGCCGCGAATTACCGTCATGTCAAGTCCTCCAAAAGTATAAAAAAAGTATAGTAAAAAACCGTTAGAATGTCAAGCAAAACAACAAAATAGTTATATTATGTCTGACATAGTACTATGCAAAATTACTATATTATCGTATTTCCCGCCAAAAATCCCGTTGAGAACGCAATTTGCAAGTTAAATCCGCCCGTAAATGCGTCTACGTCCAAAACTTCGCCGCAAAAGCGCAACCCAGCAATCCGTTTACTCTCCATCGTTTTAGGATTGATTTCTTTTACGTCCACTCCGCCCGCCGTGACGACCGCTTCACTAAATCCCCGCAAGGACTTTGGCGTAAGCGGGAACGCTTTTAAAGCGCGCAACAATCCTTCCCGCATCTGCCTTGTAACGGAGTTCGCGCGTACGTCGGGCGAAATCCCTGCGTGTTTGAGGAGGCACGCACCGAGACCGACCGGCAACAGTCCTTTGACAATATTTTTCAAGCTTTCGTTTTTGCGTTCGCCGAAATCCCGTAACAGCCTTGCATTCAGCGTCTTTTCGTCGAGTGCAGGTTTGAAATCGATCGTAAACGAAACTTCACGCAACGGTATACGGTTGATTTCCGCAGAAAGCGAAAGCACGAGAGGACCGCTGATGCCGTAATGCGTAATTAGCATTTCCCCCATGCGCGACGAAATGATTTTCCCGCCGTGTTTTGCCGTGAGAACGACGTTTTTCAAGGAAATTCCCTGCGCCGAAGAAAGATCTTCGCCGACCGCTATCCCCACCAGGGAGGGAACGGGAGAAACAAGTGAATGCCCCGCTTCCGCCGCAAAGCGATATCCGTCGCCGGTAGAGCCAGTAGCGGGATAGGAAATTCCGCCCGTCGCCACAATCACGCAATCGCATTCATGAACGCATCCGTTTGAAATCACGCCCGTCACAGCATTGTTTTCGATCGTTATACGCTCCACAGTTTCATTGAGCCGTACTTCTGCCCCGACGCTTCTGCACGCCCGTTCCAAGGTCTTGGTGACGTCGCTCGCGTGGTCGGTAATAGGAAAAACGCGATTACCGCGCTCCACTTTGAGCGGTAAACCAAACGCTTCCATAAAGGACATGGTTCGTTCCGCAGGAAAAGCGTATGCCGCACCCGTCATAAATTTGCTTCCGTGAACGACATTCTGCAAAAAAACATCGGGCGGGCAGTCGTTGGTGAGATTGCACCGCCCCTTTCCCGTGATATATATTTTTTTGCCCAGCTTTTCGTTTTTTTCGAGGAGGAGCGTTTCGTTTCCGTTTTTCGCGCTCGCATAAGCCGCCATGAGCCCAGACGCGCCGCCCCCTATCACAATCACCCGCTTCACGGCTTCCACCTTTCAAGCAAACCGTTCGCTATCAAATTGATGTTAAATCCGACTGCACATCCCGCTCGAGAGAATGCCGAGGCGAGAGTCCGTAGACCCTCGCCTTCGATTCCGTCGTCATTTGTCAATAATCGTTTCATGATCTCAATTTAAACGGGATACACGCCCGTTTTCGCCAAGTCGTTATCCACACCCTCGTTCTTTGCTTTTCTCCACTTGAAGAAATTCTCCGCAACCTCGGGGAAAGAAGCATAGGACAAAACGTCCTCTTCCTGCGTGTAATAACCCTTTTCCACAACCTCGGCTTTGAGCTTTTCATACTCGGGCGCAAGATCGTCTGCGGGGCGATAGGTGATACGCTTTTCACCCTTTAATACAATTTTCGCGACCTCTTCATCGATCGGCATAGGAAGCTGACCGTATTTCCCCGCGAACAAGTCGCGCGTTTCCTTCGTGACCATTTTATAGCGTTCACCCATAACAACGTTCATAACGGCTTGCGTACCGACGATTTGCGAACTGGGCGTAACGAGCGGCGGATAACCGCAATCCTTGCGGACGTTTGGCACTTCCGCGAGCACTTCGGGAAGCTTCTCCTCTTTGCCTGCCTTTTTGAGCTGATTCATGAGGTTGGAAAGCATTCCGCCGGGCACTTGATAGATGAGCGTGTTGACGTCCACTTGGCGCACCTTGGGGTTGAGCGAGCCCTCTTTTTCGAGCTCCGCGGCAACTTTTTTGAAGTGTGCCGCAATCGGAATAAGCTTTTCGAGCGAAATACCCGTATCGAATTCCGTCCCTTTAAGCGTTGCAACAAGCGGTTCCGTAGCGGGCTGAGAAGTCCCGTTTGCAAGCGGCGAAAGCGCGGTATCGACAATGTCCACCCCCGCCTGAATCGCCATGAGATTAACCATATCTCCCGTACCCGTCGTGTTGTGGGTGTGCAAATGAATCTTCGTTTCGGGGCGAAGCTCCTTTTTGAGCGCCGATACAAGTTCGTATGCGTCGAACGGCAACAAAAGGTTTGCCATGTCCTTGATGCAGATATTGTCCGCACCCATGCTTTCGTAAGTCTTTGCAAGCTTCACGAAATATTCGAGCGTATGAACGGGGCTCGTGGTGTAAGAAATCGCCGCCTCGCATACCCCCTCATACTTCTCGCCGTATTTTTTGATCGCCTTCATAGACGCTTCGATGTTTCTCGGATCGTTGAGCGCGTCGAATACGCGAATCACGCGGACGCCGTTCTCAAAAGATTTCTCTACGACCTTTTCCACAAGATCGTCCGCATAATTACGATAGCCGAGCAAATTTTGTCCGCGCAAGAGCATTTGAATGGGCGTCTTTTTCAAATATTTCCGAAGCGTACGCAAACGCTCCCACGGATCTTCGTTCAAAAAGCGCATACAGGAATCGAACGTCGCGCCGCCCCAGCCTTCGAGAGAATAATAACCGATATCGTCGAGCTGTTCAAGCACGGGAATCATCTGCTCCGTGCGCATACGCGTTGCCGCGTGCGATTGGTGCGCGTCACGCAGAATTGTATCCATGATCATTACTTTTTTAGCCATAATTAACTCCGTTGCGGGAAAACCCGCGTAACTCGTTTTACTAATTTATCAACCGAAGCACGCAAGCAGGATACCTGCCGCCAAAGCCGAACCGATAACCCCCGCCACATTGGGTCCCATAGCGTGCATCAGCAAATGGTTCTGAGGATCGGTTTCCCGCCCGACGTCCTCCGAAATACGCGCCGCCATAGGCACCGCCGAAACGCCCGCCGAACCGATAAGAGGATTGATTTGTCCTTTCGTGACCTTGCACATAAGTTTGGCAACGAGAAGTCCGCCGATCGTTCCGAGATAGAATGCGATGATACCGATTGCAAGAATCCCAAGCGTTTGCGCGGAAAGGAAAATTTCCCCCTTCGCCTTGCAACCGACGGCGATCCCCAAGAAAATAGTGACCGTATTGATAAGTCCGTTTTGCGCCTGCGAGGAAAGCCGTTCCACCACGCCCGACTCACGGAACAAATTGCCGAGCATCAGCATGCCGAGAAGCGGAATCGCGTCCGGCAACAATAACCCCACAACCAAAGTCACCGCCACGGGGAAAATGATTTTCTCCGCTTTGGAAACTTGCCGCAACGGCTTCATGCGAATCGCGCGCTCCTTTTTGGTGGTAAGCAACCGCATAACGGGTTTTTGAATTGCGGGGATAAGCGCCATGTACGAGTACGCCGCGATTGCGATTGTAGGAACAAGGTTCTCCGCAAGCATTTTGGAAACATAGATCGCAGTAGGGCCGTCCGCACCGCCGATGATAGCGATCGCCGCAGCCGCCGCCCCCGTAAAGCCGAGGAGCACGGCGCCGAAGAGCGCCACGAAAATACCGAACTGCGCGCCCGCGCCGATGAGCATACTCTTGGGGTTTGCGATCAAAGGACCGAAGTCGGTCATTGCGCCGATTCCAAGGAAAATGAGCGGGGGATAAATAACCTTATCAACGCCGTAGTAGAGATACCACAAGAGTCCGCGCCCCGTTACCGATTCATAGGTTTCGAGCAAAACGATCGTATTGCTGTTGAAGGTCGTCACCCCTTCCGCAACCGCGCCTTGAATGTAGCCCGATAAGGAATACAGTGCGTTAAACTCCGAATACGACATAGTAGACGCAACGCCGTTTTTCAAAGCTTCGAAATCCGCATAATACGTCACGATATCGCTTTGCAAAAATCCGTCGCGAATATAAATCAACGCATCGGGGTTTCCGTTCAATACGTATGCCCCAACGTTTTCGATTTCGCCTTGAATACCAAGCGTGAGCGACGTATCGGGCGTTTCGTATCTACCCCACAAAATTGCTTCCGCTCCCGGCAAATTGATCAGAAACATTCCGAACGCAATGGGGAGCAAGAGCATCGGCTCGTACTTTTTCACTATGGCAAGAAACATGAGCACGAAAGAGATGAGCAGCATAACGTAGTTCTGCCACCCTCCCTGAGAAATGCCCATGGACTCCCATAGGTTGGAAAAGATCGATCCGACCTCAATCAATAAATTACTTTGCATGAAACGCTCCGTAAAATCAGGAAATTACCGCGAGTACGGCGTCAGACTCCACATTTGCACCCTTCGCCACATTCACTGTTACCGTACCGTCGCAGGGCGCAGTAATGTCGTTATCCATTTTCATGGCTTCAAGCACGAGAATCGGCTGATCTTTCTTCACCTGCGCACCGTTCTGCACGAGCACGTTTTTGATAAGACCGGGGAAAGGAGAAACGACCTTCGTCCCCGTCGCGCTTGCCGCCGGCGCAGCCGCCGCTGCGGGCGCAGACGCCGCAAGCGGAACAGCAGTTTTGGGAGATTCGGTCGCCCCGACCTCGTCTACGCCTACTTCGTATTGTTTTCCGTTTACCGTAATAATAAAGTTACGCATTTTTTATCGCTCCCGATTATAATTTTTTTATTCTTCTTACCACGAAATCGCATTTCGTGTTTTCGCCCTCGTAATAGGCGGAAATTGCCGCTGTGATTACGGCAATCAGCTCGTCGTCCGTTTGTTCCTGTTTATGTGCTTTATTGGGCTTCGCAGCATCCTTAACGGTTGCGGACTTCCCCTTTTTCTTCCCATTGATCACCGACATGATTTTTCCGAGCCCGGTAAAGAGCAAGATCATGATTACGATCCCGAGAAAAACGAACGCAAAGCCGAACACCGCCATGAACGCGCCTTCCCCGATGTCGTACTTCGGCCAATTTTCAAAGAGCCCCGCAAGCAAAGCGTTTCCCATGCAACCCTCCTTAACCGATAAGCGTCTGCAACGACGCAATCAGATACTGTTTTACGAATTGCGGTTCGATTACCTCGTCGAGATACCCGCTCTTTGCCGCATGGATCGGATCGGAATTATCATCGGCATAAAGCATACGAAGCTCTTCCTTGTTCGCATTTTTCTCGTTCGCATACTCGATTTCCGCACCCTCCGCACTCTCGAACAGCGCGATCTTCGCCGTAGCAAAGGCGTACGCATAGTCGAAACCGACCGATTTGGCAACAAACAGGGAATACCCAAGCCCGATCGCCTTACCGGTGACAACGGAAATCTTTACGTCCACAGTATCGAGAATGGAGAGATATTCGCAAATTTCCTTTAACAGCGTGCTGTCGTTGACTTCCGCCGTCGGCTCTACGCCGACGCAATCCACAAAAGTGACGACGGGCAAACCGTAGCAAGCGGCAAACTCCGCAAAATTTTTCAGTTTTTTAACGTTGGCAGCGTTGAGCTTCACGTCGTCGAAAATCGCCGCGGCAATCGCAACGCCTCCCACGCGGGCAAGCACGGTTTTCAGCTCGGGACAGCTATTTGCGCCCAGCTCCACTCCGTTTTCCAAAATTTCGGCGATTTGCGCCGCACCGCACTTTTTATTAAGCGCGGGAACAGCAGTATTGAGTTCCGCATCGATGATTGGAATGTTCACAAAATCGCTGATTTGTAAAATTTTCGAAGCGACTTCCTTCGTATCTTTCACAAGAATAGCGGGAAGCAAGGAATTTTTAAGCGCGTGATAACCGCCGACTTCTTCCTTCTTCACGTTTTTCCCCGCTTTTGCGGAAACGACGAACGGACTGCTCAGAGAAAGCACGCTCTTTCCTGTGAAAAACACGCAGTCGCACACCGAGCAAAGCGCGGCGGTCGAACCGTATGCTTCGCCGAGCACGACCGCAAATTGCAACACGCTGCCTTTGAGCTGCGTCGCCTTCATGAGGAGTTCGGAAATACCTTCCATAACGTTTACACCTTCCCCGACCCGTACGCCGTAGGATTGAAGAAGGTAAATGACGGGCGTTCTGTTTTTCTCCGCCGCATTTAAGGTCTTTGCGATTTTTTCGCAATTCGCTTTGGAAAGCCCGCCGTAGGAAACTTCAAAATTCTGCGCCACAATATAATAGGGATAGCCGCCCACGGTTGCGAAGCCTGTTACGACTCCCTCACCCTGCGCGTCCTCCCCATAAAATTGGTCTTTCGAAAAGCTGAAAGCCGCAAGCTCTACAAAGCTCGCTTCGTCCGTCAAAGCGGCAATTTCGGCACGAATGGTTTTCCCTGCATTTTTCAGCGTTGCTTTGCGCTCGTTTAACTGTTTGATCTTATCCATTTTTGACCTCATTCAGTTAGAAAAAATCCAACTTCTACCAAATAGCATTATACACCAACCGTTCTAAAAAAGCAAGAGTTTTAAAGAATTTTTTTATTATTTTTGGGCGACTTGAAGCGCAATAAAAAAAGCCCGTTCTAAAAAAACGAAGCTTAATAATTATATTTATAACACAAGCCGAAAAAATGCGTTGCTACTTCTTTTTTGCCTGTCCGTCCCCTTCCTTTTTTACCCCCTTGCTTACGATGGACCCGTCGGGATCGACCACTTCCAAAATAAATTCATCTTTCTTTTTTTCTTGCTTAATTCGTGTTTCCCGATGAAATCTTCGTTCGAACCAACCCAAAATTTGATCTGATTTTTTATAGAGGACGACGAACAGACACACGATAAGCACAAACAGGATCGCCCAAATCAGAATGCCCCACCAGGTATTAAACGGAATCAGCGTTATAGAGTAACTGGTCATAAAAATCGCGAGTACGCGCGAAATAAGAATAACTCCCAAAAACAACCAAACCGACATGGAAGAAATCCCTGCTACAAAGCACAAAATATCGTCGGGAAATACGGGCAGAAGAAACATGGCGGAAAGCAAGAGCTTATCTTTGCCCTTAATTTTTTTCAGCCATTTGTCGAGCGTTTCCTTTCCAATCAGCCACGAAACAACGGGATAACCCGCATACCGCCCGACAAGAAAAGCCACAAGAGAGCCGACCACGATTCCGATCAAGCTGTAAATGCTACCGCGAAGCGGTCCGAATAAAGCGCTTCCCGCAACGACGGTAACGGTGCTGGGAATGGGCAAAATCACCACTTGCAGGAATTGAAGCAGAATAAAAAGCGCCGTCATAAACCCGCCCGTATGCTTCAAATATTCCTCGAATTTTTCCTTATCGCGAATGACGTCGAAAAAGCCCGTGCGCAACAAAACGTACGCGCCGATGAAAATAAAGACAAAGAGAATGTAGAGCGTGATACAACTCTTATACACCACTTCCTTCTTGCGATAATAAAATGCAATATCCACGGCAAGAATCGCAACGTTTAAAACAAGCCCTACGACAATCGAAGCGATGCAGAGCGGTTTGCTCCAACGATCCTGCAACTGACCGATGCACAAAAGCAAAAATAACGCAAAAACGCCCGCAGCTAATAGCATACAGGCGATATGAATCATGAGCTTTTGCGTTGTTTTTGACATACTCTTCCTATAATTCCCTTTCCTTATATATTATATACGCTTCCGGCAAGAATATCAACCGATACCGCGAAATTTTTCTATCGCCGCACGGGCGAGCTCGTCACAACGGTTGTTCAACTCGTTGTCGGCGTGCCCTTTTACCTTGTGGAAGATAACTTCGTGTACGCGCGTGAGCGTCAACAGACGCTGCCACAAATCGGCGTTCAGCACGGGCTTCTTGTCCGCCTTCTTCCATCCTCCCCGCTCCCAACCTCCGATCCAATCCTGCAAAAAGGCGTTCACGACGTAAGCCGAATCGCTGTAAATATCTACGTGACAGGGAAATTTCAAACGCTCCAAACCGCAAATGACCGCCATGAGCTCCATGCGGTTATTCGTCGTTTCCGCTTCCCCGTCCGAAATTTCCAACCGATGCTCGCCAAACAACAGAACCGCCCCCCAACCGCCCGCGCCCGGATTTCCCGAGCACGCGCCGTCCGTATAAAGCGTAACTTGTTTTAATTCACCCATTTCTCTTCTCCTCTTATCGATAGCGCCGCGGAAAATATCATTCCATAGGATTTTTGCATTTTATAGCGAAAAGTTCTTGACGAATCGCTGATAATATTATATAATGGTAACGTTTTAGGGGAGTGGCTCAACGGTAGAGTAGCGGTCTCCAAAACCGTAGGTTGCGTGTTCGAATCGCGTCTCCCCTGCCAAAATGCGTTTTTCTTCCCGAAAAACGCAAAAAAACAAAAAATGGTCGGGAAATTTCTCGACCTCAAATTGATAACATTACCCGAGCAGGTTTTGTTTTTTGCCCGTCGATGTGCTGGTAACACGTCGGCGGGTTCCTTTTTGAGGCGCGATTCGAATACGCAATCGTAACTTAGGCTTTGAAGACCGCTACTCTACCGTTAAGACAATCAACTCACAAAATCTATAATTTTCACTTACAAATTCTGAACAAATAGTCGCTTGAATACGAACTCCGTTTATTAGATTGCTTATATTCAGTTGTCTTATCAATACCGCCCGAGGGCGGGTATCTTCGTAACCCCCGCACAAGGTGCGGGGAAAGTAAAACAGCCGCCGTGGGTGAGACGGAGGCTGTTTCCTTTGAATTTATAGAAAGGCTTTCGCCTTGCTACCTAATTTCATGTAATCATCTCACCCATGATTATACTTCAATTATACTCTCAGAATAAGATTTGTCAAGAGTTTTCTTGAAAATTTTTTAAAATTTTTCCGTTCTGCGAGAGCGGCGTCACATTTTCGCAAATATCCATGAGCTCGCGGGAATACAATTTCACGTATTTCTTCGTCTCCTCCATAGTACGGTGCCCAAGCCACTTTTGCAACAACATGGCGTTGCAGTTGTTCTCGATCATGATCCGCCCGAATGTATATCGGAACAGATGCACCCCGCTCCTGTTCACCCCGCAGCTCTTCATGTATCGGTTTACTTTCTTGAAGATACTCGAACGGTCATACATCTTGCCGCCCTTCTCGTTTCGGAAGAGATACCCATCACGGATCTCATGCGCCTTTAAATATCCTCCTAAGAGCGAGCGCAGCTCTATGCTCAGCGGAAGGATCAGAACGTCGTGGTTCTTCGTTACCTGCACGACCACCCTCCCCGCATCGAGATCTAAATTTTCAACTTTAATGTTTCGGACGGATTTCGAGCGCAGTCCCGTATCCAGGATAAATGCGACGAGTACGGAGCTCTCGTTCGCGGGATCGAAGCGCGCCACAAGACGACGCACCTCGTCGTTTGTGAGCGGGCCGCGATCCGTTTCATTTTCCCTCTGCATATGAAAGCAAGGAAGCTCGTAACGTTCGTTTATTGCATCGCGGAAAAAATGGCAAAGCCTCCTGAGCGCTTTCAGGCGATTATTGATCGTCCGCGCGCCGCAACGTCTTTCCTGCTGTTCGGCGACATACCCCTTCACGACGTCGCCTGTAATTTGCTTGAACCTTCTCACGCCCTTTCTCTCGAAGTAATCCGTAAAATCCTTCGTGCTGGACCGATACGTTTCCAAGCTCTCGCGCGAGAGATTCCGAACCTGATTATCCAGATCCCATTTTGCTACCACTTCTTCGATTTCGTTTTTCATAATTTCCTCCTATGAATTATATATCCTTACCCTACGGCGCAGTTCTTTTCTCTCCCCCCTGAAAAAGAGTAAAGAAAAAACGCCGCACGGCGTTGTCCTTAAAATTTTGTTCGTTGTGTGACCAAACACGGCACATCGTCGCGCAATCACACGTGCCGACCCTCCCGCGCCTCCTGAGCCCGTTTACGGGCGTTTTACGGGGTTGCCCGTTTTGCGTACTCCAAAAAACCGCTGAATCTTGCTGTAATAACGGTTTGTAAAAGTTTTTTTTGAGAAAACTGTTGACAAACCTCTCATCGTGGGGTATAATAAGAATGAACAAGGGCGAAGCCGGACATGGCGGCTAGCCTACGTTCAGGGTTACAAAAACCGCTCGGACTTCGACTTCACGGGCGGTTTATTTTTTTATGCGCACAGTTACAGTAGTTTTTGTTACCGTAATAGAAGAAATGATTCCTCGCTCGATGAGTTCGAGCAAAAAAGAAAGAATTTCCTTGCCCATATGGCACCTCCTTGCAAAATGTTTTGGAAGTGCTAACCGCCACAGGTCGCCCTGTTCACCCCCGTCCGCTTTCGCGTTCGGGATTTTTATTTTATCCCATAATTCTTCCTTTGTCAATGCGTTTCGACAGTATTTTCAATATTTCTTTATATTTCCCTTTGCATTCGCTCCTACGGGAAATATAAATCATATAATACCGAAAGGTATCATATTATTATACGACTAAAATGACGCCGCAAAATAATAGTTTCGCCGCATATCGTATTCTTTTTTGTTAGGGTAAGAAAAGCACAAAAAAAAATCCCGATTTTCATCGGGGTTTTGGCAAATTTCTTTACGTGTTCTCGTTAGGATCCGCGCGCTTTTCGGGTGTTTCGGCGTCGATTTTTCCCTTTGCCGTACGCAAAAGGACTGAGGCGAAGCTCAGTTTTACTTTTTATACTTTTGCCAGCAGTTACACAATCGCCTGTCTGACGTCGTACCCGTGTCGGAGCACCTTCTGCACCTTGGCTTGTATTTCAACTCATGGATCCGCAAGCGTCGCTTGATTCCCTTCTTCTTCGATTCCAACTCCTCCTTGCGCTTGTACAACCCTCTTAGCTCTTCGTCGCTTCCTCCGTAAAGCTCTGCCTTAGGAATATCGATTTCAAGCTTCTTGGATTCTTTTTCCGCAGCCGCATACTCCGCATCGGCAAGCAGACGTTCCCGTATCCGATCATCCCGCCGCTCTTTTTCTTGATTTATTACCGCATAATAATGCTCCCTCTCCGCTCTTTGGTCGGCGGCGCGTATTTCTTCTTTGCGGGCGACATACGGATTGTTTGCCTTTTCGGGCTCGCCTTCGGCGCGCATGAACGGCGTTCTGAATCTCCGTAGCACCTTATCGGGAATTATATAGCGGTTCGTTCCGTACCCATTCACCACCGTTTCCTTTCGGAAAACATACTTTAAACGGTACAACTCCCGCAAAGCCTTCCGCGCTGTATTCGTGTGAATATGTAAAGCCGAAGCGATAGAGCTCGGCGTACCGTAGAATACGTTTATGCCGTTTTTCGGATTCTCATACTGCGTTAAAATGTGAGAAAAGACGTCTACCGTCGTGGGACACATTTCTTTTTCGCCGTACAGCCTCATATCGGTAGTCATGAACGCCGTCGTATCGCCGCTCGGCTTATATGTATAGACTGCACAAGGGAGTCTGCGCCCGCTCTTTGACAACGTTATTTGCGTAAACCCTTCTAATTTTTTTAACTTCGCAATATGCCTTCCAACCGTGGATCGACAACAACCGACGCGCTCCGCTATTTCCGTCTGCGACGCCGCAAGCGCCGCATTCGGGCGGTTCTTGGAATTCGAATAGGAGAATATCAGCCCTGCGATCGCGCCGCCGTAGCCCTTATAACCGTCATGGAAAAACGCATACGGACGCCTGATAAACTCTTTGCACGCTTCGTCGCTTTGTATTTCTTTCTCTTGCATGGCTCTACCTCCTTTTCCTTATTTCTAAAACCGCATACTTGTAAAAACAAGTTTTTACTTGTTTTTTTCGCCTTCGTCGGCAACATCGGACCCCGCGGGATCTTCGAGCTCTTCGGCAAGCTCGATTGCGGACGGCTGGGCTTCCTGATCGCCTTGCAGCTCTTGCACGGCGGCTTCGCCCGGGGACGGCTCTGCCGTCTGCTCTGCCTCGTTCGTCGGTGCAGAGCTCTGCTCGTTGTGCTCGTCGGAAATAATTCCCGCCTCTTCTTGCATTTCCCGCATAGTCGGCTCCTCCGTATCGTGAGCGTCCTGCACGTCGGCATCGCCCGGGGACGGCTCCGCCGTCTGCTCAGCCTCAGAGGCAAGCTCAGAGCTCTGCGGTTCCGTTTCTTGAAGATCCTCCGCTTGCTGCGCCTCTTGTTCGTCCTTCATATCCTGCATTTCCTTAGCTATTTCGACCTTTTTTTCGAACAGGTCCCGAACGGCTTGCGGCGTAACTACCGCAAACTTTGTCCGCATACGTTGGTGCGCGATGAAGAACGTCGTACCCCGCGGCAAATCGAGAATGGCATTCTCCTCCTCCGTCGTGATATCAAGCTTATCGTAGAGCTGTAAGAAATCCGCCGTACCGCTTGCATTGAGCGGGAATACGAATGTGTATTGACACTCCGTGATAACCGCCTTCGATTCCCGTTCCAAATCCTCGTTCCCGATGAAATCGTTCACGCTTTGCGTCAGAACGATTTGCATTCCGCCGTACTTCCTGCACCGTTTCGCAGAATTCTTCATGAACCGCAAGGCGATCGGATTATGCGGGTCGATAAACACGTGCGCTTCGTCTACCGCTATGACAATTTGCGCTGCCTGCAAGCCCCGCTTAATACGGTTATAGTTCCGAATCAGCTCATTATTGAGGTACTGCGTCAAGAGAAGCATTTGCGCGGCAACGATCGTCTTGTTCGCGTTTGCAAGCAACGTTTGGAAATTAAATACGGTAAATTCTTCGTTCGCAACCAAATTCGTCTGACCGTTCCACAGGAAGGAGAACCTCCCGCCTTTCGCAAACTTCGATAAAAATGTGATGATCGTCCTATGCGCCGCGCGCTCGTTTGCCGTCATTTTATTCTTCAAGCGATTTTTGAAAAGCTCTATAAGCTCGTCGAATGTCGGAAAATCGCCCGTGTATTTCTTAAAATTTGTGCGTTCGGTAATTCCTTTCTGATGATACAGCTCGGGCAAAAGCGAAAGCACAAGCTCGATATTCTCGCTCCCTAATCCCGTCAGCGTCGTTCTAAAAAACTCTTCGAGAAAGGTAATGTGCGATAGCAATAAGTTCCCGACGTCGCTTTCTTCATTGTCGTTCATGTCGCAGAGCACGGCAAACGGGTTAATGATGTTCCCACCCATGCCCATATCGATCACCTTCCCGCCGATATTTTCCGCAAGGATCGAGTATTCGTTTTCAGGATCTAAAATGAATATTCTCAACCCCTCGCTTTTTAAATTCGTGAAAAGCGTTTTGGCGAAAAAGGATTTTCCGCCCCCCACGCCGCCGAGCACGACGATATTGCTGTTCTTGTAAAAATCCCCGCGCTTTAAAAAATTGACGATCACGGGCGACGTATTTTGTCCGAGCATGACACCGCCCTCTTCGAGGATCTGCGTATCCACGAACGGATACGCCCCCGCAAGCGACGACGAATTGATCCCTTGCGTGTACACGCACGAGCGGAGCGGGAATTGCGCATTGAGCATTCCGAGGCGGTACGCTTCGCCCTGCTTGCAAATCATACCCGAAGTCTGAAAGCCCATGCGATTGATAGACTTTCTGATACTCTTGAAGGCGTCGCGCCCTTCCTCCTTATAATCGTAATACGTTACCGATGTGCATACGTTCAGCATAACCTCGTTCGAAGATTGCAACTGCTCCATGAGCGTATGCATCGATTCGTAGTGCATGACCGTTTGGGTATCCGAGCTCATCTTCGAGGAGTGCTCGTATTTTTCTTTCAGCTCCGCGACCGTCCTGTCGATCGCCTTCACCGCCTTTTGCGTATCGATCGGCGTTGCCGATATCACCACCTTCGTGTACGGCATGGAGAAAAGCTCCGTCGCCCAAGCATTGAAAGCCTCTGTCGGATAGCGTGTTATCACGTATGTCTTTTCCGTGATTCCGTCCACCTTAGCGGTTTTAGTATGGAATTGTACTTCCAGAGGAGCCAACAGCTTCCCCTGCTCCCCCTTCGCGGGCAACTCTTTCAGCTCACGCTCGTCAAACGCCGCCGTTACGGTGCGCCGGCAGAACCCATAAAGTTCCGTCCCCGAGATCCGTTCCGCCTTAATACCGCCCGCTTGCAGTTCTCTCAGATCCGCACTTAGCGTTTTATGTAAATCCGCGCGCGTGGAAGAATAAAGCACAAGATAAAATGCGTTGTAATAAAAGCAATTATCGTTTGTATTGATTTTTTCAAGCTCGCCGAGGCGGATGCGCTTGATATATTCTTTTGCTTGCTCCGAGAGCTCCTTCGTTTCCTCCGCCGATAGCCGTTCTTTAAGCGCTCCTATTTGCTCGTCTAAAAACACGGGTCTGTCTAATCGTACAATGGATAATTTCTGCCCGCGCGCAAGGTTCATGAATACAACCGAAAATACGTTGATGTACCTGTCCTGCTCCTCTTCCCGTAGCAAAAAGAATTCGTTGCCGTGTATCTTGATTACTCCGCAACAATATCCGTCTTTAAATTGGACGACGTCATCGTCTATATAGCTTACTCCGCTTTGGTATTCGCCCTCCCAATTCTTTTTGGAAAACAGGTACAGGAAGTACGAGTAAAGCTCGTAATACAGCCTGTCGTCTATTTTTACGAAAAACATAACCGCCGCGAGCGCAAGCGCCCCCACGGCGATATAGAGGCTCCCCGCGAAATTCGCTACGATCAAAACCACAAAAAGGGCGAGCGCACAAGATAGAAATACCATGTCGCGCAGATTGATGCCCTTGAACGTGAATTCCGTTTTGCTTTGCTTCGGGATCGTCCTTTGCATATTTTTGCTCCTTTTTTAATAACTTGCTTTTACTTGCAAAAACAAGTTAATACAAGTTTTTGCTTGTTTTTTGGAAATAATTACCGTTTGGTCTTGCTATTTTTACCGTTTTGTGATATAATATACTTAGTAAAACAACCGAGGTTTTGTTATGAAAAAACTCATTTCCATACTTCTTACCGCCGTGATTTCACTCTCCCTTCTCGCCTTCGGCGCGTGCTCTCAGGGCGACGGCAAAACCTATGACATCAACGAGTACTTTACGTCAGGAAGTGCCCCGCACGACCTCGCACGCTTTATCGGAAGCGAGGAACCGACGGGAAAGGATATATTATTTCTTAAAGCAAAAAAGGACGTGAAAATCAAGAAGATTTCGGGCACCGCTTACTACAACTACCAGTGGTACAGTGATATTAGTCAAGATTCCATTGACTTAAAAATGCCTCTCCCCGATTCGAAGCTTATGACGACGACCCTCGTCGAGAACGTGGAGCTCACAAAGAACGTGCCCACCCACTTCGATTTCGTTATGACGCAAGAATCCGTTCTCAATGGTATGACCAAATCCTTCTTCCCCGATGTTTTAAAAACAGGAGACGATCTTGTTCCTTACTTCTCCAAAACAATCGAGATTGTTGCGATCCGAAACTTAAAAGTTGAATTCGAACCTGTATAATAGTTTTCTATCATTGCCGCCGCAGGGCGGCATTTTTTATTGCTTCTTGCCCAAATCCCGCTTGCCTAATTCGCGTTTCGGTTTCTGCTCCTCTGTCTGCGCACCTCCATTCGGTTGTGCGTTCAAGGACGGTTTGCCTGCCGCAGTACGCTCTCTGCGCACATTCTCCCTCTCCGCCGCACGTTGGCTTTTCGCAAGCATTTTCTGCTGGCGCGCGGTGCTTGCGTTGGAGAACGCCGTCTGACGCGCTCCCGCCTTGCTTATTCTGCGTTCCTCTCTTGCCGCAGAACGTGCGGCGCGATAGCGTTCTGCTCCCGCAGTGCTTCTGCCAACCGTATTGTACCACAAGCCGCGCGCCCCTCTGCCTACCGCGCGGGCGGTATAAGTCACAAGCCCTGCGGCGAACATTGCCGTGCCCGTAACCGCTCTTCCGATACGCGTTGTTCCGAGCGATAAGCCCGCATTCTTCGCGCCGTGCTTTGCGGCGCTCCCTGCGTTGCCCTTCATGAGGTCGTAGCCAGCCTGTCCGAGCCCGCCACCCATCATGCGCGCCGTATACCCGCCACTCGCCGCAGAACCGCTTCTTGCGCCGTTTAAAGGCGTTGCTGAGCCCTTCGCAGTCATTCCTTGCTGTGCGTCGCTAATACCGCTTCTTTCGCCTAAGGAAGCTTGCTGGGGCATTCTCCCGCCGATTGATTGCGCCACCTCGCCCCCGCCGCTGAACGGCGAACCGTAGTAGGAACCCCAATAAGGCGATCCGCCGTACGGTGAACCGTATCTTCCGTAAGGCGAGCCCCAACCGTGACCGAACGCAAACCGCGTCGCCCTGCCCGCCATACGCGTCATGCTCCCCGCAAGGTGCGCCCCGCTCATGGCGGCGCGGAAATTCTGCGTTGTCTGGTCCCGTTCCGAGGACAGCGAATCGCCGCCGATGAACTGCGAGATGAGCAAATTCGCGCCCATGGCAAAGGAGACGCCCGCAATGTAGATGATGAGCTTTGCGCAACCGTTTGCAAAGGAATCATAAAAGAAATCGTACTTCGTAAATTCGGGCACAAGGGAGAAAAACACGTTGAGCGCAAACACGATGCCGTATCCGCTCAGGACCTTTCCGATGAAGATCTCCGCCCACTTTTTAAAGCGGGCTCCGTCATCGAAGGCGCGGAAGGACGCAGGCAACGGCGACAGGATAAAGAGAAAAACTACGGAGAAGATCCTTTGTGCAATCGTTACGGCGGACATGGCGAGCGCAACAAGCATGACGCAGGAGCCGAGGAGGGGTAGAATGAAGGTATCGAAATATGCGTCCTCGTCTACCAAATCCGTAAACACCTCAAAATCCGATTCCCCCGAAAAGCCCGTTTCCTCATAGTGAAATTCGCTTCCGTCCGCATGATAAATTTTCGCACCGCGCTCCCAACCGCCGTACACGAGCTTCACCGCCACCATGCCCTTGATTGGTTGCCCGTTTTCGTAATAAAGGCTATATTCATCATCACCTTTAAACCAATTATTTCCTTTGGCTTCCAACATACTTTCATTGACCGTGGAGAACACAACCTCCGAGGAATAGCTCGCGCGTACGGAGACGCCGTCCTGCGTGGCGTTGTCTACCACCTTTGCGACGGTGCCCGTGGCAAGTATGATACAAACGGCAAAGAACGGAATGACCAGGAAGGATACCGCATTCACGAAGAACCCGCGTAGAGCCTTCCATAAGCCTACGCCCTCTTCCTCCTTTTCGGTAATGTGCGATTTTATGGCGCGCACGAGCGCGAACACGAGCGAAATTGCAAAGCCTGCGGCAATGCAGATCCCGAATGCCTGTAACACATTTACGGCAACAATGTTGTCGAAAAGAGAAATGCTCGTGTTCTCGTTCGTTGCAAGCGGGTCGAGCCCTAAAATAATGCGGATAAAATTGATGAGCACGTCTACGATCCGCGATGTTGTCGCTATAATGCCGAATAGAATTTTGTGAAAGAACGATTCAATGCTATCGGCGATTGCCCCTAATAGATTTACTGACATTTTAAACCTCCGCGTTAAAGTATACGATGACCGATTGAAGCGTCGCTTGTGCGCTCAGCCGTACCTCTATCGCATTTGCCGTATTTACCGCCGTATCGAGGGTAATTCGGACTACGTTATCCCCTGCGCCTACAAGCTTCGTCATAGGCGTCGCATCTCCGCAAAAAACGGTTACCTCGATATCGACGTCGACCGCGGTTATCGAAAAGAACAGCTCATGCACGTCCGAATCGGTTTTCGCCGTGAGCTCGAACTCCGTGCAAGTTTCCTTTTCTCTTCCGTCGTTGTATTCGTCGATTTCTAAATTTTTGCCGTTTACGGACAACGCGAACATTTCCGCCGTTTCTTCGCTTCTGTCGCTCTCCTCATTGGGAGCGTCGGCGACGCTCCCGCAAAAGGAAAGAACTAAAATCAGAAAGAGCGCGATCATGCCGCCCGTCGACCATACGGCGACTTTTTTCATGAAGGATCTGCCCCTCATGCCTTCAAAAGACGATTCATACCGATTGCCGCATTTTGCAAATTATCTTCGATCGCTTGAATGAGGTTATCCTTCAATGCGACGTAGAGCACGGTAAGAACCACGAATATCACCATGGTTACAAGACACCAAATTGCCTGTTTACGCTTCTTTGCCGCCTCGCCGTCGTCCTCAGCCTTAGCCGCCACGACGAGCTTTACAATGGCAAATAAGAGCAGTAACGCGCAACCCACACCGCATACGACAGGGATCACCACGTTTAAAAGGTCGTAGAGCGGCTTTGCCGCGTCTTTTATGTAGCTGAAATTGTCCGCTAAAAGATTCGTTTTCATAATTCACTCCTTTTTATTGATCGTTTGTCTGGGAATTCGTTTGAGGTTTTTCATTCCCGTTTTCCGTTTGCGCTTTGTAGGAAGCCGCGTCGCGCACAAGCTTACTTTGCCGTGCAACCTGCGTAATGGCGCCGTGCTCGTCCACCGTAATGTTGCCCGACACCTCCACCAAATCGCCCTTTTTGAATTTCGCCATTTTTTCCGCGGCTTCCCCGAACGCCGTCATAAAGTAGACGTCGTACTTTGCCTCAGACTCTTGCCCGCCGTTATTATCCACGACGTCGCGCTTGGCGCTTATGGCGTACTTCAAATACTTCTTGCCCGCTTCCGATTCCTTCAATTCGAGCTTTCCGTCTGGATTCCTCGTTGAAACGAATCCCGAAAGCGAGAACGAATTTTTGTAGCCTGCATTGTCGGGCGCTGGCTCCGCCTTTCTTCCGACGAGGGAAAACGACGTTATCGTGCGCCCTTCCTCAGGCGTGTAGTCCTCTCTGCGGACATAGCCCGATACGTTCACCTTCCCGTCCTTCGGAATGGCTTCGAGCTGTTTCACAGCATCCCCGAACATCATAAACGGAAATTCGTAAGCTCTTCCTGCCGAATCTTCCGTTATGACCGACGCTTGCGCATACGGCTTGTTCGCTTTCGAAGTTTTCACTTCGAGGTTCGCAAGTTTTCCTTGCAGTGTCATTGTGTTGTTCATAAGAACACCTCCAAAAATTGTTTATAACCTCGGCAATGCTGCCGTAGATTTCGATTGATTTCCGATCTTGTTATGTGCGCCGATTGCTTCGAGTTCCATATAATATTTTTCGACTTCGTCAAAGCAGTTCGCGCTAAATGCGTCGAATAAATTCGAGATACGGTTTAAATCACGCACCCGCTCATGGTTCCTCTTTTGCCTCATATACCGTTCGGAATTCCGTTTCGCCATACGGCTACGCTTCTCGTTTTCGGCGCGGAGCCTGTCCCACCGCTCCATGTTCTCCCCGAACGAAAAGCGCTTCGCAAGTGAGATCACCGAATTAGCGATTCTCGCGTGCAGATCCGCTCTGAGCGGCGACACCGAATCCGAAGGTTGCATTTCGCGCATATACGACGCAACCGCTTGAAAGCGTTGCTCACGCTCCCTGAGCTTTTCCTGCACGCCCGCGTAACCCTGCCTCACGGCGGGCACCTCGGTAAGCACCCGTTTTACAAGGGCGTCGATTTTTCCCCGATAAGGAGCATAGGCGGGGTGATTGTAGCCCGCGCGCCCCTGAACGCGCGGCAACGCCTTCCCCAACGCGATAAGCTCCTTTATGAGCGACTTCTTCATATCGAGCGGCGTCACCCCTTGCAAACGCTTCCGAAGCTCGTCACGGACGGTATGCACTTCATGCTGATGACCGCTTACACTTTCTTCGAGCTGTTCCAAAATATCCGCAAGCGCCGTTTTGGAAATGGCACCGCGCTGTGTGAAAGTTTTCTTCCCGCGCGAATTCAAATGCGGTTCCTTTTCCCAAAAGCTGAACTGCACGTGCTTGATCCCGCTCACGCTGTCGTCATGCCAGCCCGCATACCATTCCACGTTCTTCGCGTTCAGATGCATTCGCTTTATCATTCTTTCCATGTTCGCCTGCATAAACTCAATCGCCGCTTGCTTGTCGGCGAGCATCCTTTCGCCCACCTCCCGCCGCGGGGAAATGTAACCGTGCCAGATGATCGACTTTGTGCTCTTCAACCGCGCTTTGAGCGCTTCGAGATCCTTTCCTTCGATGACGCCGTTTTTTCCGAAGATCCCCGTACCTTTTCCGCTTGCGCCCTTCTCGCCCTTGACTGCGAAGGACCCCGTGCGGGAGACGTAATCCAAATAATTTCCATGCGGTATTTCGGGCGCGAAAAACTTCTCATCGTGCGACGTCGCCTTCTCGGTGTACTTCCCTTCCCGCCCCGCATAATCGATATAATCGCTTTCATACCAGGCACGCTCGGCTATGTGTGCAGAACGGGCTTTGCCCTTCAAATATGCGGGCGGATTTTTCGGCGTAAAGCTGATGTTCATGATGATGTTCGGGCTTCCGATATTTGACATGGCAACCTCCTTTTTGTGCATTCCGCGCGCCGCGCGATCACAATGATTTCATGAGCTCGTTCAAACGTTCCTGATAGTAATCGGGCAACCTTTCATACTCGCCCTGCGCAAAATCTTCCGCCGACGTCTTCGCGCCGTCGAGTGTTTTTAGACGCTCTCCGTACAGCGAAGAAACAAGGTTTAAGGTCATCACCGCGTTTACGATGAGCTCCCTGAGCATGGCGTTTTGTTGGCGCAGTGCGTGCTCTACGTCGTACTCTTTTTTCGCCTTGCCCTTTGTATCCGATAGATACGGCAGGGCGTATTCGATGCATCTTGAAACTACTTGTGTTTTGTTTTCAAACTGCCCGTCAGCGACCAACATTTCGATTTGCCGCAAAAGATCCTCATCATAAAGTCTTGCAAAAATCTTGACTGTTTTCGCTTCTATCTTTTTACTCATGTTTTCAACTCCTTACTCTCTATAACCTTGCGTTTTCGCCATTTTTACCCCTATAATCCTGTGTTTTTGAGGGCTGGCAAGATAAGGTGTGCCAAAAGTTGCCTTTTTCGGCACTTTTGATATTACTACGTAATATCAATTCACTGCCAAAAGTGCGACACACTTTTGGCACTTTGTTGGCACACGTTTTTCCCCTAAAACGGAAACCGTTTTGGGGTGCGCGCCTTGCGACGCGCGCGTCTCCCGCTACCTGATCCGCATCTTGATCCTATGTCTTACGATGATCGCAATGACAAGCAGAACCAGCATACCGCACACTACAAAGAACACGATTGACCCTGCGTTGAATGTGAATTCTTTTTCGAACTCATAGGTCACGACGTTCCCGACATTGTCCCGGACAACGACCTTGTATTCGCCGTTTGCGCTGAGCTTGTCCCCGGACGCGAACTCCGCTTTCTCGCCGTTGAAGTACACTTCTATCTCGCAGTTTTTCTTGTTGGCGGACAGTGTGAATTCCTTCTTCAAGTTTTCGATCTCCGCGCCCTCAGCATACTCCACACCGTTGATAGAAAGCGTAGGCATTTGCGTATCGATGATGAATTTGTACTCTGCGGATTTTCCTCCGCTCAGCAGTTTAATGCGATATTCCCCGTCCCCTTCCAGCTTCAAATTGTTGCCCGTAATGTACTTATCCGCGAGGATCTCTTTTCCGTCTTTTATGAGCGTGAGCGAGCTTCCAACAGGAATATCAAAGGCAAATTCTTTTTTGTAAATTGACGGATCTATTACGAATTTGAGGCTAACGGAATTACCCACTTCGTCCGTTATACCGAGCTCGTAAACGCCCTCCGCCGTAAATTGATACTTCCCGTCAATGAGCTCCGTTTCGAGCTCCTCGCCGTTCAGGAGAACCTTGACCTCCGCTTTATCGCGTACCGCTAACGTTACGTCCTTTTGTGCAATAAAGCCGTTCGGAATGCTTAACGAATAATCCACGGCGCGCTTGATCGTGAACGTCTTTTGTACACTGTTTCCTAAATCGTCTACTAAGGTCAATTCATACTCACCCGCTTCGGTAAAGACGTTATTTTCCGTGAGTATGAATTTGCTCATGGGCTTCCCGTTCATCAACAGCTTATACGAAGCCACCTCAAAGGGATTTACGGAAATAAGCACGTCGTCTTTCGTCACGGCATTGTCGCCGACCGATGCAATGCACGTGGGTGGCGTAGAATCGATTACGACGTAAATTGTCGCGCTATTCCCCGCATCGTCAGAAAAAATAAATTCATATACGCCTTCATTTTCTAACCGAATGACGTCGTTTGACATTATTTTTTCAAGCTCCGCGCCACTACATACGACCTCCAAAGCTTCGAGCATGGTGAGCTCTATATATTTCGCGGCGGTAATTCTATCCACGCCTTTTGCTATCAGCTTGCCGTCCGCGATTGCCGTAAGGTTAATTCCGCAATCGATATAAAAACTTAATTCGACCTGGTTCCCCGCTTCGTCCGTTGCAGTCACTTTGTATGCGCCCTCTTCGCTCAAAACGAAGTTTTCTTTATAAATTTTGAAATAGCCTCCGTCAAGCGAATATCGGATGTTTGCCCCCGCCTCGCATGACAACGTCACTCCCTCATTTACCCTATCGGCTTCCTTTACGTTAACGTCTGATACCGTGTACGCCAGGAGAACAGGCGGCAATTTTTTGATTTGGAATTCAGCAGTTGCGACGTTCCCGAGCACGTCGACCGCGCGGAGGTTGTACACTCCCCACTCCCTGAATTCGTATTCCGTTTCGGCGATCAGGGATTTTCTTGTCTCCGTCACAGCCTTTACGGTAAGGCTGATGTCCTTTGCGTTACTGATCGTTAAAACTATCGGCTCGCTCTCCGACGCGCGCTCGCTTATCCGGATTTCGGGTGGAGTGGTTTTACGTAAAATTTCATAACGTTCGGTATTTCCGTACGGATCGGAAAGCACAAAGGTATAAAGTCCGTCCTCGCTGATCATCTGCCCGAAAGCATATTCGAATTCTTTGCCGTCCTTTTCGGCGCTTATAATTACCTCGTCGATCGGAGAGATGTAAAAGGTGGCATTTGTTGCGCTTTTATCACCAAGCGGCACTGTTGTTAGCTTTTCACCGTTCCCGCTTAACACTGCATACGAGAAATGTTTGCGGATTGTTGCAAGCAACGCCACTTTGTTGCCCGCTTCATCGGTCACGCTCAGTTCGTAGTCCCCTTCTTCGACCAACACCGTATTCGGCTCATATTTCTTTGAAATACCGTTGTTCAATTTTATTCGCCCGCTTGCCGTCGGCTCGTCCCAAACAAAGTATAAACTTTCATTGACCGTCTTACCGCTTTCGATTTCTTGCCCCGATACCGTAAATGCTTTGATTACGGGCGGACGCTTGCAAATCGTAGCGGCATAGCTATTTAAATTCCCCAAGGCGTCTTTGAGCTCTATTACGTATTCACCCCATTCCGTCAACGTCAGCTCGCCCGTAACGTCAAATTCAAGCCTTTTGCCGCCCTTTCGCACCGTCATGGCGGCAACGTCGCTTGCATCGAACTTAATTTCAACGGAGGAGTACTTATCCTCCTGCACGGCTTCCATGCGTGGCGGAGTTTTGTCGATGATGATTTTTTCGCACGCGCTGTTTCCGACTGCGTCGGTTAAAGTAATGACATAGCTTCCTTCCGCGAAATATTCCGTATCGAACTTCGCGTTTTCCAGCGCGGTGCCGTCGCGCGTGATGCTTAAATCAAGCCACTCGCGGTTAACTATCGTAAACGACTTTCCGACAAAAATCTGATCCTGCGATTCTATCTTATTTCCGCTGAAAGCAATACTGTAATTTGCGACGGTGTCTAATGTGATTTGCCAAGACGCACTATTTCCCGCATTGTCCGTTGCGGTGATTTCGTATTCCCCGTCGAGGTCGAAATATGTACCCGTGATATAATTGACAGGATATTCGCCGTTGCGGGAATAGCGTATTTTTGCTACGTCGTCATCGATCCAAGAAATTCGAAAAGGCTCCTTCACCGTACTGTTCCACGCCGCAATTTCATCTTGCTTTAATCTCACCTCCACCGTAGGCGCGACTGTATCGATTGTAAAGCTGACCTTCACGTATGCTTTGACGTCGGTTTTTCTGAACAGCTTGATTTCATAGTAGCCATTCTCCGCTTGTAATGCTGAAAAGCTCAGTTTCTGACCATCTTGCGAGGTCCCGCTCGCACGGGAAAATTCCGCGCCGTCTTTTTTAATTTCGTATCCGACCGTCTGCGCAAAGGTCAGACTGACGGCTCTTCGCGTAATTCCGCCGTTCTCCACGCCGCTTAGGGTATATGTAGGCAAGCCTTTCGTGAAAAGAATTTCTTCCGATACGGTAACGCAAGAAAAACTATCACAAAAGCGTATCGTGTAGATACCTCCGAGAAAGAATTTATACTCCCATGTGCTTTGATCGATAAATAGCGTATTGAGCAAAACGCCGTCGACCTCTTCGCGGTATTCACCTTCGGGAATCTTATCGCCGTAACGATAGATCTCAAATTGCACAATGGAAGAATATGCGTTTGCGTTCGCAAAGCCCACCGTAATCGTCCGATTATCCCCTGTGCCCGTTATGTACGTTGATACGCGCGGAGCTCCTCCGTAAAGCGTAAAAGCATAGTCGAATAAATTTCCCGAACGGTCATACACGCTTATGCGATAATTGCCGCCCGCCGTGAAATTCTTTCCTTCCCCAAAGCTTAGATTTGCGATATCGAGGATCCGCACCCTTTCGCCGTTCGGCATTTCAACGATAACGTTGAAGAAATCGTCCGAATTATCGAACAGCTCCGATATGACGAGCGACTTTAAATTTGCGTCGATTTGCTCATTGCTTTCAAGAACAATTTCGGCTTCCATTAACTCGCTCTGCATATTGCCCTGTTCGTCGGTATACTTGCGGAAATATTCATACGTCGCGCGGAAGGTCGGCGCCATGGTATCGTAGTATACCGCATAACGAAACTCATTCCCCACGCTGTCGTACTCCGTCACGAAATACTCTCCGCCGTTACCGCCCGCTTGTTGGTTCTTCGTTATGCACGAAAGAAAGGTATCGCTTCCCGATAATGCGCCTTGATATATTTCGATTCCATTGTGTTCGATACGGATACGCGCCAACGTGCGGTAGCTGTATCCGTTTTGAGCTAACGTTTTAGACGCAAATTTATAGTCTCCGCCGATTCTTACCGTTCCACTTTGCGTTGCATTAGCGATCGCATCCATATCCACCACGACTGTGTTATCGCCCACATACGGCGACGCCAGGGAAGGCACATAATAATCTTTCACATTCGGCGCACTGTATTTTTCCACTGCCTGATAAAATTCTTTCATCGATGCCTTCGCATCGCCGCTGTCGCCATAGGTCGTTTTCGTGTTGTGGTTATTGAGTTGATAATAGGTATACAGCCCTGCGGCATTTACTGTAACATTCTCTTCGATCTCTACCTCTTTCATGAATTCCAAAGCATTTTCGTAGCTTGAAAAAATATAGGTAATTGAATTTGAATACCTTCCTGCATATCGGTTTTCCCTGCCGTCCTTACCGACCGCAGGGACCGTGATCGAATGTCGGTACGGAATGACCACCCTGTACGTTCCTGCCGTAAGAAAGCCGCTGTGCGTAAGACTTTCATAATTGACGGAATATACCGCACCGACGCACAGGAAGGACGTCACTTTTACGTTCCCCGCCTTATCGGTCAATGTCACGGTATATTCGCCTTGGGAAAGCTTCGAGCCGTCGATGAGCGGCACAACTTGCGCTGTGGCCGCGATGCTGAGCCCTGCTTCATCAATCGATACCGCCTTCTGCACCGCGCTTACGCTTACGACCTCAGATCCTCTGTCCATATAGGAAAGCTCCGATTGATTCTTGTATATTGCATTCACGCCCGCCGCTTCTCCCGCGACAATCAACGTCGGCGCAGTTTTATCGATGATGAAAGAATAACTTGTGCTATTACCTGCCTGATCGGTAAGGGTAACGCGGTATCGCCCCTCCGCAGAAATCAATGTCCGTGTATATGCGCGCTCAGCCCCAAAGGAGGCTTCTCCGAAATCCGCCCAGGCATACGTCGCCGTTAACATATCTTTTCCGTTTACACGTTGCGAGCCTGTTCCGCCGATTGTTTCACTCCACAAAAATGTGACGTTCCCGTTTGTATAATTTTCCGATCGAAATCCTCCGCTCTGCGTAGTCGACAGCGTTCCTATCGGCGATGTCTTATCCACCACAAATGTATAGCTCGTGCTATTCCCTGCCCGATCGCTTAGAATCAAGGAATATTCATTCTCCGTCGCAATGCTTGCGCCAGAGGAATACGCGCTCCCGTTCAGCGTGGCGGAAATCGGAGCCTCTCTCGATGTCGCTCCTGTCCAGCTTAACGACACGTTCGTTTTGGTGAATCCGCCGTTGACGACGCCCGAAAGGATTCCCACAGGAGCTGTTTTGTCTACCACAAAAGTATAGCTTGAACTGTTTCCCGCTCTATCGGTAAGAACGGCTGTATAGCTTCCCTCATCGCGCACGGTCGTGCCAGACACGTATTCGTTACCGTTTAAGGTTGCCGCTATCGGAGCTTCGCTCGTAGTAGCGGACGTCCAACTCAGCGATATGTTCTTATTCGTATACCCACCGTTTTCTACGCCCAATAGTGTCCCTTGGGGTTTTGTTTTATCAATAACAAATGTATATGTTGTGCTGTTTCCCGCCAAATCAGAAATGATTACCGTATAACTATCTTCACGATATACCGTCCATTTGTTGCTGACCGATATTCCGTTAATGGTTGCTCTTACCGACGATTCTCCACTCACTGCGCTCTTATACGTAAAGGTCACATCCCCGCTCGTGTAATTCCCCGCTCTGAAACCACCACTTTGCGTTGTCGAAAGCTCACCTGTCGGTGCAGTCTTATCTATAATGAATTGGTAATATGACTGATTCCCTGCACGATCAGTTAAATATATCTCGTGCCTCCGTTCATTTGTTATGAGCGAACCCGGACTATACGGCTCCCCGTTTAACGTTGCCGTGGATTGTTCACGGTTTCCCCATGTAAATGTTACGTTTCTATTCGAATTAAAACCATTTGTAAGCCCCGATAAAGTACCTTGTGGCGGCGTCTTATCTATAACGAATGATTCGCTCGAACTGTTCCCGACCTCGTCCGTAACGACAACTGTATACTCACCCTCCTCCGTAACCTTATGACCAAAATCAATATTTACTCCATTCAATTTAGCTGTAACTTTCAGCGGATGCGTCCATTGATTGATAATAACATTTTGATTCGTATAATTCCCCTCTAAAAAATCATAATATACGTTATCGACCGTCAACGAGCATCGCGGAGACGTTTTAATAATACGAAAATTGTAGGCTGTTCTATTTCCCGCACGGTCAATTACCACATATTTATAGATTCCCTCTTCACTTATCGATGCGGGTGTTGAGTTGAATAATACATCATTTAAATATCTCTCATATATTCCACTGCCATTCGTATTGTCCTTATCTGAAAGCGTTACAAAGCCATTCGTGTGAGGATAGCCGTTTATTTCCTTAAATCCTCCGCTCTGCGTGGTCGAAGCTGTAATTATCGGGGAAGTTTTATCGATCATAAAAGGAAATTCCACACTGTTCCCCGCCGCATCGCTTAATACAAATTTATGATTCCCTTCGGTTGTTACTTTGGTATCCTTTACATACGGCTTACCATCAATAGTTGCCGTATTCAACGCATTCCACCACATAAGGCTTACATCGCCATTTGTGCAATTAGCTACAAAACCAGTTGTAGACGTCGTTTTACGAATGCCGTCCTGCGGAGCAGTTTTGTCTATAACGATTTGATAACGAAGCTCCAATTTAGAATCGAACCCATTCGCAACTCCAATACGAAAAACATAATTTCCCTCTTCTGAAAATATCTTACTGGGTAAATCTTTAATATTAAAGAACCAACTTATAAGCGTATCATCTTTATATATAAATCCCCCAAATTCATCAAAAAAATATCCAGAAAAGTTTTCTATACTTACATCACCGTTTGTGTAATATACATTGTCTATAATATTGAACCCGCGTGCTTGGGTAGTGCTGAAAGTAATTTTTGACTTGCGCGCCTCGTCCCCAAGACATATTATTTCAGTGTTTGCCTCTAACCCAATATCCGAATCGATAATACTTCCCCATTGTGCGCTTGTACCATAGTAGAAAATCTTCGAAAGACTTGTAGAGGTGGTAAAAGCTTTGTTCCCGATACTTATTACATTATCTGGTATGATGATTTTTTCAAATCCACATTTGCCAAACGCCATTTTCCCAATATTTGTTACATTATTGGGTAGGTTTATTTCTTTAAGTGAACTACAACCATAAAATGAACTATCATCTATGATCGTAATATCGTTAGGAATTGTAACATTTTTCAGTGCAGAGCAGTTTCTAAATGTGCTTGCGCTAATTTTCGTTAATCCTCCCGATTCAATTATTACATCGGTAAGCCCTGTGCATCCATAGAATACACCATCACTCATTTCTTTTACGCAAGCAGGAATCGTAATGTTCGTCAGTCCCGTACAGTTATAAAACGCCATACTTCCTATTTTTCCCCCACCGTAAAATGTGACACTTTTCAATTTGGAACAGCCAGAGAACGCCTGTACGCCGATCTCTTTTATCGTACTCGGAATAATTACTCCCGTAAGCTTACTTTTAGTGTTTGAAGCCATAAAAGCACTATTTTTAATGCTTGTTACCGATTTTCCGTTATATGTAGAAGGAATAGATATACTGCATTCAGCTGAAACAGAAGCATAGCGCACCTCGTACGTATCATCGCTTTTTAAATCATAGAGTAAATAATAAGCGTCCTCTGCCTTCGCTTGATGAATATCCTTTGATTGACGAATTAGGCATGAAAGCACAAAAAGAAATACGATTCCCATGCAGATTCCCAAAACATACAGCGTCCTTTTCGATTTAAAGATTTTCATATAATGCCTCCTAATCAAAATTTCGAAAAAAATTATTACTGGCAAAAACAAGTTTTTACTTGTTTTGTCCTTCGTGACGCTCGCTTTCCGATGAAAGTAGCGTTTCATACTCCATTTTTAACTTCGTGATCTCGTTCAATTTTGTTATCTTTCTTTCTTCACGCAAACGGTCGACTAATCCATTTAATACCGTCAAATCATCGGGTGTAGCGGTGAATTCAGGTTGTAAGTGATACAAATTCCATATCAAGCGCAGTTGCTCCATAATGGCGTCCGCCTTCGATTCGGCGCTCTTTTCTATGCCGACCTCAGATGCGGTTGTTTCAGATTCCTCTATCGCCTGATCCGCCTCTTTCATCGCCGCCGTATAATTCGACATCACCTGTTCGCTCCTTGCTTTAAAGTTATAAAGCAATTCGTCCTCATCCATTGCACGAGCAACACGGCTATCCGCAGGCGTACTGCCGAGTTCGAAGATTTTGCTTTTAAAATACGGTGTGAAGGAACCTATCGTCGGAGAATACCCTTGATTGATAATCACGGCATTCCCCATATCGTTTTTGTTATTGAGTTGCGCCAGCTCACGCGGATACATGAGCGGTCGCTCTTTTAAACTCTCGTTAAAAGAATGCTCGATGGCGTGCTTTCCGCCCGTCGAAGATGCCGACATAACGGTATAGTTGCCTAATTTCTCCGAAAAGCGCTTTGTCGTGTCGTCGTCCTTCGAGCCTATAAATATCTCGATATTGCAATTCCCGAGAATCGTATTCGCTACGTCATGCCCGTATTTATCGGTCAACTGCGAATAAGATTGAATTACGGGGATCTGAATGATGCCGCGCGATCGTCCAACCGTGAACATACTCTGCACGCCGTCAATCTTCGGCATATTACCGTATTCGTCCATCATGAAAAGCACTTTGCGCTTCAACGTTCCATTGTTCAGCACTGCCTTTTCAACCAGCTTTTTATAGCACTGGGAGACGAACAAGCTTCCGAGCGGGTGACGTCCTTCCTTTTCATCGGGAAGCATCAGGTATACTGCCGTGGGGCGTTCGTCCATTTGCATAATGTCAATTTCGTTTGTGGATGTCATATTGCATATGGCGCGGTCATTAAACATTTGCAATTTCTGATTGACGGAGGACATATAACTGCCTTGCTGTTTATCGGGTGCAGACAGCACAATTTCTGCTGACGACACCGCACGGCTCTTCGTGCCCCGATACGCAAAATATTCAGCAATATCCGAATTCTGCTTGCCCGTATGCGTGCAGATATGGTGCAAATTATAGAAATTGAATTTACTAAGCGTCATGCCTGTATTATCGGGAGCGAAGCCGTCTTCGAGCATGGCAAGCAAAACACCCTGAATCAATCCCTTTGCGCCTTCATCCCAAATGGGATCCTTCGGGTTTATCGGGCAGAGAGCTTGTGCGATATTTGTAATTTCCTCCATGGCTTCATCTTCAAGCCGTTGAACCTCCGCACGCACTAACGTATCGATCTCTTCTTCGTTGTATTCCCGTTCTCCCAAACGGAAAACAGGCGTTTCGCCTCCTTCGAGCATTTCAACGTTATCCCAAACCTGACTTGCCTTTTCCATTTTCTCCCATGCATAGTAGAGCGGATTCCACCGCAGGGAACGGTCAGGGCGTCTGAAATCCAAAGCTAATACGTTATAGCCCTGTTGCTTTAAATACCATGCGGTTTTTTCATGCAATTCACCCTTAGGATCCGTGAACAGGAAAGACGGACGGGTTTCGGGCATTGTAAGCGCAAGCGCTTTAATGGAAGGTATGATATATGTAGCCGTTTTCCCGCTCCCTGTCGTACCGAGAACCAACGTATGGATCGTTTCGGGAGAGAATATCGCACAAATATTCCCCTTTTTCTTTTCTTCCAAATGAAGAATGATTCCGCTCTCGCTTGCTTTCAGCTCTTCCAAACTGCGACATATCCGATAGCCATTACGCTCCATTTCGCGGAGTGTCATAAAATGCGAATTTTCAAGATTCCCCTCGATGCCGCGTTTCGCATTTTTCAGGCGCCGCATTACGTAATTGTGTTCAAAATGGTATCTCATAACGAAAAGCAAAGGTACATATACGATTATCGCACAAATGAGTGTCGCAACCAAAATACGGCGGTTGCTCATCGCAAACTGAATACCTTTCAATCCGACGCCTAATACAAAGCACCCGATAAACACGCAGATTATATAGGAAGCAACAGCACCGCCGAGGAACCATATCAAATAATCCAGCAAATTGATACGGAAGTCCTGAATTTTTTTCTGAGTTTTTTTAAAATTTCCCTTATTACTCACGATAATTCTCCTCTTCCTTCGTTAAAATATTGTCCGCATTCGATTTCTGCTCCATTTTTATTTCTTGCGGTATCGAAACGGCTTCCTCTTCGTCTATAATAACATCCTTGTCTGCCTCCAAGCGGCTATTGATGCTTTCTAACTCTTTTTCCTGTGCGCTCAATTCCTCATCGCGTCCAAAAGGCTTTTCTAATTGCCGCCTGCATTCCTCTTTCTCCTGTTCAAGCACATCAATATGTTTGCAAACATCGGCAAACACTTTCGGTAGCCTTTCATATGTATTGAGGATCTTTGTAAGATTTCCCCGCCCACTATCCCCGAGCGAAACAGGATAATCACCTGCACCGCTCAACATAATAGAGCCGTAAGCACCGTCTTTTTTAACGACAAGCTTCATGCCGTTTAATTCGCCGATAACATCATTCGACTTTGCCGCACCGTATGCCTTTGTGAAGATCTCAGCCTCTTCGTCGCCAAGCTTCTCTATTGCCTTGCTACCGATTTTCAACGTCACTGCTTCTGAATACGACTGCATATCCTCTTGCATCGCCGCCCTGCGCGCCGATTCGTGAGCAAGCTCCTGTGGAATAGAAAACTCCAACTTCGACTTTAAAAACGCTTGCTCTTGATAATGCTTGCTTTTTAGCATCTTTAATTCTTTAATGGAGCTGATCAGTTGCATTTGTCTTACAAAATCAGGGTTTGCCGTAGCGATCGCTTTGATCTGAGCATAAGACAATGTCGTCTCATCGATATCGGCGGCTTCCCTTATGCTCATATCGCCATTGTTTATTTGCGAAATAAATCGTTGCTTATTCTCTAAAATTTGATAAGAATAACTGTCGAACGTTCGCTCCGTGATATATGAATATATATCCACTTCTGCATTCGTATTTCCCTGACGGATAATCCGCCCTTCCCGCTGTTCCATGTCGGAGGGGCGGTAAGGTACATCCAAATGGTGTAAAGCTTTAAGACGTTTCTGAAAGTTGGCGCCTACGCCGCATTTCATTGTCGAACCGATCAGGACTCTGATTTCTCCCGCATTTAGCGCGTCGTATATTTTGTTTTTTTCCTCATCGGTTTTTGCGCTTTGCGCAAAAGCAATTTCTTCGTCTTTAACGCCAAGAGCGACTAATTTTTGCTTTATATCCTCATAAACATTCCATTCGTCTTGCTTCGGTACGCTTTGGTCACAAAAAATTACTTGCGTCGTACGCTCTGATTCGCCTTTCAGGTAAATATCGTAGACATTCTTCACGCATTCGTTTACCTTAGTATTTTCATCGTCATGCGCAGTCCCGCTATAACAGCGCGGATCCAATGCAAGTTTCTTCCCGTCTGACGTAAGTTTTAGCATATTATCCACCTTAGGATCTACGCCGCCACATTCAATCGCTTCTCCCCGTTTAACAATTTCGTCGTTAAAGGCACGAATTTGTTCGGTCGGCTCAACTATTACGGTGTGGCGTGAATATTTAGGAACGGGTAAATTTAGCATTTCCGACGTCTTGACATCTGCAAATGTTCTATACATCATTTGTAGTTCAGGAAGGTTGACGAAACGGGAAAAACGCGTTCGCGGCTTTACGCCGTCCCCGGAAGCTTTCAATTCCCATCCCGCTACCGTTTCACCGAAAGTGCTTGCCCAAGCGTCAAAATGTTCTATGCCCGCCTCTTGCAACTGTCCCTTTGAAAGATAGGATTGCATGGTATACATTTCCGCCATACTGTTCGAAATAGGCGTGCCTGTTGCAAAAACTACGCCTTTATCGCCGCCGTGCAGCTCACGCAGATAATCTATCTTCATTTCAAGATCAAATGCTTTCTGACTGCCATTCGAGGAAATTCCTGCCACATTCGTCATATGCGTGATGAGTTCTTTATTTTTGTATCCGTGCGCCTCGTCTACAAATAAGTAATCAACGCCAAGTTGTTCAAAATTCAGCACCTTATCCTGGCGTTTCTCTATGTCGGCTAATACTTTCTTCGTCTTTGCTTCTATCGCCTTTTTTGCCTGTTCAAGCGATTTCACCGTCAGAGACGATCCCCCTCGCCATTGTTTAGCCTTCTCATCGCGCAAACTAATTTCCAATTCGAGCTTTTGCTCTTCGAGTTTAGCGAGCTGTCGTTCGCCCGATACGGGAATCTTTACAAATTGCGATTCAGCTATGATCACCATATCCCAATCGCCCGTTGCAATTTTTGATATAAATCGTTTTCTCTTATCCTTTTCGAAATCTTCTTTGGACGATACTAAGACTTTTGCATTTGGATACAAAGTTTTGGCGTCCCGCGCCCATTGACCGATAATTGCGTTGGGAACGACAAATAGCGGCTTTTTCGCTATTCCGTACTCCCGCAACTTTCTTGCGCCTGCTATCATTTCAAATGTTTTTCCCGCGCCCACGGAATGGTGTAGCAAAACGTTGTTACCTGTGGCGATTCTCTCCACTGCCGCGCGCTGATGCTCGCGTAGCGATATGGTCAAATTCATATCTTCAAAGGACAGGTGCGCCCCACGGTATTGTGGCAAAACAATGTTATTAAACCGTTCGTTATATACCTTTTCATATTTATCGACCCGCGCAGGATGCTCCCACAGCCAGGACTTAAACTCCGTTTGCATTGCCCGAAGCTTCTCGCGCGCAAGTGCCGTTTCGGCTTTGTTTAAAACTCGTTTCTCCTTCCCGTCCTCTATTACTTTGTCATACACCGAAGGCATTTGATTATTGAGCGCACAAGAAAAAATATCAACCCCGTCCATTCGCTGTGTTCCCCACTCCGACGTCATGCTCGTCGTGTGTCGGCAATATGAAGGTGCATGAAATACATATTCTCCATTATGATTGTTGTATTGCACCCCATCGCCGTCATTTCTATAAACGCGTTGCCCTGTTAAATGTTCAAAGAACCTCCAATAATCATCTCCATCGATCCACGTCGCCCCCATCCGCACGCGTATATCGGTATTACTAAGCTTTTTAGGTAAAACCTTCGTTAATGCTCCTATATTTTTTTCGAGCCGCTTTCGGATATCTTCTCGCACCACATCCGAAATCATCAGCTTTCCGCCTTCAAGCTCGGACAACAGTGTCTTACACGTATTAAGCTTTTTTACGACATTCCCGCTCAGATACTCATCGTAAGCCTGAAATCCGTCGTATCGCACATCGGCATTAACATTCATCAATAACTCGGGGGTAATATTTTGGAAAACCGTGTCGCCTAATGCGCTTAAAACTTCGTTTTCCTTTTTGCCTGTAAGCTTCCCGATGTAGGGTATATCCACTCGTCCCAAATAGTTTCGGCTCAACGCAAGCGCCTCGTTAACGTCGTCGGTATGCGTTTTTCGCTCTGCTTTATTTAGCGTCCTTTGATAAAAAATCGATGACTTTTCTGCTGTATCTGTTTCCTTATCATACAGTTCAAGTGCGGATACAAGTGAATAATCGTTATCGTCTTTTAAAAGCCTATAATTCTTTTCTGCGGAAACGCAACCGTATTCTTTTACAAAATCATCGTATAAACCATGAAGGGTTTCTTGCCCGATTTTTAACTCATCATCTGAACAACCCATAGCTTGCAATTCAATAATCCGCATGGTTTGTTCGCGTAATTGTATATAGGCTTGCAACTGTTTAAGCATTTTCCCCGAAAGGCTACCTTGCAATGCTTTCGCAGTAGGCAATTCGTAGTGATTATTAAATCGAATAAACGCCTTGCCATTTCGGATACAAAAATCGAAATTCCTTTCTCCGTTTTGCAGATAATTCTGCTCCTCTTCTTCCGCCTCCTCCTCAGGTGTAGCTGTTTGATTGCTCTGTGTAGTATATATATTTTCGGGAAGGCGGGCTATCGCCTTCAAAAGCTCTTCCCGTAAGCTGTTCCCTTCATGCGGTACAATGGTACGCGTATTCCCATACCGTCCGCTTATCGTTTTCATCTCACCGAGCACGTTTTCGGGGTGCTTTATAAAGTATTCGTTCACTGGATCTTCGGCACTATCGTCCCGATACGCACTTTTCAACCATTCGGCATTCGCAGGTTCACGCTTCTCGCGCTTGCGGAAAAACAGGATATCCGTCACCGCTTCCGTGCCCGCATTCCCTTTAAATGCCGTGTTAGGCAGACGAAATGCGACAAGCAATTCTCCGCGTTCCGCCAAATATCGCCTTGCGGAGTCATCCTTCTTATCTAAGGTTCCGCTCGACGTGATTACTGCCATGATCCCGCCCGCGCGTAGCTTGTCCATGCTTTTTACGAGAAAATAGTCATGAATTTTCAGTTGAAATTTATCATAACGCGAATCGCTTACAGAAAAATTTCCGAAAGGCACATTGCCAACAACGACGTCATAGGTGCTGTCTGCTATCGCCGCTTCCTCATAGGATTGATTTGTTATCCGCGCTTCGGGATATAAAGCTCGCGCGATATCTGTGGATACTGCATCGAGCTCAACCGCATTAAATTTAAGGTTGAGTTCTTTCGGTGCGCAACCGATAAAATTACCTGTGCCACAGGAAGGCTCCAACACATGGGCGTCTTTTACGCCCAAACGCTCTAACCCCGCATAAATTCCGTCTACAATGTCTTTTTGCGTATAGAACGAACTCAATACGCTTGCCCGTGCATCCAAATATTCGCCTTTTGTTAGGAGTTCCTTTAATTCTTCTCGCTCCGTTTCCAAATTGCTTTTGCGGTCGTCAAAAATATCCGCTAATCCACCCCAGCCGACATACTTCGCTAATTTTGATTTTTCCGTAGCGGTTGCCATACGACATTCGCCTTTAATCCGCTTCACGAGACGAATTGCTTCTATATTATCCCTGATGCGTTGCAACGGCGGTCGTACGGCAAAATCCACTTCCGTCATTGTGTAATTCGTTTTAGCCGAACCGCCCGTTTCCTCCTGCGTCTGAACGCCCTGCACGGCGGCTTCGCCCGGGGACGGTTCCACCGTCTGCTCAGCTGCAATTGTGCGCTCAAAGCCTTGCGCTTTTGCTATGCTTTGCAGGTTTACCGCTTGTTCTTCGAGTTCTTCAAGATTGTCGCCTATAATACACGAAATTCCCTTACTTTTGAGTTTTTTTACATAGTTATCTAACGCATGAAATGGAATTCCGACCATGGGCACGCGTTCAGGCAAGCCGACGTCTCTGCTTGTCAGTGTAAGGCTTAAAGCGTTGGACATTACCAACGCTTTATCGCCTAACGTTTCATAAAAATCGCCTATCCGCAACATGAGCACAGTATCGGGGTTAGCCTTTGCAAGCTCGGCATACCTCGCGTACTGATCGTTTAGTCCTTTGCGAACGGCTTGATGAACTCTTCGTAAATCCTTTCCTCTACCATTTGCCGGTGCTCCCTCATCGCGTTCGCCAACGTGAGATAGTCCAGCGTTTTCGGCGGATTGTACTGCGAAAACATTTCGTCCCGAAACTTCTCTATCCGTTCCGCCAGCTCCACCAGATTGAACCACAGCGTCTGATGCGAGCGCATGATCATGTATTTGGGGAAGTTGTTCTCTTTGAGATACGTTTCCGCCATTTTCCCGTACCGCCCCGCTCTCTGCTTCAATTCCGTCAAAGAAGGATATTTGACGTCCAACGGATGCACCTTTCCTTGCTTGTGGTACTCCTCTATTTCCATGATTTCCTCGATCGTGAAGGAGTACGGCGTCATCACTCGTCCATTCTCTCCCCCCGCCAACGCTTTGCAGATCCCTAATGTTTCGTTCATTTTTTTGCTCCTCCTGATTTTTATTTTCTTTAATACTTAGAATTTTTTGCACCGACGACCGCATACCTCCGATATCCTCTCCGCAGAATATTTGACTTACTTCTGCAATTTCGTTATATATCCGATCGAATTCTTCACCGCTTAATACTCGCTTAGGGCGCGGTACTCCTGCCGTCTGCGACACGTCAAAAACAAACGATTTTTCGTTTTTTGTTGTCGGGTCAAATGTGGGATAACCGTGTTGCCCTCTTTGCACGTACCTCTTAACTTGTCGCCAACCGTCATATGTACGCACTTCACGCAATTTTTCGTTTTGATTAAATGCTTCGGACGCCTGCGCCAAACTCAGTTCGTCACTTTGAAAGCACAAATCAATAAATCGCGCCAGCCGCTCATCATTGCTTATGATTTTCGAGAAATGCTCAGAACGTTTTTCAAAGTCTAACGCCATATCAATCCTCGTGTGCGTCCAGATAGTCGATAATAGCACGCTCAACAAGCGCGTTTTTCTTTAATGAGTGCGACTTGGCAAACACGTGAAGGCGATCCAAAACAGTGATGTCAATCTGCCAGGTCATTGCTTTTACCGTCTTTTCGTCCACAACATGAACTTTGGGGGGAACAAATGTCGTTGGGGTCGGTTTTGCCATTTCACCGAACAATCCGTTGATATCAAAATTCCGTTTCATGCTATTGCCTCCGTTAATTCATTTGCTATTTCCGCATATGCAGTCGACGCTTTACTCCGCGCCTTATAATCCGCGACCGAACGCTTTCTTACCTGACTTTCGGGAATATCGCACGTCAACGGGACTTTTGTTTTGAATACCGATGCTGAAAACAAATCTTGCGTCGTCTTTTCAACAGCTTCACTGATGTCCTGCGCCAACGTCAAATTGCCACGATACCGCGTAAACAGCACGCCCGCAACCTTCAATAGGGGGTTTAAATACGGACTGCTCCGCACCTGGTTAATGGTGCGCGCAATTTCAAACATACCGTCCACGGAAAAATACTCCGCTTCTGTCGGGATCAATACATAATCCGTTGCCACAAGAGCCGCGATTGTCACGTGATTTACCGAAGGCGGACAATCAATAAAGCACAAATCATAGCTTTCTCCCTGCTTTGCTAAGACGTCGCGCAAGGAAAAGATGAATGCAGGATTCCCCGTGAGCTTCGGAAGCAACGTTGCAAATGAACCTTCGCAGGGGATAATATCGCCGTATCGGGTTGCTTGTGCGACGTCATCGAAATGGCTTTCTCCGCTTAAAAGCTCGAAAACGGTCCGCTTGCCGTCGGTTTTAGCATCTAAGAATTTCGTTAAATGGGACTGCGGATCGATATCGATTCCCAGCACGCGTTCTCCGCGCTTAAAATATTCCGCCATGAGATTGATTGCAGTCGTGCTCTTCCCTACGCCGCCTTTTTGATTAAAAATCGTAATTACCTTCATTTCTTCATCTCCCTTCGTTATAGTTGCCCTCGCGGGCATTACTTGGAAAAACTTGTTTTTGCAAGTTTTTACTTGTTTTTGCTTCGCCGTAGAACTGTGAACAAGTTGATGCGGCTTTTTCCGCTGTGCGTTGATAATAAATATCGGGTTTATCGGGGCGATTGATTCCGCTTGCCCGCATGATTCGAACTGTCTGCGGGATATTCCCGCCTGAGAAAAACACAAGAATACCCGCCATACGGAAATCGTCGCGCGATTTGTCATTTGAAACGCCTTGTCCTGATGCAAGCCGATCATACTCGTTCTTGCGTCTACTTCGGCTAATACGCGCTAATACTTCGCTGTCATCGGCAGTGAGCGCAACCGCATGGGCAGGTGTGTTATTTGGCACCTTTTCTTTGAGTAAGCCCCGTAGCATGGTTTTCATTTCGAAAGGACACGACTTCAACACTTTGCGATTCTCGTAAATATCGCCCGTCATGCTCATGAACCGCGCCTTTTCATAGACCTCAACTTCTTCTTCGCCGTTGATTTCGGCACGGTTATTATAGGTTTCTCCGACGATCACGTCTTTAAAAAAGAGGTGTAGCCCGTTCCCGCTCGTCGAAACTTCGGTATAGTGATCCTGGATCCCCGCGAGAATATCCTTCGATATCTTCGACTTCGGAGCCCCCTGAGCATCTAAGCATTTATCCAGGTCAATGCAAGTTATTCCGCATTTTCCGTCCAAAGCAAACGCCAGCCCTTCGCAGTTCGTGTCCTTCGCGTATTTCATCGCCGATTCAAAGTCAGCCCAGGTTGAAGGATCCGTCGATTTTGCCCAATGCCCGTTATGCGGCGAAAGTATGTATTTATCCTTTTTTCCCTTCTCTTCATTCCAGCGCGTTCTGAATACACACCAATTCGGCATAGCTTTCATTTCGGGCGGTATGTTATCCGTAATTGCTTTGAGTTTTTCCGCATTCGTTTTTTGTGCTTTTGCTGTCATATTTTTCTCCTATCCTGTAAAAAACTTGTTTTTACTTGTTTTTGCAATAGTCACTCCCCTATTTTCGGAACCGCTAAAACCAACGGGCAATTCTTATGCCGTTGTTTTGCAATCTCTTCTTTACCTGTTTCATTGAGCAAATCGCAAGTAATGTCGCAAAAGAAATTAGGCAAATCCGAATCGTCTAAATAGCGGCACGACAAACAATTCGTCGGTAGCCTTTTCACTACCTTTTTTGTGCTTTCCATACAAGTACCCCACTTATCAGATACCCGCCCACATAAGCTGTCGACGTATGCACACATCGACAGCCAGGTGGGTACCTGTGTGCCGAAAGCCCGACTCGAACGGGCTGCCTTCCACTGGTTTCGGCATAATATTTAAAAAACTTGTTTTTACTTGCAAAAACTTGTTTTTACAAGTTTTCTAAATTTAGTCTATAAAGCGGATATATAAGGTATCCGCTCCTCCGTTCTCCGCCTACTACCTTTTCCCCCAAATCGTTTTCCGTGATGAATTTTTCAACGTCTACGCCCCACAAATTGATATTCAAGTATGCCAAATCGGGGCTTTCAAGCTTAACATCAAGGTTGACAGTCAAAGCGCCATAAGGCTCCCCGTCCCTGCACATCGCTTTTACTAATGTGTTGCGTGTGAGCGCATAAATTCCCGTGGTAAGATAAACCTCTTCATTCCCAATTTCATAATACTTTTTCATAGCTTCTCCACTCCTATAATGTATTTATAGAGCCGTTCAAGCTTATCGTAATAAATCGCATCTTTTATCTGCAACTCCATTTGATACTGCTTAAATATTTTTTCCCCTCCATAAGCACCTGATCTTTTCCAACGATCATACTCCGTATACTTGTTATCCCTGCTTTGCCGAGCTTCTGCTATTTGCTCAAAAATTCTTTCAAAATTATCGGAAATAAAATGTCCGCCAAGCTCAATGTCTCTTGCCTTAGTTTCATTGCTACGGGCATACTTATTTAAAAGTTCAATAATTGCTTCTTTGAGGAATTTTGGTTTTTTGATTATCATCAACTCATCAAATTCAATGCCATGCTCCTTACAAAAAGTATCGAATATATTTTCTTTTAACGTTTGCGGGCTATGAATACCTTTTTCCCATTTATTGATAGTTACATAATCGATATTCAGTTGTTCTGCCAATTCCGATTGCGTCAAACGCAATTTTTTCCGCACATACAAAACTTTATCTTTAAATTCCATTTTTAACTGACCTCCACAAAATACTTACTCAAAGACTTGATAAAGTCCGTTTTCATTTGTGCTTTTTCATTTTCTTCTTCTGAAAGTCTTTGGGAAATAATTTCCTTTGCATCTTCTGCGACGGTTTGGATCGCCGCAACCGCTGAATTTATTTCTTTGTCTTTGGGTGCGTCGTCGTGTTCGGGATAAAACTTCATGCTTTGTAATATCTTTTCCACACGATTTTGGGCGAGGAATATATTCAAATACTCCTTTTCGAGAAGTTTTATATTGTAACCGTACTTTTGGATGAGCGCCAAAACCGTAGCTTGATCATCGGCTTTGATGTTGCCTAAAATTGTTACGCCGTGGGAGCCGATACGCCGTTTCGTATCGAGCTCAGGAGAATAAAACCAACTGCCTTTTTCCTTTCCGATAACGTAAACTGTTTTTTCAATCCGATTGCCTTGTAATATCTTCTGCCTGTTTCCCTCTATCCCGTCATAATAAATATCAATTTGGGCGACAACAAGCTTTGCATCCGATAAATCTATATTTTGATAAAGTGCATATAACTCTTCGGCGGTATACTTAAAACGTCTATAACGCTTTCCCTTTTCTCGATTTTCCGTCATCACCGCCTCATAAATCTGATTATTGTCGCGATCAAGGCGGTAAGTTATATTGTTTTCAAGCTCTTTTGTAAAAAGCGGCTTCGCGTTATTAAACAAACGACCATTTTCGTCATGCTCCCAATCTACTTCCTTAGCTTCAATCTGAACCGTGTAACCTTCGGGAACATTCGCCCATTCGGGCAATCTGAATACATAGCGTACCGCGAAAGGATCATAGTCACCGCCATAACCGAATTTAGTATATCTTTCCAAGCGAATAAGATATTTTTTATCGATTAGCAATTCCATGTCTACCTCCTCACCCAAAAAACTTGTTTTAACTTGCAAAACAAGTTTTTACTTGTTTTTACTTGTTTTTGCTTGTAAAATCGCAAACCCGACGGCAAGCCATATCGTACAGAAAACGCACAAGATAACGGTGCATATTCCCCAAAGCTCGATTATCCGCTCCCAGCCATGCTCGTCCACCGCATACAAAATACTGCCGCCCATAATATATACAAGGAGAGAAAGAACGATAAAGAGCTTTGGAGCGAACGTACACGCGAGCCGCATCCGCGTCATGGGTTTTCTATTCCTTCTCATTTTGACCTCCTTATTTTTTACATAAAAAACGGACTCCTTATCGGAGTCCGTAAAAATCTGCAAATGAAATATGTATAAATTTGTTGTTATGATATAACTTATCGATGCTGAGTGAAGCGGGAGAAAAACCGTAGGTTGCGTGTTCGAATCGCGTCTCCCCTGCCAAAAAATCACATATCGCTTTTGCGGTGTGTGATTTTTTATATTTTAGCATTTTTTTCAACTTCCGTCAAGCTTTGATATTCTAAAAAAAGAACCTCCGCATAAGGGTATCTGTTATAAGGATTTCCTTGTGGCAAAAAAAGCGCACTATCTTCGCTTGCGAAGTATAGTGCGTTATACTTTTTCGTTTAACATTTGTAACGAAAAATTGAAATTTATCTTACTTGTTTTTCCATTACATAATTAGTCAAGGCAATTCT
>CAMUFJ010000002.1 GCA_947088135.1 uncultured Clostridia bacterium
CGTGGGTATGGCGGGAAATGAGCTTTTCGCAGACCCCGCTCAACACGTCCGTCAAGGAAAATCCGCCGCGCTCTTCTTCTATGAGGGTGTGGAACGCCGCCTGCATGACGACGTCCCCCGCCTCTTCGCAAATTTTGTCCGCATCGCCGCAATCGATCGCATCCACCAACTCGTACGCCTCTTCGATGGCGTTGATGCGAATACTCTCGTGCGTCTGCGCCCTGTCCCAAGGACAGCCGTCGGGTGCGCGCAAGCGCCGCAGGATCGCCATGAGATCTTCGAGGCAGAACCGCTTTTTATCGAGCAGATCCTCTTCGAATACGACGATTGCGGTATGTTCGCCGTAATGCTCCTGCCTGTCCGCCTCGCAGAGCGGAATTTTTTTCTCGGTTTCCCCGTCTATGTAGAGCGCGGGGGCTTCGTCGCCGAACAACTCGGTAAGAGCGAGCTTCACGTCGCCCGCAAGAAGCTTATCCGCCACGTCGTAAACGACGAGGGGAAGGGTGAGCCGCCGCCCCGCCGTTTCATAGGCGGAAACGCTCGTATAGGTACAGCCGATCCCTGCGCGCGCCGCAGCCGCCGCGCCCTTGCCGACCCCCTCGATCGCGCGCGCCCCGCCGCGGAGCAAGATTTCAGCCGCCCTGTCCTCCGTTACGCTCCCGTCCACGCAGTAGCAAACGTTTTTCCCCTTTGCCTGCCGTTTGACCTCCGCCGCGATGTTTTTCGCAAGCGTATCCCAATTACGGCTCTTTTCGTACAAGCCGTCCAACGATTCGAAGGGAATGCCCGATTCCCTAAGCCCGTCGGCGGAGGGCAGTTTTCCCGTGCGAAGCAATACCTTGTCCGCCGCCTTCAATGCAGTTTTCGCCCGCTCCGTCAGGTCGCCCTTCTCCACTCCTAAGCCGATCACCGTGATCATACGCCGTTTTCTCCCGTTTGGTTTTTCGCTTTAAAGTATAGTACAAATCGAAGAAAAAAGCAACCAGATAACAGGCGTTTGTGGCGATTGCCGCGCCCGCTACGGAAAAGGCGGGATTGCCCACGAGCAAACTTTCCACGACCAACTTCACCGCCACGGCGACCAGCATCCCGAGCGCGGCGAATTTTGCCCGCCCCATGCCCGTAAGACAGGCGGCGAGGGTATCCACCCCCGCGAGGCTGACGGCGGAAACGGAGGTAAGGCGCACGAGGGTGACGAGCGTTTCCGTATCCTCCGCGGAAAGATGCCCGTACAAAAGCCCCACTACGGGCCTTGCAAAGGCGAACAGCCCCACCGCGCAGGGAATAGACAAAATAAGGGTGAGCGCCAAGGCGTACAGGGCGCGCGTTCTCCCCTCCTCGCGCTCCCCCCGCGCAAAGCAGGAGGACACGGCGGGCACGCTTGCCGCCGCAAGTCCGTAGCAGACGGCGGCGGGCAAATTGACGAGGGTGATCGCGCTCCCCGCGAACAGCCCGTAAAGGGACACCGCGCGGGAAGTATGGCGGGACATGAGCCTCACGAGATAGACGCTGTCGACCGTCTGCGAAAGCGGAAGCACGGCGGAAGCGAGCATAACGGGAAGAGCGGCGGAAAAAATTTCCGAACCCGCGGTTTTCCGCGCCCGCAAACAGCCGCGTCCCCTTTCCCCGCGGTAGCGTACGATCAGATACAAAAGCGCGCCGAGCTCGGAGAGCGTGACGGCCAAGAGCGCGCCAAACGCCGCGCGCGCGGGTTCTTCCCGAAAACGGTAAGCAAGAATGAGTCCCGCGCCCGCCTTGACGAGTTGCTCCGCGATTTCGGAAACCGCCGTCGGGCGCATATCGTTTTTCCCCTGAAAATACCCGCGAAGCACCGCGATGACCGCCACTAAAAATACGGACGGAGCCAAAGCGAAATAGCAGTTGACAAGGGCGGGCTCCCCTTGGATCCCGCTCATGTAAGGAGCGAGCAGACACATGATAAGCGCCCCGCAAAGTCCGAGCAGGGCGAACAGCTTCGCCGCCGTTTTTACCGTGGAATCGGTGCGCTGTCCCCGCGCCGTTTCCCTTGCGATCATGCGGGAAAACGCCGACGGGATCCCCGTTGACGAGAAGGTGAGCAACACGCAAAAGAGCGGGTACGCCATTTGGTACAGCCCCATGCCGTAGCCGCTTAAAAACCGCGAAAGCGGTATGCGGTAGAGCGCGCCGATCCCCTTTGCCGCAAAACCGCCGAGGGAGATGACCGCCACGTTTTTCAAGAACGTTTTATGCTTCATAAGAATATTGACGAAAACGCCGCCGCGCGAACGCGCGGCGGCGAAGCTTTACTCAAACTGATTGGCAATGATGTCTGCTGTCAGGCGGGCAAGCTTCACGCAGGAAGCTTCCAACACGCTCCCCTCTTCGCGCGAGAGCAGAACCACCGCGCCCAAGCAGTCGCCGTTGGCAACGATAGGCACGACGATCTGCGCCGTGAATTCCTCTTCCTGATCCTGCGTTACGGGAAGCATTTCGCCCCCCTCGGACTTGTTTGCGAGATAGCTTCTGCGGGAAGTCATCACTTCCGTCATTTTGTCGGAAACCGTCTTGCCGACAAGCCCTCTCTTGCCCTGTCCGTAGGCGCTGAGCACGGCGTCGTTGTCGCAGATGGCGGCAAGCAGTCCGCTTTGCTCGTTGAGTGATTTCGCCGTCCCCTCCGCGAAACGCTCCACGGACGCGATAGGCGAATATTTTTTGAGCATCAGCTCGTCGCGGTCGGTAAACAGTTCTAAGGGGTCGCCCTCCCGAATGCGCAAAGTGCGGCGTATTTCCTTGGGAATTACCACCCTGCCAAGTTCGTCGATCCTCCTCACGATACCCGTTGCTTTCATACTAAAAAAATCCTCCGTATAACGTCATTATGCGGAGAATTTTAATTTCTATTCGGTTTTATCGGAAGGAATGACGGACGCTTCCCGACGCGTTAATTCCCGTAACGCCCCTGCTCTTGCAAAAGCTTCACGAGCCCGTAAAATTCCTGTTTGTACTCGTCCGTGCCCAAGTAATCGCTCAGCGTTTCCAGCCGCTCCTTTGCGCTTTGCAGGGAAGCCGTTCCTCTATAACCGGAATTGCGGAGGTCCAATACGGAGAGATACACGCCGCTCTTCGCCTTTTCGGCGAAGAACGCTTGGAGCGACCCTCCTCGCGGAAACAATCTTTATACCGCGTTTACGATACCCGCAAAGAGAGCGATTCCTTCGCTATTCTCCAACACGTAGCCGAACGCGCGGTCTACGATAAAATCGCGATAAACTTCTTCGTATTCCCCCGGTCCCGCCGCGCCCGCCGCGGGAAGAACGGTGACGGCCGCCCCTTCGATCCCCCTCCTGTTTACGGTAAGCTCGGTAACGTGCCGTACTTGCCCCACGCGCGCGGGACTGTCCGTGATCGGCGAAAAATCGCACTTCTCAGTGAACAGCGTGCGCACGCCCATATTTCTTAACACGGGAGCGACGTCGCCGTTGTAGCTTGCCTTATATTCGGGGAAGAAGCAACGCGTGTTGTAATGCAGTTTGTTTTCATGGTCGTACGGATCGTAATTGTCCGCATTCACGATTTGGGCGAGGTTCTCCGCCGTAAACACGTCGCTCACCGAAAAGCCGTCCTTGGGCGTTATGAATCTCAGCCAGTAGCCGTGGTCGGTAACGGTATAAAAACTTGCAAAGTTTTCTCCCTCGTACGCTCTTCCCCCAGCGTAGTAGCCTTGCATCAGCTTCACCGTTTCCGTCTTTCCGCTTGCGGAAGCAAAGGTGTATTCGCCGTCCGCCCAAGGGAGCTTGTCGCCGTAATCGTTCCACACTTCCTTTAAATAAAAGGTGTTAATAAAGGTAAACAGCGTCTGTTCGTCCAAAGCGAAATCGGTGTCGATGAGCCCCTTCGTCTGCTTTTTCACGTAGGCGCGCACGGCGGCGTTCGCACTCTTGTTGTTGCCCGCAAAGTCCGCCGAATAGGAGGAACAGAAATAATCGGCAGCAAGCGTTTGAATGCGCTCGGTCTTTACTTCCAGCCCCTCGTTTACCCAAACGGAATTGACGGGAACGGCGCGGGCGGAAACCTGACCGGAATTGGATTTATACTCCGCCGAAACCGCACGGTAGAAGAGCTTGAAATCGGAACGGAGCCGTTCGTAAGAAACGCCCAGCGCGGACAAAATCTCGGCTTGGGTATCCCCGCCCGAAACCTCCGCCGCAAGAGCAAGCGCCATATACGCGGACACAGGCGAAACGGCAACGTTCTCGTTCGTTTTATTTTGACAGGCAAGCGAAGCAAATTCCGCAGAGAATCCCTGCGAAGCGCTCACGAGCTCGTAAAACGCGTCCGTGCGCTCGGTATAGCTCAGAGACTCCGCCTCGCCCGCTTCCGCGAGCACGGTTTTATTTCCGTCGCACCCCGCAAGGAATACCGCGCTCAACGCCGTTGCCGTGATACAAGCAAGCCATTTCTTTCTCATTTTCCGTCCTCCTATTATTTCGCAACCTTTTCGTACCGAAAAGCTTTGCGAGCTACTTTCCTTTTTGTTCCCTCTTAGCCATAGAAGCGTTGCGCCCCGTTCAAAATTTAATAACACAACAAAGTTTGCGGATACCTACACGTTTCACTCTTACAACGAGCCTGCGGGTTGATTTGTCCCGCTTGTTTTAAAAAATTTCCGAAAATTTACAAAAAATATGCAAGAAGCGTCTGTACGCCCAGCTCGGAGGACGACTGTAAATCGGCAAACGTTTCCCCGTTTTTCTCCCAATAGACTTTGGATAAATATACGCCGCCCTCGATTTGCGTTTGGACGCGGTACCCCTCTTCCCGAGGCAAATCCCGATAGGGCGCAAGCTCTACCGAAGAGTATCGACCGTTCGAGAGATCGGCATACACGGTCGCGGTAAACGGCACGTCCCCCTCCGCCGTAATTTCCGCATAGAGCAGAACCGCGCGTCCCTTGTAAGTATAAACGCCGTAACCGCAATCCGCCGTGCCGTCCGCCTCCAAGCGTGCGAAATCCAACGCATATTCCCCGAACGCCTCCGCGAGCTCCGCATAGCTCATCGTCCGCACCTCCGCATCGGCAAGAGAATAAGAGATATCCGAATGATCTCCGTCGGCGTCGGGATTCGGCGATGCGTTCGAATCGGAGCCCGGGACGTCGAGCGGAGGCGGCGATTGCGCCCAATCGTTGCCGGAACCTGCGGGAGTAAATGCGGGAAGGAGAACAAAAGTTACCGCCAAAACGAGTGCAAACGCCGCGCAAGCGGAAAGAACGGCGGAAATCATTCTTCCCCGTTTTCTGCGGCTGCGCGTTTTTTGCAGTTCGGATTTCGCGCGTCCGAGATCGACGTTCGGCTCTTCGCCCCCGTCGAAATATCCCTCGAACGCCGATTGGAGTTGTTTGTCTTTATTCTCGTCCATCATAAATAGTAACGTATCTACTGCGGGTTTTGTCCCGCTTCCAAGAAAGATTTCAGGTTTTTTTCCGCCCTATCCAGCGCACGCTGAACCGCCGACTTGCTTTGCCCCGTTTCCCGCGCGATCTCCCGCACGGTAAAATCGAGATAATAGCGGTAATAGATGAGCTTGCGCTCGTCCGCCTCCAACCGTGCCGCCGCCCGTTCTAAGGCGACCGCCTCGTTTAAACGCTCCTCGGAATAGCTCCCGTCGGTCAGCGAGAAAAAGAGGTCGATATTCTCTTCCGCCCGCCGTTTGCGCTTTCTGAGCAGATCGAGCGCGGCATTGCGCACGATGCGCATGATCCATGCATACCCGTTGGTACCCTCCCGAAAAGTATGAACGGAACGCGCGATTTTGAGAAAACTCTCCTGCACCGCGTCCTCCGCGTCTGCTCGATTCCCCAAAATTCCCTGTGCAAGCGCCAGCATTCGTTTGCCCGCAGCCGCGAGCACCCCGTCGAGCGCGCCGCCGTCCCCTCGTTTCAGGCGAACAAGTAAGTTATTCAGTTGTCCGCCGTCGAAAGGTGGCATACCGCGCTCCCGCATTTTTCCAATTTTTTTAATTATAACACGCCTCCCCCGCCCTGTCAAGGGGGAACAAAAAAGCTTTCCCTTTCACGGCAAATGCGCTTGACAAATTTTTCATGCGGTAGTATAATTCCTATAAAAAAGATAGGAATTACGGAGAAAACCATGCAAGTATATGCCGACAACGCGGCGACGGCGCCGATCCGCCCCGCCGCCCTCGAAGCGTACGTAACCGCCGCGCGCGAATTTTACGGAAACCCGTCCAGCCTGCACGAAACGGGACAAGCCGCAAAGGAAGCGCTCGAAAACAGCCGCGGACGCATCGCCCGCGCTTTGGGCGCAACGAACGCGGACAAAATTATTTTCACTTCGGGCGGAAGCGAAGCGGACAATCAGGCAATTTTCAGCGCGGCGCGCGCGGGCGCGCGCAAAGGCAAGCGGAAAATCGTTTCCACGGCGATCGAGCACCACGCCGTACTGCACCCGCTTGAAAAATTGCGTCGGGAGGGCTTCGAAATAGTTCTCGTGCCCGTCGACAAAAACGGGATCGTTTCCGTGCAAGATATCGAGAAAGAGCTTTCGGACGACGTCTGCCTCGTTTCCGTCATGCTCGCCAACAACGAAATAGGCACTTTGCAACCCGTGCGGGAAATCGGCGCGGTTTGCAAGGCGCGCAAAATTCCCTTGCATACCGACGCAGTACAGGCGGTCGGGCACATTCCCGTAAACGCGGCGGAGCTCGGCGCGGACTATCTCTCCCTCTCCGCGCACAAGTTCGGCGGCCCGCGCGGATGCGGCGCGCTCTACGTGAGAGCGGGCGCGCCCCTTTTTCCGCTGATCGAAGGAGGCGCGCAGGAGAAAGGCAAGCGGGCGGGAACGGAAAATTTACCCGCGATCGTAGCGACGGCGGTCGCGCTCGACGAAGCGTTAAACGCCCTCCCGCAAACGGCGCAAAAATTGACCCGCCTTCGCGACAGACTGATCGCGGGTCTTAGCAAGATCCCCCATTCCGCGCTCAACGGCGACGAAAAACAACGGCTCCCCGGCAACGTTAGTTTTTGCTTCGAGGGCATCGAGGGCGAGGGACTGCTGTTGTATTTGAGCGATATGGGCGTTTTCGCTTCCTCGGGCTCCGCCTGCACGTCGGGCTCGCTCGATCCTTCGCACGTGCTCCTCGCCATCGGCAGAGTCCACGACGTAGCGCACGGCTCTCTGCGGCTCACCCTCGGCGAAGAAAACACCGAGGAGGAAGTAGATTATTTGATTTCTTCCGTTTGCGAGGTGGTGGAAAAACTGCGCGCCTTCTCCCCCGTTTGGCGGGAGCTTACAAACGGAAAAAGAAAATTCATTCTATAAGGAGAAAACCATGGCACTGTACAGCGAAAAGGTGATGGACCATTTCCGCAACCCCCGCAACGTGGGCACGATCGAAAACGCGGACGGCATGGGCGAAGTGGGAAACGCAAAATGCGGCGACATCATGAAAATTTATCTGAAAATCGAAAACGATATCATCGCGGACGTCAAATTCGAAACGTTCGGATGCGGCAGCGCAATCGCTTCGAGCTCGATGGCGACGGAGATGATCAAAGGAAAACCGCTCTCGGAAGCGCTCGCTCTCACCAACAAAGCGGTCGCCGAAGCGCTCGACGGGCTTCCCGCGCACAAACTGCACTGCTCCGTGCTTGCGGAGGAAGCAATCAAAAACGCCGTTCTCGACTATTACAAGCGGAGCGGCATTCCCTACGACGAAGAGGCTTTCCGCACCTGCGAACACTGCGGGGACGAATCGTGATCGTATCTACGCGGGGGCGTTATGCGCTCCGCATTATGGCGGAGCTTGCGGGAAGCGACGGATTCCGTTCCTTGAAATTGCTCGCCGAGCGGCAGAGCATTCCGCACAAATACGCGGAAAGCATTATGACCGCGCTTGTAAAAGCGGAACTTGCGGAGGGTTCGCGCGGCAAAAACGGCGGATATAAACTTTCCCGCCCGCCCGAAAAATACACGCTCGCGGAAATTTTAAAGGTGACGGAAACAAGCTTGTCCTCCGCGTCGTGCTCGGGCGGAACGGACGGATGTCCCCGTTCCGCCGATTGTCCCGCCTACCCCGTTTGGAAAGCCCTCGACGAAACGGTATATCAATTTCTTTCGCAATATACCTTGCTCGATCTGCTCAAATCTTAGCCGTACCCTGCCATATTCCGACTTTTTTCGACAGAAGGATTGACAATTTTGCATCATATGCTATAATGTTAACATCACTAAATCAAAAAATGAGGAGAATATGAACAAAAAATTTGTCGCTTTTTTCACGAGCTACGGCATGACCGTGAACAAAAACTCTGCCTACGGCAAGATTCAGGGGTATGAAACGAGTGCAGGCGTTTTTCCGTTAGACAACGTTGCACCCGTCAGACTGCATGTTTCGTTTTACGCAACCGACGATCAAAAGAGAACGATCGAAGCGGGCATTCGCAATTTGGGGTTGAAATTCTTTAAAATGACCTTTTCGCCCTATGGAATCGTTCTCGGATTCAACGATATTACGACGAATCGACTGCTGAAAAGATTGCCCGCGATTTTGAATACGATCTTCTCCATTCTCAAAGAAAGCGGTGCGATGAACAGCGACTACTGCCCCGTGTGCGGAAACCGCATCAATGAAGCCAGTGCAAAGAAATGCAATATCGACGGCTTCACCGTTCAGATCGACAACGACTGCGTCGAAAAAATCAATGCGCTGATCAGCGCGGAAAATCAGGATTTCAATAACGCGCCCAACAACTATTTGCAGGGTTTTTGCGGCGCGCTGCTCGGCGGTTTGGCGGGCGTCGTCATTTCCATCGTTTTAAACCTCATCGGCTTCGTTGCCGCGATCTCTGCCATTGTGTCTGTTTTGGCGGGCTCGTATTTATACCAAAAATTCCACGGAAAGCCCAATAAAATGATGCTCGTCATCGTGTCGGTCACGACGCTCGTGCTCATGGCGGCGTCCATTCCCGTCATCTATATCATCTCGGCGGGAATTGCGGCGCATAGCGAAGGGCTTAATTATACGGCGATCGAGGCATTCCGAATTTGTATGCTCAACAGCGAGTTTGCAAATTATTTCTATATCGACCTCGTACTCGTTTTGGTGTTCTCCGCCATCGGCATCGGGCTCGAAATTTTTACTCTCGCAAAGCAAATCAAACGCAAAAATAATATTTGAGAAAATTCCGATATCAAAAAGCCCCGCCCGAGCGAACGCTCGGACGGGGCTTTTCCTTCCGCCTATAAGTTTTTTGCAAGAAAACTCCGAAGGACGTCGGCGGGAACGTATCCCAAATTGCTGTCCTTTACCGTATTGCCCTGCAAAACGGCAACGTACGGAATAGACATAACGCCGTACTGCGCCGCCGCTTCGGGGTTGGAATCGACGTCCACTTTCACGAATTCCGCTTTCTCCGCGAATTCGCCAGCAACCTCGTCGAGAACGGGCGCAAGCATACGGCAGGGCCCGCACCAGCTTGCCCAAAAGTCGCACACCACCGTTTTCCCCGCGTCCAAAAGTCCGCGCAGTTCTTCCCCATTGATCTCTTTTACGTTTTTAGCCATTTGTTTTCTCCAAATTTTAATATTTTTTCTTTAAGTATGCGGAAAGTCCGCAAAATTTAATCCGTTCGGAAGAAGAATTTTTCATATCCTTCACTTCCGCCGCGCCTTCTTTCAGCTCGTTTTCGCCGATAACCGCCACGTAACGCGCGCCGATTTTGTCGGCGTACTTAAACTGCGCCTTTAAGGAACGCTCCATCAAATCGGTTTCGCAAGGCACGCCTTCGCCCCTCAATTCGCATGCGAGCAAAAACGCCTTCTTGCGGGAAGCTTCATCCATGCCCGCAAGATAACAGGCAACGCGGTCGGGCTCGGGAAGCGAAACCCCCTCCGCCTCCATGACCATGAGAAGCCTTTCGATCCCCCCTCCGAAACCGACTGCGGGAACGGGCTTTCCGCCGATCTGCTCCAAGAGCGTATCGTATCTGCCTCCCCCGCACACCGTGCCCTGCGCGCCCGCAGCGCCGCTCACGAATTCGAACACCGTTCGGCTGTAATAATCCAACCCGCGCACGATGGAGGGGTTGATTTCGTACTTCACGCCCGCGCCGTCCAATAGACTGCATACCTCGCTGAAATGCGCCCGGCAATCGGGGCAGAGAAAATCGAGCATGCGCGGCGCGCCCGCGGTGTGTACTTTGCACTTCTCGTTTTTACAGTCGATCATGCGCATGGGGTTTTTTTCGAAACGCGCGTTGCAATCCTCGCACATTTCCCCCAAACGGGGCGCGAAGTATTCTTTAAGCGCAACGTTGTAAGCCCTTCGGCACTCTTTACACCCGATGGAATTGAGTTCGAGCCGAACCTCTTTCAGCCCTAACTTTTTATAAAAAGCGTCCACGAGGGTGACGACCTCCGCGTCCGCCTGCGGGCCTGCCGCGCCGTACAACTCCACGCCGAATTGGTGATGCTCCCGAAGCCGCCCCGCCTGCGGGCGTTCGTAACGGAACGCGGGCGAAAAATAGTACATTTTTGCGGGCAGTCCGTCGTTCATTAAGCCGTTCTCCACAAAACTGCGCGCCACGCCCGCCGTGCCCTCGGGCTTTAAAGTCATGGAACGGTTGCCCTTGTCGAGAAAGGTGTACATTTCCTTACTGACGACGTCCGTCGTATCGCCCACACCGCGCTGAAAGAGCTCGGTATGCTCGAACACGGGAGTGCGGATCTCGCGGAAGCCGAACGATTCGGCGGTTTCCCGCGCGGTTTTCTCCACGTATTGCCACAAATACGACTGCTTGGGAAGCACGTCCTTCGTGCCCTTGGGAATTTGTATCATAGTCTTCTCCTATCTTAGAGCACGTACTTCTTCAAATCGCGGTCCTTGGTGATCTTCTTCAAGTGTTCCTCGACGTACGCGCGGTTGACCTCCACGGGAATGACGGGATAATCCCCCCCGCAGGCGTTGAAGGAAATATCCTCTAAAAGATATTCCATAACGGTATGAAGCCTGCGCGCGCCGATGTCCTCGCTCGTGAGGTTGATATCCTCGGAGATCTCCGCGATCGCCTCGATCGCGTCCGGCGTAAAGCGAAGGTCGATGTTATCCACGGCGAGCAACACGGCGTACTGACGGGTGAGCGAGTGCTCGGTGCTCGTTAAAATGTTCACGAAATCTTCCTTGGTAAGGGAAGTGAGCTCCACCGATACGGGGAAGCGTCCTTGAAGCTCGGGAATGAGGTCCTCCACCCGCGCGACGTGGAACGCGCCCGCCGCAATGAAGAGAATATAGTCCGTTTTCACCGCGCCGTACTTGGTCATGACCGTACTTCCTTCCACGATGGGAAGAATGTCGCGCTGAACGCCCTCGCGGGAAACGTCCGCCCCAGACGTGTTGCCTTTGCCTGCGATTTTGTCGATTTCATCGATGAAGATGATGCCGTCGTTCTCGGCACGGCGAAGAGCCTCGTCCTTGACCGCGTCGTCGTCGATGAGCTTATCCGCCTCCTCGGCAATGAACAGCTTCATCGCCTCTTTAACGGCGATTTTGCGCTTTTTCTTTCTTTGGGGAAGCATTTCGCCGAAAATAGAGCCGAGGTTGATCGCCGCCCCGCCGGGGACGAGCTCCATGTTTTTGGGCTCGTCTGCGACTTCCGCCTCGATAACGGTATTGTCGAACACGCCCTTTCTGAGCGATTCCAAGAGGTTCGCTTCGAACACCTCGCGCGCCGTTTCCCCTCTGTCCGCCTTCTTGGCTTCGGCAAGAATTTTCACCATTTTCTTTTCGGCGGTTTCCTGCGCCTTCACGGAAACCTCCGCCGTCTTTTCGTCTTTCACAAGGCGAAACGCGCACTCCACCAGATCGCGCACCATGCCCTCGACGTCCTTGCCCACGTATCCGACTTCGGTGTACTTGGTCGCTTCCACCTTAACAAAAGGCGCTTTTACGAGCTTTGCGAGCCTTCTTGCTATTTCCGTTTTGCCCACGCCCGTGGGCCCCTTCATGATGATGTTCTTAGGGGTGATCTCCTCTCTGAAATCGGGAGAGAGCTGGGCGCGGCGGTAACGGTTCCGAAGTGCGATCGCCACCGCCTTTTTGGCTTCCTCCTGCCCCACGATGTGTTTATTGAGCTCCGCTACGATTTGTTTGGGTGATAAATTCATAATACTCCTTGTAACCGCCTTTACACGGTTTCGCAAATAATGCGGTCGTTGGTGAACACACAAATTTCGCTCGCGATTTTTAAAGACTTCCGCGCAATCTCCTCCGCAGAAAATTCGGTATTCTGCACGAGCGCGCGCGCCGCCGCCAACGCGTAATTTCCGCCGCTTCCGATGGCGCAAACGCCCTCGTCCGGCTCGATAACCTCGCCCGTACCCGAGAGAATGAGCAAGGTATCCTTATCGGCGGTGATCATCATAGCGTCCAGCTTTCTGCCCACTTTATCGCTCCGCCACAAATCGGCAAGCTCCACCGCCGATCGCATGAGGTTGCCCGCAAACTTGTTGAGCATTCCCTCGAACCGTTCGGAAAGGGAGAACGCATCCGTAACCGAACCTGCAAACCCCAACACGACTTTCCCGCCGTAAATACGGCGCACCTTGATTGCCGTGTTCTTGAATACGACCGACTCGCCCATCGTCACCTGTCCGTCGCCCGCAATCGCCGTAACGCCGTTCCTTTTAACGGCGCAAATGGTCGTTCCGCGAAATTCCATAAATCCTCCTGTTTTTGATCCGTGTCATCGGCTCTCTATCTGCGTGCGGAAGCGTTCGATCTCTTCGAGCGCGCGCTCGCCTGCAAGCCGTTTTTTTTGTTTTTTGTCGCGTATGCGCCCGTCGAGGCGCAGAATGCCGTAGTTGGCGTTCATCGGCTGAAAGTGTCTGTTTTCCGCCGCTACGTAACGGGAAAGCGCACCGCATACGGTGTCTTCCGAAGGAAGCACGGGAGAAAGTCCCCGCGCACGCCTCAACGCGTGAATCCCCGCGAGCAAACCGCTCATCGCACTCTCCACATAACCCTCCACGCCCGTGATCTGCCCCGCGAAAAACAGCGCGGGATTTCCCTTGACCGAAAAATCGGAATCGAGTACGCGGGGAGAATCCAAAAACGTGTTGCGGTGCATGACGCCGTATCGTTCGAATTCCGCGTTTTTCAGAGCGGGAATGAGGGAAAACACCCGCTTTTGCTCGGGAAACTTTAAGTTAGTCTGAAATCCGACGAGCCCCAAAGAAGTCCCCTCCGCATTCTCCTTGCGGAGCTGTAACACCGCATAGGGACGAACGCCCTCGAATTCCAGCCCCACGGGTTTGAGCATTCCGAAGCGCAGGGTGTCCTTCCCGCGCGAAGCCATGACCTCTACGGGCATACAGCCCTCGAAGATCTCGCTCTTCTCGAACTCGCGCAACTCCACCCGCTCGGCGGAAAGCAATTCGCGCACGAACAGCTCGTATTCTTCTTTGTTCATGGGACAGTTGATATAGTCGCCCTCGCCTTTGCCGTAACGGCTCTGCGAGAAGGTGCGGGAATCATCGATGCTGTCCGCCGAAACGACGGGCGCGGTCGCGTCGTAAAAATGCAACGCCCCGCCGAATTTTTGCCTGATATCCTCATACAGCCCGCCCGCGGTGAGCGGTCCGGTTGCGACGATCCCGCCGTCGGGCAGTTCTTCCGCTTCCCTGCAAACGATTTTGACAAGGGGGTGCGCGGTGAGCTTTTCGGTGATATAGTTCGAAAACAGTTCCCGATCCACCGCCAAAGCGCCGCCCGCGGGAACGCGCGTTTTGTCCGCCGCCTCCATCGTGAGCGAGCCCAAACGCCTGAGTTCCTCTTTCAGCAAACCGCAGGCGTTTCCGTAAACGTCGTCGCTTTTGAGCGAATTGGAGCAGACGAGCTCCGCAAACCCGTTTCCGCTATGAGCGGGCGTACGTTTTCGGGGTTTCATGTCTACAAGCTCCACCTCTTCGCCGTGCGTTGCGAGATAGTACGCCGCCTCGGAGCCTGCAAGTCCGCCGCCGATCACACGTATCATTCTGTTTTCAGGGGCTGGGGCGCGGTATAGTCGCACTCCTTATTCGAACAGCGCACCCCTCTGCGCCCTTTTACGAGCGCGCTCTTGCACTTGGGGCACTTTTCGCCCGTCGGCTCGTCCCAACTCATAAACTTGCAATCGGGAAAACCGCTGCACCCGTAGTATATCTTGCCCGCCTTGGAGCGGAGTTTCACGGCGGGTTTCCCGCACTCGGGGCAGATCCCTTCGTATTCCTCCTGCTTCTTTTCGAAAGGCAAGGTTGATTTGCATTCCGGATAGTTGGGGCAGGCAAGAAATTTTCCGTACCGCCCGTTCTTTACGATCATCATGCTTCCACACTTAGGGCAGGGCGTTTCGGACGTTTCCGCCTCTCCCTCGCTCACGATATTCGAGCAAGCGGGATAGTTGGAGCAAGCGAGATACGTGCCGTATCTGCCCGCCTTGCGCACCATGGGCGAACCGCACTTACTGCACAGTACGTCTGTAACCTCGTCGCCGTCGGTGCTCGCAAATCGGAGCTGTTTTTCAAAGGGCGGATAGAAATCCGCAACGATGGAGTGCCAATCCTTGCCTCCGTCCTCGATTTCGTCGAGCTTCTCCTCCATGCTCGCGGTGAAGCCGATATCCATGATATCCGTAAAGTAGTGCATAAGCATATCGGTAATGCGGAACGCCACTTCGGTGGGCACCATGTACTTGCCCTCCTTCTCCACGTACTTGCGCTTGTTGAGCACGGAGATGATGGAAGCATAGGTGGAAGGTCTGCCGATGCCCTTGTCCTCCATGGCTTTGACCAAGGAAGCGTCGGTATAGCGCACGGGCGGTTTGGTGAATTTTTGCTCCGGGAGCATATTCAGACAAGTCAAGCCGTCCCCCTCGCTCAAAGGCGGAAGCAAGCCCTTCGTTTCCTCGTCGTCTTCCTTTTTCCCTTCCTGATACACGGCGGTAAATCCCGCAAAGCGCAACGATTTTCCGCTCGCTTTAAAGCCGTATTCGCCGTTTTTCACTTCGATCTGCATGGAATCGTACTGCGCTTCGGACATCTGCGAAGCCACGAAACGCTCGTAAATGAGCTTGTAAACCGCAAAATGCTTCCTGTCGAGCAATTTCTTTACCGACTCGGGCGTACGGGTAAGATCGATGGGACGGATCGCCTCGTGCGCGTCCTGCGCGCCCTTTTTGGAAGCGTAGAAGTTGGGTTTTTCGGGCACGTAATCCTCGCCGTAGCGGGCTTTGATGTGCTCCAACGCCGCCGCCTGTGCCTCTTCGGAAACGCGGGTGGAGTCCGTTCTGATATAGCTAACGAACGCGATGTGCTCGCCGCCCACGTCGATACCTTCGTACAAGTGCTGAGCCATGAGCATGGTTTCGGGCGCGGTCATGCCGAGCTTATTGGAGGCGTCCTGCTGTAAGGTGCTCGTGGTGAACGGCGCGGGCGCGTGCGATTTGGCGATCGCCTTTTTCACGCCTGCAACCGTATAGCTTCCCGAAGCGAGCGCGTTTAAAACGGCGTCCGCTTCTTCCTTGTTGCCGATCTTGAATTTTTTGTCGTTGTGCTTTTCGAGCAACGCCTTGAAGGGCGCGAACTTCTTGTCCGCATCCTGCAAATCGGCGTGAACGCTCCAATATTCTTCGGGCACAAACGCCTGAATTTCCCGTTCCCGTTCCACAACAAGGCGGAGCGCGACGGACTGTACACGCCCTGCGGAAAGCCCGTTCTGGATCTTATTGTTAAGAAGCGGGGAAAGCTTGTAGCCCACAAGCCTGTCCATAACGCGGCGTGCCTGCTGCGCGTCCACGAGATTGTAGTTGATGGTGCGCGGATTTTTGAGAGCGCGCTCCACCGCCTTGGGGGAAATTTCGTTGAATTCGATGCGGTTCTTGCCCTCCGCGTCCAGCCCCAAAACCGTTTGCAGGTGCCACGAAATGGCTTCGCCCTCGCGATCGGGGTCGGTTGCGAGATATATCTTATCTGCGCGCTTCGCCTCTTCGGCAAGCCGTTTTACCGTTTCTTCCTTGCCGATCGAGGTCACGTAACGGGGCTCGAAATTCTTGTCTATGGAAACGCCGAGCGTCTTTTGCGGCAAATCGCGGATATGTCCGCCCGAAGCGTCCACGCGGTATTTGCCCTTTAAGTATTTGGAAATGGTTTTCGCCTTGGAGGGCGACTCTACGATAATTAAATCCATAACTCTCCTATACTGCGGCGTACTTGTTTCCGCCCGATTTTACTGCCAAATTTTTAAGTTCCAAAGCAGACAGCACCGCCGCCGCTTCGTAGATCTTCATGCCCGCTTTTTCGGCGAGCTCCGCTACGTGCAACTCTCCGTTTTCACGGAGCACCGCGAGCATCTTCTCCTCCTCGGGAGGAAGAGCGGCTTGCTCACGCGGCGCGCTCTCGATGCCGAAACTCCAAAAAATATCCTCTGCCGAGGTAACGAGCCCCGCGCCCTTCTGAATGAGCATATTACAGCCCGCGCCTTGCGCGACGCCCACGTTGTGCGGAAGCGCGAACACCTCCCGCCCGTAGTCGAGCGCGGCGTTCGCCGTGATGAGAGTCCCGCTCTTCAACCCCGCCGACAGGACCAGCACACCCTCCGAAAGCCCTGCCAAAATGCGGTTGCGGGCATGAAAAGAATACTTCTTCGCGCTCTCGCTCATGGGATACTCGCTGAGGAGCAAGCCGTTTTTCTTCACCCGTTCCTTCAAAGCGGCGTGCGAGGCGGGATAACAGTTGTCAAGTCCCGTGGGAAGCACGCAGATGAGGTTTCCGCTTCCGAGCGCGCCCGCAATGGCGGCGCTGTCGCCGCCCTCCGCAAGTCCCGACACGATCGCGAAACGCTCTGAAAGCTCTTCCGAGATCTGCTTGCCGATCTTTTCCGCCCAAGCGGGCGTGATGCGGGAACCCACGATACAGAATTTGCGTTTCTTCAAAAGCTCGCGCCTGCCTTCGCCGAACAGCACGAAGGGCGGTTCGGGAATCGCTTTTAAGCTTTCGGGATAGTCGGCGTCGCACACTGTGACCGCAAAGCGTCCCTTGCGTTCCATGTCCGCAAGCAGGCGTGCAAGATCGGTTTCCCGCGATCCGCGCTGTTTATTATATACCCCGCTTTCCCCCTTTTTTATCAGAGCGGAGGAAAATTTTTCGAAATCCTCGAAAAGCGCTTTCGGCGACTTCGCCGCACGGAGCAAATGCGCCCGTTCCCGATAGTCGAAGGGCGTACACCCGCATAGCCACACGAGGGCTTGTTCTTCGGTAACGTTCATCCTATTTTATCGTATATGCGGTAAGAAACCGCCTCGAACACATGCTTGGGGAGAATCTCCTCGCTGTTGTCCAGATCCGCGATCGTGCGCGCAACCTTTACGATCCTTGCGCGGGCACGGGCGGAAAGCGCCATGCGCTCGAACGCCGAGCGCAAAATTTTATCGCCGTCGGCGGAAAGGCGGCAGAACTCGCTCAGTTCCCGCTCCCCCATTTCCGCGTTGGTATTGATGTTGGAGCCCTCGAAACGGTGATGCTGGATACGGCGCGCCCCGTTCACGCGCTCCTTAATGGAAGCGGAGGACTCCTGCGTTTCGGTGGAAGTCAGTTCGTCGTAAGACACGTTATCCACCTCCACCTGCAAGTCGATACGGTCTAAAAGCGGGCCCGAAACCTTCTTGCGGTAACGGCGGATCTCCGCAGGAGTGCAACTGCAAGTGCGGTCGGTAGAGCCGTAGTTTCCGCAGGGACAGGGATTCATGCTCGCGCAAAGCATAAAGCGTGCGGGGAAGGTAAAAGTTCCACCCGCGCGCGAAACGGTGATCACGCCGTCCTCCAAGGGCTGGCGGAGCGCTTCGAGCGTGGTGCGCTTGTATTCGGGCAATTCGTCGAGGAAGAGCACGCCCCCGTGCGCAAGCGAAATTTCGCCGGGGTGTACGACGCGGTTTCCCCCGCCGCACATGGAAACGGTGGTTGCCGTATGGTGCGGGGTGCGGAAGGGACGGACGCTCACGATCCCCTCTTCCCCCAAAACGCCCGCCACCGAGTGGATCTTGGTGATTTCGAGCGCCTCCTCGAAGTTCAAATCGGGCATCACGGTGGGCAGACACCGCGCGATCATCGTCTTTCCCGTTCCGGGAGGCCCCATTAAAAGCACGTTGTGTCCGCCCGCGACCGCGATCTCGATCGCGCGCCGCGCCACGGGCTGTCCCTTTACGAACTTCATATCCGCCGAACTCTTGGAATTGGCGTTTACGGTAAACTTGCACGTTTCAAGCGGAGAAATAGGGGCGATCCCCACAAGATGTCTTACGACCTCCGCAAGCGTCTTGGCGGGAAAAATTTCCGCGCCGCCCATAAAACGCGCTTCCTTCGCATTGCCCGCCGGAATGATGAAACGGGTAAATCCGTGCCCCTTTGCGGAGATAAGAATGGGGAGCATTCCCGAAACGGGACGCAAGTCCCCGTTGAGCGCAAGCTCGCCCAGAAAGACGGTATCCTTGACGTCCGCCCCCACGAGCTGTTCGCTTGCCTTTAAAAGACTCACGGCAATGGCAAGATCGAAAGACGCGCCCTCCTTCTTAATGTCCGCAGGCGCAAAGTTGACGGTGATTTTGTTCATAGGGAAGAGCATTCCGCTGTTTTTAAGCGCGGAGCGCACCCGCTCCTTACTCTCCTTGACGGCAGTGTCGGGAAGCCCCACCATTTCGTAGGCGGGCACGCCCTTGTTGACGTCCGTTTCCACTTCTACGGGCACGCCTTCCAGCCCGTTTAACGCGTAACATATCACTTTTGCTATCATTGGTACACCTCGTAACGAATCCCCGCAAAGCTTGTGCGTTTGCGGGGATCAACTGACTTTAACAAACGGGAACGGAGAACGTGAAGGGAACGGCAAGCAGGAAGCAGACCGCCAATAGAACGGCCGCGACGAACGAAACGATCCTTGCCGCCTTGCCGATTTTTCCCTCCTTTGCGGTGAAGTACTCCGCGCCCCCTCCTGCGAGCAGGAAGGCGGAAAGATATGCGATGAGGAAAAACGCGAACGTTCCCCTTGCGAACGCCGCCAAGACGAGGGAGATCGCAAGCGACGCAAGCGGCACGGTGACGCGCGCAAGCTCGGGCTTTTCGCCTTTCCCTTGCAGGACGGCGACGATTCTGTAAACGGCAAAGCCGATGCCGAACAGCCCCGCAAGAGCGGCGACGGCGTTCATGACGAGCAACGTGATCGCATAGTGCTCGCCCGTTCCGCGGAATACCGTGTACGGGATCGCCCAAACGTTTCCGTCGTGAGCAGTCCCCGCGAATCCTCCCGCGAACAGCTTGCCCGCCAAGGTAAACACGCTCGCGCCCGAAAGGCGGTACAGTTTGGACGCCGTGAGATGGATCGGTAATACGAACAGCAACGAGAGCAGCATTGCGCCGACGATCAGGCTCGTAAAGAAAGCGGCGGGCGCGACCGTGCTCTTTCTGCGGTAGTCGTGCAAAATGCCCTGCAAAGCTTCTTTGGCGGGCGCGGGCGGTTCCTCCGTCCCTTCTTCCTGCGGAGGAAGGGACGCAAGCTCCTCTTCATACGCCGCGATCGCAGGTTCGAGTGCGACAGCGCGCTGTTTCTGCAAACGGACGAGCCCCGCAACGAATAGCCCCGCAATGCCGGCAACGGGAAGCACAAACGCGCCGTTCACGCAAATCGCGGCGGCCCCGCAAAGCCCGCCCAAGACAAGGGGAAGCGTTTCCAATGCGCTCACCTTTTCGATCCCGAACGCGAAGAAGCGGTATGCGCAGAGAAGCGCGGCAACCGCGAAAAACACGCCGATCATGAGCGGAGTACCGAGATGCCCCAGCCCGAACGAGAAATTGCAGAGCGCATACAAAAGCGCGCCCGCAAAGCCCGCTTTGTCGCTCCCGAACATCGCCTTTGCCAAAAAGAACGTAAGAACGAGCACCCCGAAGGAAGCGAGCATGGGAAAGAAGCGCAACCCGAACGGACTCATGCCGAACATGACCGTCCCGAAAGCGAGCAAGCTTGTCCCGAAAGAATTGTACACGGTGTCGCCGTGATAGACGTTACTGCCGTTGATGGGGTTGCCCTCGCGCATTTCCGCAACCGTCATCATGCTGTAAACTTCTTCCTGTCCGAAGCGGAAGAAAGAGGACTGCGCCGTGCTCGGAATAAACTGCGCGTCCAAAAGCGCGCCGGCGCGCTCCTGCGCCTCCGCAGGAGATTCGGTATTGAGCGGCGTCGCGCTCTCGATGGTCGCGGGAATCACGACGAGCTCTCCCGTCGTTTCAGTCTTGGAATTCGCTTTCAGCACCTCGCCCACGAAAACGACCTCGTTGATGAGCACGTTATGCGACTCCGCGAACAGCTTGTAATATTCGTAACTTCTTACGCGGTTATAGTCGTCGCCCTTTTGAAAGAGCTCGCTGAAAGGAGTCACCCAGTTGAACACGGCGTCCGTGACCGCCGTGCGCGCGGGCGGTTCTTTCCCCTCTTCCGCTTCCGCGGGAGCGGGAGCAACGAGGTTTTCGATCGTCGTCTTATACTGATAATTGGTCGAGGTAGAGGTAGGATTGTTACTTCCCCCGCGGCGCAGAATCATCGTCACGTCTTCGCCCTCTTCCGAATAAAGTACGGCAATATTGACGTAACAGTCCTTGATGCGGAGATTTTTTCTGCTCGTTTCCGCGCCGTTTTCGTCTTTTTCCACGATGTCGGAAAGCTTAAATACGACGCTGAAATTGTCCTTATCCTTTCCAGACGCGTACAGCTCGTAAGCCTTGCCCGTTCCCTTTACCGAACCGAGCGTTCCGAGCCCGAGTGCAAGGAATATGAACGCGAGCGCCAAAAACGCGATCATAAAAAAGGAAAGGTTGTTCTTTTTGTTCTTTGCCATTGCCGTAGTTCCCTATTATAGTATTATTCTATATTATAATGCATAAAGATGCCATTTCCTATTTTAACCGATAATGCGGAAATTGTAAACGGTTTTTTTAGAGATTTCTCTAACTATTTTTGCATTCTTCGAGAAATCTCGTAATAATGCAAAAAAAACAACCCGCCATTGACTTTTGGCGGGTTTGTTTTTCAGATTGCGGAAAATTAGATTTTTTCCTTGATTTTCGCCGCTTTGCCGGTAAGCCCTCTCAAATAGTAGAGCTTTGCTCTTCTTACCTTGCCCGCGCGGACGACGGTGACGTACGCCACCTTGGGGGAATGCAGGGGGAAGCAACGTTCCACGCCTACGCCGAACGAAAGACGGCGCACGGTGAACGTTTCGCGGATACCGCCGTTTTTCTTTGCGATCACGACGCCCTCGAAATTCTGAATTCTCTCCTTGCCGCCTTCGATGATACGGTAGCCGACTTTGACGGTGTCGCCCACGTTAAATTGGGGAACGCTTTCCTTCATGCCCTCGGCTTCGATCTGCTCGATGAGTCCCATTTTGACTTTACCTCCGTAATTTACGCGACGTTCATTCCCGCACTGCGACAGAGGAACGCCCGAAGTCCTTTTGGAATTATAACCTATTTTATAAAGAAAAGCAAGCTATTTTAACCTGTTTTATAAAAAAATTTTACGCTCCTTCTTTCCCTCGCCCGCACGTTCTCTCTTTGTTATTCTTCCGCCGTTCGCCCAAACGTTTTTTACGGCTGCCGATCCGTTTCGGGCAAGACGGAAACGGGCTCTTTCTTCTTTCGCTCCTGTAAGGGAGCATAGCGATCGCGGCGGAACAGTTTACGGGACAAGAGTTTTCCGCTTTCGTCGTAAACAAGCAAATAGCTCTCGCTTACAAGCCCCTCCTTGCCCTTGCACGGTGCGTCGTCCACTTCCACGGCGGGCGGAGGAGCAATGCGGTAAAGCACGCGGCTTTCCGTTTCGTATTTCTTCCCGTCCTGTTTTCCGTACACGTAAAAGGTGACGCTCCCTCCTTGGGTGCGCGCGTTCAGATAGACGGGAAACGGATAAGGATTGCGGAAACGCAGATCGCTGGACGACGACACCATCGCGTCGAGCGAGGGCGGCACGTAGCCGACGGACAGCGAATGCGGACGGCTTTCCGTAACGGTAAGCCCCGCGCGGATCGCGGCGTTCATGAGGGTGGTGCTCGCCTGACAGACCCCGCCCCCCACGCCGGGAACAAACTTTCCGTCTAAAATGACGGACGCCTCCCCGAATCCGTTAGCTTTCGTGCGCGCGCCCACCGTGCCGTTAAACGAAAATTCCTCCCCCGCACCCAATACGGTGCCTGCGATGCGGGAAGCCGCAAGCGCGATGTTTCCCGCGCGCGCCGTATTCCCCGCGTCGAAATAAGTGGTGTATTTCGCGAGCAAACGGGTGCGTTCGCGCAAGATTCTCTCGGTCACTTCGGGAGCGTATTCCCTCACGGGCAGGGTGAATTCCCCGCTCTTCAAGCCCTCCTCGGCAAGCGCGAGCGCCTTTGCGTAATCGCAGTATAAACCCGCGGTTTCCGTCTGATAGGAAAACCCCTTTGCGGAAAAACCGACCGCCGCGTTTCGAGCGGTTTTAGCGTTTTTTTCGCAAAGTTCGGCGATATCGGATTCCATCGTCGCCCATTCTCGGCGTACCTCGGCATTGAGCGATTCTCCCTTCTTCGCACGTCGGACGAGCTCGTGCAAATTATCTTGAAATTCCAAAGAAAAGTTCACGTCCCCCTCGGGCGTGTGAACGGTAAGCGGCGCGAGCTCGCTTTTTATTTTCTCCCGCACAACCCGTTCCGCCACGTCGTACTTCTGCCCGCCGACGGCGATCCCCTCTATTGTAACTCCCTTTTCCACCCGTCCCGCAGGGAAGAGCATTCCCCCCGCCAAGAGGAGCGAAAGCGAAGCTTTCAGTAACTGTACCATTTCCCTCAGTATGCCGCAACCGTGAAAGAATATACTTTTGCGAGCGCGTCACCCAAACATAAATTTGAAATAATTTGAATATTCCCTTGACTCGCTCAAAAAAATATGTTAAAATGAATTCAAACTAAAAACAAGGAAGCTCTATCATGAAACAAAAGATTTTTTTACCCGTTCTGCCGCTGTTATTTCTATTTCAGCGTTATTTGCTCTCCCTGTTCTATTATTGCCTGCAAAAGAAACCGCATTTGCAGAAGAAACCACCGAAAAAATTTACTGCGACGCAACGCTTGAAGACGAATTTTCAAGCGATCGGGTTTTAGTTGTATTAAAAGAATCGGTCAGCTCCGAAGCCAAATCTTACTCTGCAAACAATTTTTCGGAAATTTCCTGCCAAAGCATTAAGGACTTAACGGAAACCGCAACTCAAACAATGCGCCGCGAAAAAAGCCGCACAAACGATTCGGAAGACCGCTCGCTTGTAAACACAGAGCACTTTAAACAAATCCTAAGCATAGAATTAAAAGAAAAAAGCAAAGAAAACGTGCTTGACGCGATTTCCGAATTAGAGCAACGCGACGACGTGCTTTGCATAGTATTGAATTGAGCGGCACTTTTATTCCGATTATTAAAACCTCATTAAAAGGAAGCGACTTCATCGGTTCAGGCATAACTTTGATTTCTTCCCGCATGGAATTAAATCAATATGTTAATAATCAGCTATCTCAAATTTATACGTTGGAAGAAATAACATATTCACATTTGACCGAATATGATGACAAGTTCTTTGAAAAATATGCCTTGATTGTCGGAACGAGGAACTTATTTGAAAAGGAGAAATTAACCGCATGAAAAAATTATTAGCGTTTTTATTGATTCCCTTTTGTCTACTGATTTGCGGGTGTACGCAAAACGCAGACGATGCGACGAACTTGCCGCCCGACACCTACACGGGAAGCGAGCTTTCCGAAGAAAAGGAGCTCGAAATTCGTCAAGCATTTTTCAATATAAACCAAAAAAGAATAGAGAATTTCGAAGACGTTGAAATTACCGACTTTTATGGGGCATATAACGGCGCATACGTTCTATTTATCGACGCAAAATTTCTTTATGCGTGCATGATCGAATACGACCGCATCGAAGACACCGTATTTTGGTACGGATCCAGCCATAAATTGACCGTTTATCACGACGGTGCATTTTACAAGCTTCCCCAAGCCTACGAGGAGGGCTTGCTCACCTTGGAGGACGTACATTCCGTAAGCGAAGGGCGCAGGGCGATCAGCTCCTACTCTTCCTATATTATTTCCGAGCTTTCCGAAGAAAAGGAGCTTGAAATAAGACAAGCGTATCTTAACCATCTCGGTCCCGATTCAGGTAAAACGCTCGAAGAAATCCCCTCTCCCCTTCTCTACGGAGTTTTTAACGGCGCATATGCTGTCTACTTCGGAGAGCAGAAAATCACCTGGGGCGCATACTTCGGCGCGCACGAAAAAATTGAAGATTACTCTTTCGATTACCCGGGGGAAGAAAAAATAATCGTCTACAAAGACGGAGTATTTTGTTCCCTTCCCGAGGCTTACGAAACGGAGCTTCTCACTCGGAAGGATATCATCTATTTGTGCGGACTGCACGATTATTTCTTCTCTTGTTGGTTATGAGATTCAATATAGCATTAAAATCGACGGGCGGCTGAATCAGCCGCCCGCTTTTATTGTAATAATGCTTGCAACAGCTCCTCCGACGGCTCGAAATAAGGAATGCCGATTTCAAACCGACCCTCGGCGTGAAAGTCCGATCCGCCCGTGACGAGCAAGCCGTTCTCCTTTGCAAACGCCGCAAAATATTCCGTTTCCTCTCTGCCGTGCGTCGAATACACGCATTCCAAGCCGTTGAGTCCCTCCCCTACGAGCGAGCGCATCAGGCGTTCCCGTGCGGAAAAATCTTGCTCGATCCGCCCCGGATGCGCCAACACGGCAATTCCGCCCAAGGCGTGAATGATATGCACCGCCTCCGACGGCGTTGGACGGCACAGTCCCGAAAAAGCGGGTTTGCCCGCGCCGAAGTAGTTTAAATACACTTCCCCCGCGCGCTCCGCGTCCCCGAACAACGCCCGCGCAAACGCCCGCACCACGTGCATGGTATGCAGGGGAGCAGTCTTTACGGCGCGCTCCCGCTCCACGTCCGCCATTGTAAGCGTTAGCCCCAACGCGGTATTCGCCTTCTTTAAACTGTCTTCCGCGCGCATGAGCGCGCCCGCTTTCCGCTCCTCCAAAAACCGAAAATACGCCTCGTTCCGCACGCAACGGTATCCGAGCACGTGAACTTTGCTAAGCCCCTCGTATGCGGAAACCTCCCACCCGCTCACAAAAGCAAGTCCGCGCCGCTCGGCCGCCGCCCGTTTTTCCTCCAATCCCTCCAAACTGTCGTGATCTGTCATGGATAGAAGCTCCACGCCCGCCCGTTCCGCCCGCTCGGCAATATCCGCAGGCGTATATTTTCCGTCTGAATAATGGGTATGAATATGCAAATCCGCTCTCATGTTTATCCCCCGCTATCCGATTATTTTTCCGCCGAATATGCGAATACGGTTGCACTCCGTGCCGTACAATACCCGCTCGGCGTGCGTACACGTGAGAATACATTGCAATCCGCGAATGCGCTCCAAGAGCTTTTTACGGCGGGGTAGATCGAGCTCGCTCATCACGTCGTCCAAAATGAGCACGGGCGATTCCCCCGCGTATCTGCGGAAGAGCTCCGTTTCCGCGAGCTTCAACGCAAGCGCGGCAGTACGCGCCTGTCCCTGCGAAGCAAACCCCCGCGCATCCGTTCCGTCGATACTCACGCGGATATCGTCCCGATGCGGCCCGACCGAGGTAAACCCGAGCCGCATATCCCGTTCGCGGGCAAGACTGAGCTCCTGCAACACCTTTTCCTGCGTTTCCGCCTCACTTGACGGATATTTGCCGTCGAGGCGCAGAGTAAGCTCCTCCCCGCCGTCCGTCAAATACGAATGCGCGTCTTGCGCCAAAGGCGAGAGCGCCGCGAGGTATTCCCTCCGCTTTACGATGACGCGCGCCGCGTACACGGCGAGCTGTTCGTCCCATACGGGCAAGGTTTCCTGCACCGCACCGAAATCCCGTTCTTTTAAAAGATTGTTGCGTTGATTGAGAATTTTTAAATAGCGTGTGAGCGAACTGCAATATTCGCGCGAGGTCTGCGAAATGGAGATGTCTAAGAACCGCCTCCGTTCGTCGGGCCCGTCCTGAATAAGCCGAAGCTCCCCCGGCGAAAAGAACACGCTGTTCATGTTCCCGAGAAAATCCACCGCGCGGGCGAGCTTGTTGCCGTTCACGTAGAGCTCCCGCCTGTTTTCGAAAATTTTCGCCTGCAAACACACCCGTCCGAATTTGCTCTCCGCCTCCGCCGAAACGAGTGCGAACTCCTCGCCGTGACGAATGAGCTGTCTGTCGTGGCGGATCCTGAGCGAAGAGCCCGTGCAGAGATAAAACACTGCCTCCGCGCAGTTGGTTTTCCCCTGCGCGTTTTTCCCCACGAGCACGTTGAGCCCTTCCGTAAAGGAAAAGCTCTCCCGTTCGTAGTTTCTGAAATTTTGCAGGGTCAAATTTTTAATTATCATTTCTTTTTTTGCAATAACGCTTTCTTTTTATACGGTTTTGTGCTATAATCGAAATAGACGGTTTTTATTCGCGGCAAGTTCGGAACGCCGCATTTATTATACCAAAAAACCACGGAAAGAGAAAGCGTTTGCGAGGAAAAAATGACGACACAACTCGAATTTTTATGGGACAAAATCAAAGAGCGCGCGGAAAAACTCATTTCCCCGATTGCTTACAGCACCTTTATTTCCGACTTAAAGCCCGTAGACGTCGTAAACCGCAAGCTCGTATTGCAGGCGGATAACGACATGGCGGCGAACACGGTATCGCAATACCATATGGATAAACTCCGCGAAGCGGCGCGCGCCGCCGACGTGGGAGTAACGGACGTTGCGCTCGTCGTAGAGGGCAGCGAGAACTTTACCCTCGACGAAGTGCCCGACGCCGTCGAAGAAGTGCCCGTGATCCTCGATAAACGCTATACCTTCGATTCCTTCGTCGTGGGCACTTCCAATAAGCTCGTGTTCGGCGCGGCGAAATCGGTTGCCGAAGCCCCCGGCGAAAACTTCAATCCCCTCTATATTTACGGCGGGACGGGGCTCGGCAAAACCCACTTAATGCAGGCGATCGCCAACGAGATCGCCGTAAAAAAACCCTCGCTCAAAGTACTCTACACTACGAGCGAGAATTTTCTCAACGAATACGTAGACAGTCTTTACGCCAAAAAAGGCTCGGGGCGGGAGGGCGAAACCCGCTTCCGCAACCGCTACCGCAACGTGGACGTACTGCTCATCGACGACATTCAATTTTGGGCGGGCAAGTACGGCGTGCAGGAAACCTTCTTCCACGCCTTCAACGAGCTGTATTCCCAGCATAAACAGATCGTCATCTCGTCGGACTGCCACGCAAAAGACCTTACCACCTTGGAGGAGCGGCTTCGCACCCGCTTCGAGGGCGGACTCATCTTGGATATCCAACCGCCCGATCTGGAAACCAAAACGGCGATTTTAAAGCGCAAAGCGCTCGAAAAGAAATATATCGTGCCCGACGACGTGCTCGCGTTCCTCGTCAAGAATTCCGACAACAACGTGCGCACTCTCGAAGGACGGCTCAATACGGTGATTTTCGCAAGTAAACTGCACGAAGAGCCGATCACCTTAAAGCTTGCCGCCACCGCGCTCCAAGAGGCGATCGGCAACAGCGACGAACAGGAGGAGGTGACGCCCGCCGCCATCGTGCGCGCCACCTGCGCCTATTTCTCGCTCACGAAGAACGATCTTTTGGGCAAGAATAAACGGCATGAGGTCGTACACGCACGGCAAGTCTGCATCTATTTGATGTGCGAAATGCTCAGTCTTCCCCTCGTTTCCATCGGAAAAGAAATGGGCGGACGGGATCACTCCACCATTATTTACGCGCGCGACAAAATCGCGGAGCTCATCCGCGTGAGCGATACGGTGCGTAAAGACGTAAACGACGTAAAGAGCGCCGTTTTAAAGCAATAATTTGAAGCGATAAGATGACGGAATTTTCGGAAGGACAATACGACGCGGTCGTCGTGGGCGCGGGGCACGCGGGCTGCGAAGCGGCTCTCGCGCTTGCCCGTACGGGACAAAAAACGGTACTGTTGACGCTGAATGCGGACAGCATCGGTTTTATGCCGTGCAATCCCTCTATCGGCGGAACGGCAAAGGGACATTTGGTGCGCGAGATAGACGCGCTCGGCGGGGAAATGGGCTTAAACGCCGACAAATGCGCCCTGCAATACCGTATGCTCAACGCGGGGAAAGGCTCGGCGGTTCAGTCGCTCCGCGCGCAAACGGACAAAAACGCCTATCACCGCGAAATGAAGAAAACGCTCGAACACACGCACAATTTGCGCATCGTGCAGGGAGAAGCGTCGGAAATTTTAACGGAAAACGGCAAGGTAACGGGCGTAAAAACGGTGTACGGCGGGGTATTTTCCTGCCGTGCGGTCGTTATTGCAACGGGCGTTTACCTTAACTCGAAAACGATCACGGGAGAAACCGTGCAGGAAAGCGGACCGAACGGGTTTGCGGGCGCGGCTCATCTCACGAAAAATTTGATCGAGCTCGGCTACCGCGTTCGGCGGTTCAAGACGGGCACGCCCGCGCGGCTCGACGGGCGAACGGTAAATTACGGTCGTTTGCAGGAGCAACCGGGGGAACGGGTGTTCCCTTTCTCCTTTTTAAACGAAGCAGTGCCCGCCGTAGAGGCGCAGACGCCCTGTTACCTCACCTATACCAACGCGGAAACCCATCGGCTCATTTTGGATAATTTAGACAGAGCCCCCCTCTACAACGGGCTCATCTCCTCTACCGGCCCGCGCTATTGCCCCTCCATAGAAACCAAAGTGGTGCGTTTTAAAGATAAGGAACGGCACCAGCTGTTTATTGAGCCCGAGGGCGCGGACACGACGGAGGTGTACGTACAAGGGCTTTCCACCTCCCTCCCCCACGACTTGCAAAAGCAAATGTACCGCACGGTAGAGGGCTTGGAGGACTGCGAGCTCGTCCGTTACGCCTACGCGATCGAATACGACTGCATCGACACTCTCGACGTGCACCCCACCTTGGAATTTAAAAAGGTGGAGGGCTTATATACGGCGGGACAGATCAACGGCACGAGCGGCTATGAAGAAGCGGCGGCGCAGGGGCTTGTGGCAGGCTTGAACGCTTCGCTGAAAAACCGCGGACTTCCCCCTCTCGTCTTGGGCAGGGACGAAGCGTATATCGGCGTGCTTATCGACGACTTGGTGACGAAGGGCACGGACGAACCCTACCGCATGATGACCTCGCGCGCGGAATTCCGCCTTCATTTAAGGCAGGACAACGCCGATTTGCGCCTGACCCAAATCGGGTACGACTGCGGACTGGTGAGTAAAGAACGTTACGAAAAATTCAACGCGCGCAAAAAAATGCGGGAAGAAACGCTTTCGCTTTTGAATACGCGCGCCCCGCAGTCCGTTGCCGACGCGCTTGTGAGAGCGCGCGGGGAAGCGCCTTTGACGAGCGGAACGACCTATGCCGACTTGATACGACGGGGCGTTTCTTTGGACGAAATCGAAAAAACTTTCGGGATTTTGCACGAGATTCCCTACGACGTAAAGCTTTCCTGCGAAACGGAAATCCGCTATGCCGGCTATTTAAAGCGGAGCGAGGAGCAGATCGCCCGTGCTAAAAAAACGGCGAAGACCCTCCTTCCCGACGGAATCGACTACGGAAAAATAGAGGGGTTGCGGTTGGAAGCGCGGGAAAAGCTTGCCCGCGTACGCCCCCGCGATTTGGGACAGGCGGAACGGATCCCCGGCGTAAACCCCGCCGACGTCGCCGTGCTGATGGTTTATTTGAGTTTGAAAAAACAATGAAAAAAGCGCCGTCTTTATTTTAACTGCCGAAATAAGACCGCCGCCGAACCCGATTGGGAAAGCCTATGGAAACTTGCCGGCTATTTTAAAATTCCCATTGACGAGCTTATCGGCAGAGATGATTTTTAATACCAGATAATGAAAGAGCGAATCGCTTCCAAACAAAGGAGATAAACTATGATAATCCAAGGATTAAAGAGCTTTTTTATCAGTTTAAAACACTTCTTTACCCCCTTGGGAACGCTGTGTTTGGGCATGATTTTCGGATTATCCGTGTTCTTCCCCACGTTGATTGCCGCCGTACGGGAGCTTACCGACCAGCTCGTGAGCATTGCGGGCGACGTTGAATTCGACCCCGAAATCTTTTTGGATACGGCGTTCGACGCGGTGACGAGGCTCGATTGGAGCAATCCGCTTGCCGCCTTAAACACCGTGATCGACGGCGAATGGCTCACAAATACCTTCGAGAGCTGTGCGGGAGCTTTTTTCGGGGATATGCCCGCGCTTGCGGAAAGCGCCGCGCTCGCCATAGAAGAGTGTATTACCAAAATCGTAGCGGCCGTATTCGTGTTTTTCTTCTTCGTAGTGCTCGGGCTCATCGGCGGGTACTTCCTGCTCAAAGCGATTATTCGGCACAACATTGCAAAGCGCGCGCTTTGGAAATATTTTCTCGCTTCTTTCCTCGACTCCCTGCTTTCCGCCCTGCTGATCGGCGTTTGCGCCTACCTCTTTACCCTATGGCAGCCGAGCGCGCTCTTTACCGTTCTCATTGCCCTGTTCCTGTTCGGGCTCGTTTCCCTGATCGAGGCTTACGCCCTGCAAGGAGGCAAAAAAATTCCCGTCAACAAAGTCGTAAACGGCAAAAACGTCTTACTCCTTCCGCTTACCAATCTCTTGATTTTCATTATTTCGCTTTTGCTCACGGGCATTGCAACCGCCTTAACCAATCAATTCGTGGGTCTGTTTATCGGGCTCTCCTTGCTTGAAATCGCATTTTTGGTGAGTAGCATGAACGCCGAAGCATATGTGAAAAACGCCATCGAAAAGCTTCAAACACAAAAACCGCAGAAAGGTGAATCTTAATACATATGTATTTCAGAACGGGCGACGGAAATATTACCGTCGCCCGTTTATTTTGTAAAATCAAGATAACGTTTTTTGCTCCTTTCTTTTCCCGCCCGATACGAGCATCAGAAGCACGAACATAACGGGGAATATGAGCGCAAAGGCGAGCCCCGTGCCGATATCGTCGCCGAACGCACCCGCGCACAGCCCCACCAACGTGGGACCCGTGCTGCACCCCAAATCGCCCCCGAGCGCCAACAGCGCGAACATCGCCGTACCGCCTGCGGGCAGGGTATCCGCCGCCAGGCTGTAAATCCCAGGCCACATGATCCCCACCGAAAACCCGCACAGCGCGCACCCGACAAGCCCCAGCGCGGGAACGGGCGCAAGCCAAGCGAGCAAATAGCAGGCGATGCACAGCACGCCCGAAAGGATCAGAAATAACCGAAGCTTTTTCCCGTAGCGGGAATAGAGCAAGCGGGAGAGCCCCATTAAAAGCGCGAACAGACAGGGCCCCGCCAGATCTCCCACCGTTTTGCTCACGCCCAAACCGCTCTCGGCAAACGCCGACGCCCATTGGCTCATGGAAAGCTCCGCCGCGCCCGCGAATATCATGAGCACGAACAAAAGCCAAAATCTTCCGCTCTTCACAAGCTGTTTGACGGGCATGGAGCGCCCCGCTTCGTCGAGCCGAACGATGGGCACGAACAAAAAGTAAATTCCGTTCAACAGCGGGAGAACAGCCCAAACGAGGGCGAGGATCTGCCAATGCTCCTGCCCGAAAAGCAGAAAAAAGCAAGTGGAGAGCAACACCACCGCCGCCGAACCCCAACAGTAAAAGGAATGAAGAAGGCTCATGTGCGCCGCCTTGTTTTTGGACGGACACGCTTCCACTAAGGGACTTACGAGCACCTCGATGAGCCCGCCCCCTACCGCATACATGACGGCGGGGATCAACAGCCCCACGAACGGATCGGGAATGATTATCGGAAAGAACGCCAGCCCCGCAAGTCCTGCCGCGGCAAAAAAATGCGCGCCCGCAAGGCAGGTGCGGTAGCCGATTTTATCGGCGAGATTGGCAAAGAGTAAATCGGTAAAAAGCTGGACGGCAAAATTGACCGTAACGAGCGCGGTGATTTCCGCAAGACTTACGCCGAATTCCTTGCGAAACACGAGGAATAAAAGCGGAACTAAATTATTGACGACCGCTTGCGTGATATATCCGAAATAACAGGCGGTTTCGGTATGCCGAAAGCTTTTCAACATGATCGTGAAAACTCCTGAAAACTTATTTTTCCATTATACATTAAAACGATAAAAAAAACAATTGACTTTCATATGAAAAAGCCGTATAATATTTATAATTTCATATCCGTCGTGGGTGCCCAAAGGGCTGAGATAATACCATTTGAATCGGACAAGGTAATACTTGAACGAAAGTACAGGATTTTCGAGGAAGAACACCCGCATTTTACAATGCGGTTTTTTTATTTTCCGAAGGGACGGGTGCGAAAAAAATTTTTCGGAGGTTTTTTATGTCACTCTCTATCCTTCTGGAAGTCAGCCAGAAAACCACGGACGTCGTAAAATGGGTGTCGCTCGGGGCGGTATTCCTGCTCCTTGCAGTGATCGCGACGATCTGCCTGAATCCCAAAAAGCGCACGTACGACGCTAAGCGCATTGCCGCGGCAGGGCTCACGCTCGGGCTTTCCTTCGCGCTTTCCTACGCAAAGTTCTCCCCCGTCGCTTACGGCGGTTCGATCACGCTTGCAAGCTTCGTTCCCGTGCTGATTTACGCATACGTTTACGGCGTCGCAGACGGCTTGCTTGCGGGGCTTATGTTAGGGCTTTTGAATTTCATTTCAGGCCCTTACATTCTTACGCCCTTCACCTTTATCCTGGATTATCTGCTCGCGTTTGCCTCCATCGGATTTATGGGAATCGCCAAAAAATTCACCAAAAAGCAGACGTTTAACGTCGTTATCGGGACGGTCGGCGTATTCACGATCCGCTTTTTGTTCCACCTGATTTCGGGATTCATCTATTTCGCCGAAGATTCTATTTGGGTAAGCTTGCCCGATTGGGCGCTCTCGAACGCGTTCGTGTACTCCTTTATTTACCAGTGCGTCTATCTCCCCGCGGACTGCGCGATCGCCGCCGTGGTCATGTACGTGCTTGCAAAAACGAAGGTGCTCGACAAGATGATCGCTATCATTCAGCCCCGACAAAAAAAGAAAAAAGCCGTTCCTGCGGAAATCGCAACGGAGCAAGCCGTATCTGCCGTTTCCGAAGAAATCGCAGCGGAATCCGTTTCCGAAGAAAATACGACGCAAGAACAGAAAACGGAAGAGTAAAATCCTTCCTGATTGCACCAAAAAGCCGTTGCTTTCCGCAACGGCTTTTTGAATTTATAATTCCTACGGCTAAAAAAGCTATATGACAAACTGCAAAATATCCACAAGCACCGCAAATCCCAAAAGCAAAACGAAACCGACGGCGTGGATAATCGCTTCCACCTTACGGCTGATGGGCTTTCCGCGCACCCACTCGATGACGGTAAACACCACTTTACTGCCGTCCAACGCGGGTATGGGCAGGAGATTGAACACCGCCAAATTGACCCCGATAAAACTTGCGATCTCCAAAAAACTGCGGAAGCTTTGGGAGGCGACCTGCGAAGTCATAGTGATCGTTGTAATGGGGCCGCCCAAGGCGGAAATGCCCAAATTGCCCGTCAGAAGCTCCCCGATCACCTTAAAGATAGATCCCGCGATTTTAAACGAATACATGAACGACCGTCCGATCGTTTCGAAAAATCCGAATTTTTGCGTACCGCTTGCGAGCATATATCCTTGCTCTTCCGAATGTTTCACCCCGAGCGCCGCCCAAGCGGAATCGAGCTGCGCGCTGTTTTTCACGCTTACGTCGGAACGGAGAATGATTTCCACGTTCATCTTTTCCCGCTCCGTCTTGACGACCTTCCCCTCCTCGTCCTTCTCCTGCGATACGATGCGGGAAATATACAGGCTCACCCTGTCGCCCGCCTTCTTTCCGTTGAGCGCACGGGCGAGGTCGGTCGTCAGATACAGGTTCTTGCCCTCCGCTTGCAAGAAAATATCCTTATCCTGCAAGCAATACGCGGCGGGAATATCGTCGGTCGGCTCGACCTCGTACACGGCGAGCATCGTCTGTCCGTACGCAGAAAAGCAAATAAGAATAAGGAAGAGCGCCAACAGATAGTTCATAAACGCGCCCGCGACGAGCACGATAATGCGCTTCCACGGCTTCATCTCCGTGAATTTGCCGTTCTCCTTGCGGCGCTGCCCCGGCGTTTGCTCCGCTTCTTTTTTCTCGGCGGGCGCGCTCTCTTCGGCAGGCGTTAACAGCACCCGCTCTCCGTCGTTGGGCTGTTCCTCCTCGAACACGGGCGCGGGCTCTTCCTCTTCGAGTCCGTCCTCGCCGTCGAAGGCGCAATACCCGCCGAGCGGAATCAAACGCAACGCGAAAATCTCGCCCGTTTTCTTCCCCTTGCGCTTAAATAGCGCAGGCCCGAATCCGATTGAAAATTCGTTGATTTTGAAATGCAGAATTTTCCCCGCCAGCCAATGCCCGAATTCGTGAATGGTGATCATGGCGAGCAAAATAAAAATAGCGAGCGCGACCGAGCCGATCGTGCTCCACACGCTTAAAAGATTATTTCCCATAGAGTATGCGACGCGCCGCCTCCCGCGCACTTCGGTCCGCTTCCGCAAGCTGCTCATAGCAGGAAGCGTTTTGTCTCGGAAGCGCATCGAGCACGTCTCCGATAGTTTCCGCGATTTGCGTAAAAGCTATACCACCTTGCAAAAATGCGCGGACAGCCTCCTCTCCCGCGCCGTTGAGCACGGCGGGGCAGGTTCCCCCCTCCTTCCCCGCAGAGAGCGCGAGAGAAAAACAGGGGAATTTTTCAACGGGTAACTTTTCAAAGTGCAATGCGCCGATCTCCTCCAATTTGAGAAATTCGGAGCAGGGCAAACGGTCGGGGTGGGTGAGCGCAAGCTGTATGGGAATGCGCATATCGGGATAGCCGAGCTGCGCGATCGCCGCGCCGTCCTCGAAATACACGAGGGAGTGTACGATGCTCTCGCGATGAACGACCGCATCTATCTTAGAAAAATCCGCATTGTACAGCCATTTCGCCTCGATGACCTCGTAGCCCTTGTTGAGCAAAGTCGCGCTGTCGATCGTAATCTTCGCGCCCATGCTCCAAGTGGGGTGACGGAGCGCATCCGCCGCAGTCACGCGCGCGAGCTCCTCTTTGGTCTTATGCAAAAAAGGGCCGCCGCTCGCAGTGAGCACGAGGCGGGAAAACGCCGTGTCCCGACGCATTCCGAGCGCCTGATAAATGGCGGAATGTTCGCTGTCTACGGGAACGATCTCTACACCCTTTTCCTGCGCGCGGCGCATGACGAGCTCGCCGCCGCATACGAGCGATTCCTTATTGGCGAGCGCGATCTCTTTTCCCGCCTCGATCGCCGCAAGGGTGTAGGAAAGCCCCGCGAACCCGCCCGCCGCAATGAGCGCGATGTCGCAATCGGCGAACAGCTCGTTCATATCTTCCGTCCGAGCCGTGCCTTGCGGTAGAAAAACGTCCCCCTCGCACATGACGTGCGCGGGGTGAAATTCCCGAGCGAAAGCGGAAAGCTTCGCCGTATTTTTTCCGCAAGCGAGCGCGGAAAAACTAAATTGTTCGGGGTATGCGCGAACGATTTCGGCAACCTGTCCGCCGATATTACCCGTGCAGCCGATAAGCGCGATTTTCTTCATAGTTGGATTTGTTTCTCAGCTTCCCCTCAGGGGGCAAGCCAAGAGATAATATAGTTTATGCGGATCAGCCCGTCGTCATGAGTCTTATGACGAAAACGAGCGCGATGACAAGGCTCGCATAGAGGGAGGAATCGATCCTGTCCAAAATACCGCCGTGACCGGGCAAGATTTTACCCATATCCTTAATGCCGAGTTTGCGCTTGATGGAGCTCTCCACCAAATCGCCGAACTGCGAAAACGCAGAAGTAAGCACGCCGATTCCGATAAAGAAGATCAAGTCCTGCCATTCGAACACGACGCTTGCGAAATTCATGTCGTTCGCTACGGGTTTGCAAAGTCCGTAATAGAAGAAGAACACGCAAATCGCGCCGAGCATACCGCCGATCAGCCCGCCGAAGCCGCCGATGAGCGTCTTGTTGGGACTGACGTGAGGCGCCATCTTCGCGGGAAGCTTTTTCCCGAGCGTTTTCCCGAACGTGAACGCCATGACGTCGGCGCAAGGGCTGATCGCAAACACAAACGCGATCGCCACGTCCGAATACTTCACCATGTGGTTGCACACGATGAGCACGACGAGAAAGACCGTAGGATACATATAGGACATCAGCGCGTAACCGGTAGATTCCAAAGTTACTTTGCTGTGCGCAAATACCAAAAGTCCGAAAATAACGGAAACGCCTGCAAAAAACACTACGAGCGCAATGTGCGGCGCGTAGTTACGGCCCTGCGCCGTAAGCGGATCGTCGGGAAATTGCACCTCGAAAATGTCGGTGTAAATAAAGTCTGTCACCGCGTAAACGATGAGCACGAGCAGGGCGAAAGTCATGACGACGATCTTTTGAGAGCGGTGCATTTGGTCGCCGAACGCGCGGATCATTTCATACGTGCCGAAAAAGCCGAACAGTAAAATCAGTCCGTCGAAAAACAAATTGTGGACGAAGATTTTCAGCGCAAAAAACGCGAGAAGCACGAAAAAATATACCGCACCCGTTACAATTCTTAACTTAGTGTTATGCTCCATAAAACTCCCAAATAGACTTTTATCGTTTATACCTTTCCAAAGCGGCGATCCCTCTCTCCGTAAGCGCGGATCGCGCCGTCCAGCTCTTTATCCGAAAAATCGGGGAAAAGCTTTCCCGAAAAGTACAGTTCCGTATATGCCGACTGCCAAAGCAAAAAGTTGGAAAGACGCACTTCCTTGCCCGTACGGATCAGCAGATCGGGATCGGGAATCCCGCCCGTAAAGAGCAATGCGGAAAACTCCTCTTCCGTTACCTCTTTTCCGCGCTTTACGGCCTCGTTTGCGGCGCGGACGATATCTTGCCTGCCTCCGTAACCGATCGCAAGCAAAAGCGTTCCGCGCGCACCCTCCTTCGTCGCCTCCTCGCCGTTTTTCACGAGAGCCTCCACGTCGGACGGGAGCAAAGACAAATCGCCGATGACCCGAAGCGCGACGCGCTTCTTTTTCAGCGTTTCCACGTTCGTTTTAAAGTATTCGCGGAAGAGCGAGAAAATGCCGTCGAGCTCCTCCTGGGAGCGCTGTAAATTTTCGGTGGAAAGGGCGAACGCCGTGAAATATTTCACGCCGATATCGAACGCGTGCTCGGCGAGCGAAATCAACCGTTTCATGCCCGCACGGTGCCCCGCGCCCCGCGGTAAAAGACGCTTCTTCGCCCAACGCCCGTTGCCGTCCATGATAACGGCGATATGGCGGGGAATTTTGCTCTCTTGACTGTTCATTAAACGGTGAGAAGCTCCTTCTCCTTGGCGGACACCGTTTTATCGATCTCCTCCATGCATTTGGAAACCGCCTTCTCCACGTCCTGTTCGGCGTTCTTGCTCTCGTCTTCGGAAATTTCCTTGGCGGTCTTCATCTTTTTCACGCCCTCCATCGCCTCTCTGCGATTATTGCGCGCCGCCACCTTTGCGTCCTCGCCCATGCGCTTGATTTGCTTAACGAGGTCTTTTCTGCGCTCCTCGGTGAGTTCGGGAAACACAAGACGGATCACGTTCCCGTCGTTCGTGGGGTTGATTCCGAGATTGGAGGACAAAATCGCCTTTTCGATAGACTTCAACAGCGATTTATCCCAAGGGCTCACGACAAGACAACGCGCGTCCGCCGCGGAAACGTTTCCGAGCTGATTGAGAGGGCTCATGCCGCCGTACGCCTCCACCGAAAGCTTGTCGAGCACGTGCGGATTGGCACGCCCCGCGCGAATGGACGCAAATTCGTCCTTTAACACGTTTACCGTCTTGTCGAGCTTGTCGTCAAGCACAAGGAAAATTTCTTCCAATTTTTCATTTTCGATCATAACAGCGTTTCTCCTAATATTATTCGCTTAATTCTTTGCGTTTGAAATTAAAGTGCCGATGTTTTCCCCGCATACGGCGCGTAAGATAGAGTCCTTTTCTCCCAAAGCAAAGGCGAGCACGGGTACGTTGTTTTCCATGCACATGGTCGCAGCCGTCGCGTCCATCGCCTTTAATCCCTTGTTTACAACGTCGTTAAAGCTGAGCGTATCGTACTTTTTCGCCTCGGGGTGCGTGGCGGGATCGCAATCGTAAATACCGTCCACGTTCTTCGCCATGAGCAGAACGTCCGCGTCGATCTCGCAGGCGCGCTGAGCCGCCGCCGTATCCGTCGAACAGTAGGGGTTCCCCGTACCGCAAGCCATAATGACGATGCGCCCTTTCTCGAAGTGGTGAAGCGCCTTTCTGAGCACGTAAGGCTCGGCAACGGAGATCATGTTGAGCGCAGTCTGCACGCGCGTGGGAATCCCCTTTTGTTCGATCGCGTCCATCATGGCGAGCGAGTTCATCACCGTGGCGAGCATTCCCATTTGATCGGCTGTGGTGCGATCCATTTTAGTGCCCTGCCTGCCCCGCCAAAAGTTGCCTCCGCCGATGACGAGCGCGATTTCCACGCCCATCTCGTGTACTTTTACGAGCTGATCGACAACCTGCGACACGACGCTCTCGTTGAGCCCGAAGCGCTGTTCGCCCGCAAGAGCTTCTCCGGAAAGTTTCAGCAAAATCCGCTTGTATTTGGGTTGCATCTTTCTTCCTCCCCATTTTGATAGCAGTATAGCATATTCTGCCAAAAAAAGCAATCGTTTCCGCCGACATTGCGGACATGAAAAAAAACCGAACAGGTTATTCCTCTTCGGTTTGAATGATTTGTGCGATTTTAGAGAACAGCTCCTCTTTTCCTTCGCCCGTAAGCCCCGAAACGGCGATCACGTTCTCCGCGCCCAGCCCGAACGCCTGTGCGAGCGTTCTCACCCGTTCCTTCCGCTTCATGCGGGAGAGCTTGTCGCTCTTTGTCGCGATGACGGTAAAGGGAATGATGTGGTAATTCAAAAAGGCAAGCATTTGAAGATCGTCCGCCGACGGATCGCGACGAACGTCGGAAAGCACGAACACGTGGCGGATATCTTCCTTGCGCCCGAAAAACTTATCGAGCGTTTTGCCCCACTTCTCTTTTTCGCTGCGGGACACGGCGGCATAGCCGTAACCGGGCAGGTCTGCAAGCCAAAACTCCCCGAAATCGAAATAGTTGACGAGCCGCGTGCGCCCCGGTGCGGAGCTCGTTTTGGCGAGCCCCTTACGTCCCGCAAGCAGATTGATAAGGGTGCTTTTGCCCGAATTGGATTTTCCGCAGACCGCGATCATGGGCTTTTCGGGGCGTAAGAATTGCGCCTCCGTTGCCGCGGAGGTAATAAATTTCGCCTGCATAAACTCCTCTCAGTTCGTATGGAAGTTCCCCGAAACCGCGCTTTTGAACACCTCGTCCACCTCGCTCACGCAGATGAAATTGAGGCTCTTGCGCACTTCTTCGGGAATTTCCTCCACGTCCTTTTTGTTCTCTTCGGGAATGATCACGTCGCGAATACCGATCCTGTTTGCGGCGAGCGCCTTTTCTTTGAGCCCGCCGATCGGGAGCACCTTTCCGCGCAGGGTGATTTCGCCCGTCATGGCGACGTCCTTGCGCACGGGCTGTCCCGTAAAGGCGGACAGAATGGCGGTCGCCATCGTGATTCCCGCGCTGGGGCCGTCCTTGGGGGTCGCCCCCTCGGGCACGTGTATATGAATGTCTTTCTTTTCGAAATCTTTTTCGTCGATGCCGTACTTGTCGGCGTGCGCCCGAAGATAGCTGATCGCGGCGTGTGCGGATTCCTTCATCACGTCGCCGAGCTTACCCGTGAGCATAACGTCCCCTTTGCCGTGCATGGCGGACACCTCGATCGTAAGAGTAGTCCCCCCGACGGAAGTCCAGGCAAGCCCCGTTGCCGCGCCCACTTCGTCGCCCGTAACGAGCTCCTCGTCACGCAGAAACCGTTTTGCGCCGAGGAAACTTTCCAAATTGCTCTTGGTAACGGTGATGCGCTCCGCCGTTTCCTGTTTCGCGATACGCACCGCCGCCTTTCTGCAAACGGTGCCGATCGTACGCTCTAAGTTGCGCACGCCCGCCTCCATCGTATAGCCGTCTATCATGGCGGAAACCGCGCCGTCGGTAATGCGGAGCTGTTCGGCGGTAAGCCCGTTCTCCTTGCGCTTTTTAGGCACGAGATACCGCTTTGCGATCTCCTCCTTTTCCTGCGGGGTGTAGCCCGAAAGCTCGATGATCTCCATTCTGTCCCTGAGGGGCGCGGGAATGGTGTCGAGCGTGTTCGCCGTAGCGATGAACATGACCTTGCTCAAATCGTACGGGACTTCCATATAGCGGTCGCGGAAAGTGGTGTTCTGCTCGGGATCGAGCACCTCCAAAAGAGCGTCGGCGGGATCGCCGCGCAGATCGGAAGAAATCTTGTCCACCTCGTCGAGCAAAAAGACGGGATTGCACGAACCCGCGTTCTTCATTTCGTAAATGATTCTTCCGGGCATCGCGCCGATGTAGGTGCGTCTGTGCCCGCGGATCTCCGCTTCGTCTTTGAGCCCGCCCAAGCTCATACGCACGAACTTGCGCCCGAGGGAACGGGCAATGGATTTGGCGACGCTCGTTTTTCCCACGCCGGGAGGGCCGACAAAGCACAATATGGGAGCTTTCAGCTCGCCCGTAAGCTTTAATACGGCGAGATATTCCACCACGCGCTCCTTGATTTTTTCCAAGCCGTAATGGTCGGAATCGAGGATCTTTTCCACGTCGGAGAGCTTTTCCGTATCCCGCGTTTCCTCCCGCCAAGGGAGATCCAACAGCCAATCCGCATAATTGCGCAACACGGTGTATTCGGGCGAGGAGGGCGACATTCTGTCCATGCGGGCAAGCTCCTGCAAGGCTTTCTCCTCCACCTCGGAGGGAAGCCCCTTTGCTTGCAGTTTGTCTTTGAGCGTGACGTTCTCCTCCAAGTCGTCCCCGAGCTCCGAATGAATAGCTTTGAGCTGTTCGCGCAAGTAATATTCCTTTTGCGATTTCTCGATGCCCGTGCGCACCTTTTGAGCGATCTTGCGTTCCAATTTGGAAATTTCCAGCTCGGTATTCAGGCATTCTTCAAACAGTTTAAGCCGTTCGGGAACGTCGTTCACCTCTAAAAGTTTTTGCTTGATATCCTCGCGCAGGCGAAGATGATGGGTGCATACGTTGATATAAGCGTCGCAGTCGGATATGCCCGTGAGCGCGGAATCGAGTTCCCGCGCAATCTTGCTCTCCCCTGCGACGATTTCCTTTACGAGATCTTTGGCGATGCGGAAAGACGCTTCTTCGAGCGCGACGTCGCCGTGAATTACGGGAAGCTCCTCGGTCAGCGCGAACAGATACCCGTCGTCCCTGCAAAAATTGCGCGCGCAGGCGCGGTACATACCGCTCACGTAAATGCGCACGCGATCGCCCGGGAGCTTAGTCGCCTGACGGATCTGCGCGACCGTACCCACGGTACACAGGTCTTCCCCGCCCGGATCGTCCTTTTGCGCGTCGAGCTGTTTGGTAAGAAACACGAGCTTTCCGTTGTTTTCGGCGCGCTCCAACGCCGCGAGCGAGAACCCTCTGCCCACGTCGAACGCAACGGAGGTGTTGGGAAACACAACCGTAGAACGCATAGGGATTACCGATAAAATTTTAAGTTCCGTCTTATCCATGCACACACCTCCCTATAACTATATCACACTTTTTCCGCTTTTTCAAACAATTTTATTCACGAATTTTCCGTACCGGAAAATTCCGTGAGCTTGTAATCTTGTTGTTATCTCTAAGTTGCAGGAGCGTTAAACCGTTCTATCAAAAGTCACTAAGCCGCAGGTGTGCGGCAAATTGTGTTCCGCAGCGGAGGGCAACCCTCCTCGCGGGGAGTATCTATCACTTGGCTCCCCTTGATTGAAGGGGAGCCGACTACGGAGCAGAATGAGGGAGTTGCAGGCAGCGCAACAAGAACAATGCGCGCCCCGACCAACCGGTCGGGGCGCGCACCAAACACCGTACTATTCCGATAAAAAATCTTCCCGTTTCAGTCCCGCGCGCAATTTCTCCAACGCGCGCTTTTCGATGCGGGAAACGTAGCTCCTCGAAATCTTCATCTTCTGCGCCACTTCGCGTTGCGCGAGCGGCACCCCGCCGGCGAGGGCGTAACGCAGGCAGATGATCACCGTTTCCCGCTCCGTTAAGAGCGCGCGCACGGCGGTCAAAAATTTCTCCTGCATGAGCGACTGCTCCACGCCCGCAAACACTTTATCCTCTTTTTCGAAGAGAAGATCCATAAGGGTAAGCTCGTTGCCGTCCTTATCCGTACCCACGGGGTCGGAAAGGGAAACGTTGCACTTGTGCTTTTTCCCCGCACGAATGAGCATGAGGATCTCGTTTTCGATACACCGCGCCGTATAGGTTGCAAGGCGCACCCCGCGCCCCGGTTCGAACGTATTGATCGCTTTGATGAGTCCGATACTGCCTACCGAGAGCATATCGTCCGTTTCCGCCGCCCCGTTGTACTTTTTTACGATATGTGCGACCAAACGCATATTATGGCGGACGAGGATATCTTTGGCGTGTTTGTCGCCCTCCCGCGCGAGCTTCAAATACTTCTCCTCGTCCTTGGCGGAAAGGGGCTTAGGGTACGACCCGCCGTCTACCGCTCCCGTGAAAAAAAACAGCCGACCGAGTACGGCATAAAACATTTCCAGCATACGATCACCTCTCCCGCTATTGTATGCCGTACGGAGTTTGTCCTATTACGTTTTACGCCAATCCGCCCTTCCGTTCCCCTGCGATCGCAGGTCGGCTCGACATGGTTCCGCCCTGATTTTCGCGTGATACCACAACGCATTATCTTTGTCAAGATAGGGTCTGCAAACAAAAAAGCGTTGCCGGAGCAACGCCTTTGAACGTTATTTCTTTTCGGGTTTTACGATGCGGATATGCACGTCGTCCGTCTGCTTTTGTTCCACGGGCGAAGGCGCGTTCATGAGCAGATCGCGCGCCTTGGCGTTCATGGGGAACGCGATAACTTCGCGGATATTCACCGTGTCCGAAATGAGCATGACCATTCTGTCCACGCCGGGAGCAACGCCCGCGTGCGGGGGTGCGCCGAACTCGAACGCATGGTAGAGAGCGGGGAATTTTTTCACCACCTCTTCCTTGCCGAGCCCCACGAGCGAGAACGCTTTGAGCATGATCTCGGGGTCGTGGTTTCTGACCGCGCCCGAGGAAAGCTCCACGCCGTTGCACACAATGTCGTATTGATAGGCGAGCACTTCGAGGGGATCTTTTGCCTCCAACGCCTTCATTCCGCCCTGAGGCATGGAGAACGGATTGTGGCAGAATTCGAGCTCTCCGCTCTCTTCGCCGATCTCGTACATGGGGAAGTCGACGATCCAGCAGAAACGGTACACGTTCTTCTCCAACAAATCGAGCCCGTTCCCGAGCATGGTGCGCAAAACCCCCGCGCGCTTCTGCACGACGGAGAGCTTCTCCTCCGCGACGACGGCAACGAACGCGCCCTTTTCGAGCCCGAGGAAACGGCTGATCTCCTCGTTTTTCTCCGCCACGAATTTGGCGATTCCGCCCGCGGGAGCGCCGTTCTCGTCCAGCTTCCACCAGAACATCGCCCCCCCTTCCGTTTTGATTTTAAATTCCTCCGCCGTTTTATCGATCCACTTGCGGGCAACGTTGACGCCGTTCACCGCGATCGCCTTCACCCGCTTTCCTTCGAGTGCGGCAAACCCGCAGCCCTGCATAAACTCGGTAATATCCTTAACGGTGAGCGGGTTGCGCAAATCGGGCTTGTCGGAGCCGTACGTTTCGAGCGCCTCGCGGTAAGGAACGCGCTTGAAAGGCGGTTTATCCGCATCCCAGCCCGAATATTTTGCAAACACGGGAGGAAGCACCTCTTCGAGCACGGCGAAAACGTCCTCCTGCGTCGCAAACGCCATTTCGATATCGAGCTGATAGAACTCGCCGGGGGAACGGTCTGCGCGGGCGTCCTCGTCGCGGAAACAGGGCGCGATCTGGAAATATTTGTCGAACCCCGAGCACATTAAGAGCTGTTTGTACTGTTGCGGCGCTTGGGGAAGCGCGTAAAACTCACCGGGATAAAGACGGCTGGGCACGATATAGTCGCGCGCGCCCTCGGGCGAAGAGCTCGTTAAAATGGGCGTGGAGATTTCGGTAAATCCGCGTTCGGTCATAAGACGGCGCAAGTCCGCGATGATCTGGGCGCGGAGAACGATCTTGTCCCGCACCGCGCTGTTGCGAAGATCGAGGAAGCGGTAGCGAAGCCGCGCATCCTCCCCCGCCTCCGTGGAATGAGAAACCTCGAAGGGAAGCGCGGGCACCGTGCGCCGACCGAGCACCTCCACCTTTTCGGGAATAATTTCGATGAGCCCCGTTGCGATTTTATCGTTGGGAGAAGTGCGCAGAACGACTTTCCCCTCCACCGAAACGGTGGACTCGGTGGGAATGTCGCGCAGAGCGGAAAGACAGGGATCTTCCGTCGCCACTACCTGTGTCGTGCCGTAAAAGTCGCGAAGAACCGCGAAGAGCACCCCGCCCTTGTCGCGCTTGGAATCGAGCCAGCCCGAAATTTTCACCTGCTTGCCCGCGTCCTCCGCGCGCAGTTCGTTACAATGATGCGTTCTGTAAAACATATGTCGCTCCACGAATGTTAGATTTAAATTGCTTGTAAATAAGTTGTTTTTATTTTATTCCTTTCCCGCAGATAAGTCAAGTAAATAACGCCCGTCATTTTAAGCGAAGTAATGTTGACAATCCCCTTCCCTACCCCTCCCCTTTGTCAAAGGGGAGGGCAAGATAAAATGATGCGCGCGGAGCAAAACCGCGCTTTTGCGGTAGCGGACACAATTTGCCGCACACCTGAGGCTTACTGACTTTTAATAGACGGGCTCAACGCTCCCGTGACTTGGAGAGAGTAACTCGGTTACAAGCCCGCAAAGCTTTTCGCTTGCGAAAAGTTTGCGAAATCGTAAAAATCGCTTGATTATTTTCCGAAATTGGGTTATACTATATAAGCTGTGATAGGCGGGGAGTTAGCGGTGCCCTGTATCTGCAATCCGCTATAGCAGAGCCGAACGCTTTTCTCGGTGTCGTGTGTGGAAGGCAGCACGCGGAAAGGGATGTTGATAACAAGGTCTTATGCAACGTGCGTCCGCGAACCGTGTCAGGGCAGGGATGCAGCAGCACTAAACGGTGCCGTGCGTGTGCCATAAGGTAGCTTTGTCGGAGTTACCTCCCGCGTTACCGCTTCGGTATACGGCAACAAAAAAAGCACTCACAGTTTTTTTTCGAATGATAAACCCGTTGGGATTCCCAACGGGCTTTTTTCTTTGTTCTTTTCCTCGCTTTCACATTCCCCGCTTTGTTTCCCCTATGTCATCTTTACTTCCCCTTCGCCTCACTATTCTCGCCTCCCCCCTATCAAGGGGGAAGGCAAGAATTTCGAACGATTAAGCCTGTCATTAACGAACGTGAAGAATCTCCCGCGCCGCGGGGAGAAAAGCTTTATTGTCAAAAAAGCGCCTACACCGCTTTTGCCGTCAGTTTCCACTGTTGACCGTTTGGCATACAATATGTAAGATAGTGCCCTTCCTGTACAATTTCCCCGCAAAAATAATCGTCAATCAACAGTTTTATTTCCGCGAGCAACTCTCCGCCTGTAATCGGCGGCTCTTTTTTTGCCATGATTTCGTCAAAGTTGAGTTCGTTTTTCATTTTTGTTTCTCCTGAATTTTTTTCTAATTGCGCGCACAAATTAGTGTACCTCTATTATACAGTGCGGAACTATGAAACATCAAGCAAAATTGCATACTTCCGCACAAAATACTTTGTAGAAAGAGGTCGATTTTATGGATATTTTGTCGAATTTGTCAGATTCACTAAAAGAATTGATTACGCTTAACGGTTTGAACGAAAAAACGCTTGCGGAAAAATCCAATGTTGCAATTTCTTCCATTTCTGCCTATATTAACAAAAAGCAAGCACCCTATCTTGAAAATTTGATAACGCTTGCCGATTTCTTCGGTTGTTCTATTGATTATTTGTTGGAACGGACGGACAATTTACCGAAAAAAGAATATAGAACCTGTCCGCCTTTTTCGCAGAGATTTAACGAGCTATTAAAACTGCACAAATATTCTTATGCCGACTTTCAAGACAAAATCGCAAAAAGCAGTTTTTATGAATGGAAACGCGGGGATAGCGTTCCCACACTGCAAAACTTAACGGATTTAGCGAAGATATTCGATTGTTCCGTCGATTATCTTCTCGGCAGAGAAACGTAAAACCCCCGCCCCTGCCCCTCCCCCTTGCATAAGGGGGAGGGCAAGAGAAATAAGGATAAGCCCCCCAGAGGGGAAACCGAGGGTGAACAAAAACAGCCGTGCGCGGTAACTGCGCACGGCTGTTTTTGCAATAGAAATTACTCCTCGCTTGAACGTTCGGTAATTTCTACGTTATACTTCTTGGAATCCTTGGGGGTCGCGGCGCGCACGATGGTGCGGAGCGCCTTCGCGATTTTACCCTGTTTTCCGATGACCTTGCCCATATCGGAATCGGACAGCAAAACGGTAACGTTGATCGCGTCGTCCGTTTCCTCCGTGCGATATTCGATATTTGCCTTATCCTCGGCGAACTGTTCCACGATGTACTTGATGAGTTCTAACATAGCCTCCTCCTTATTCCGCTAAAACGCGATAAGAGCTTACTTCTTTTTCTTCGTCTTGGTCTTGGCGGGGCTGAGCTTTTTGGACTGTTCCATTGCGCCCGCTTTAACGAGCAACGACTTCACGGTTTCCGTGGGCTGTACGCCCTTGCCGAGCCATTCTTTCGCCTTTTCGACGTCTACGGTGAGGGTCACGGGCGTGGACTTGGGATCGTAGTAACCGATCTTTTCGATATATTCGCCCGTAGCCGCCTTACGCGCGTCTACGACCACGATGCGGTAAACGGGGGACTTCTTGTCACCGAGTCTTACCAAACGCATCTTAACCATAATACCTACCTCCAAAATTGATTTTCTGTTTTGTGTTTTATTTAAAAGGGAAGGCGCATTTTGCCCTTTCCGCCCTTTAACTGTTTCATGAGCATTTTCGTCTGTTCGAACTGCTTCAAAAGCTGATTGATTTCCTGCACCGTCGTGCCCGACCCGAGCGCGATTCTGCGCTTACGCTGGGAGTTGATGATTTGCGGATTATCCCGCTCGCGCGGCGTCATGGAAAGAATGATCGCCTTGGTGTGCTCCATTTTCTTCTCGTCGAGGTCTTTTTCGTTGATTTTCATTTTACCTGCGCCGGGGAGCATACTTGCAAGCGCGCCCGCACCGCCCATCTTTTTGAGCGCTTCGAACTGCTGCAAATAATCGGTAAGCGTGAAGGAGGCTTCGCGGAGTTTGCGCTGCATCTCTTGCGCTTGCTGTTCCGTGACCGCTTCCTGCGCTTTTTCGATGAGGGAAAGCACGTCCCCCATTCCCAAAATGCGGGAAGCCATGCGGTCGGGATAAAAAGGTTCCAAATCAGTGAGCTTTTCCCCCACGCCGACGAACTTGATGGGCTTGCCCGTGACTGCCTTGATGGAGAGGCACGCGCCGCCGCGGGTATCGCCGTCCAGCTTAGTGAGAATAACGCCCGTCACGTCCAACCGCTCGTTGAAAGTTTGGGCAACGTTTACGGCGTCCTGACCCGTCATCGCGTCCACGGTAAGGAGGATTTCCGTTACGTCCACCGCTTTTTTGATCTCTTCGAGCTCTTTCATGAGCGCGTCGTCGATGTGAAGCCGTCCCGCGGTATCCACCACCACGGTGTCGTAACCCATTTTTAAAGCGTATTCCACCGCTTGCTTGGCGGTTTTGGCGGGATTTTGCGTGCCCTTTTCGAACACCTCCGTTTCCGCCTTCTTCCCTACTACTTTGAGCTGGTCGATCGCCGCGGGACGGTAAATGTCGCACGCGACGAGCAAGGGGCGCTTCCCCTGCTTTTTGAGTTGAAGGGCGAGTTTCCCGCAAAGGGTAGTCTTTCCCGCGCCCTGCAAGCCGCACATAAGAATAACAGTAGGCGGTTTAGATGCCACTTCGAGCTTGGCGTTACCCGAACCCATGAGCGCGATTAGCTCGTCGTTCACGATTTTGATGACCTGCTGGGCGGGATTGAGGGATTCCAGAACCTGCTGTCCCACCGCCTTTTCGGAAACCTCGGCTATAAACTGCTTGGCGACGCGTAAGTTTACGTCCGCCTCCAAAAGGGCGATACGCACCTCCCGCATTGCCGAGCGGATTTCGAGCTCGGTAAGCCTTCCCCGCTTGGTGAGCTTACTGAATATGTGGTTGAGCCGCTCGGAGAGCGAACCGAATAATGCCATAGTATCCCCTTACTCTATACTTTCTCGGCTTCCGCAAGCCGAATAACAATCTTACAGCAGTTCGTCGGCGTGTTCGCGTATCGCCCGCCGTACTTCTTCTTCGTAATCGCGGTCGAGGATTTTCGCAATCCCCTCGCGTTGATCTTTTGTAAGCCCCGCGCTCTCCGCCCATTTGCCGATGTCCGTCCTCAGAAAGGATTGCGTTAAGCCGACTTCGGCGATCACGGAGTTGAACCGCAACTTCTCCTCGTACTTTTCGAGCTTCTTTCTGCAAGTGTTCAAGCAATCGGAAACGCTTTGACGGGAACAGTTCTTCTGCTCCGCGATTTCGGAAAGCGATAGATCGTAATTGAAATAGAGGTCGGTAATTTCCTGCTGCGTTTTGGTGAGAAGCGGACTGTATTTGTCCCAAAGCCGCATGAAATGCAAATCTTCCATACCACCCTCCTTGCGGTATTATATCCCATAAAAAAACGCCTGTCAAGTATTTTTACCGTACAGGCGAAATTTTTTTGATTTGTAACCTATTCTCTCAGCTTCCGTTAAATAAATCCTTCTACAAATTCTTCGGCGTCGAAGGGAACGAGATCGTCGAGCTTTTCCCCCACGCCCGCAAAGACGACGGGAATGCCGAGCTCCCCGCACAGCGAGAACACGAACCCGCCCTTTGCCGTGCCGTCGAGCTTGGTGAGCACGATACCGTCGAGCTCCACCGCCTCGTCGAACACGCGCGCCTGATTGACGGCGTTCTGCCCCGTAGTGGCGTCGAGCACCAACAGCTTATAGAACGCCGCTTCGGGAAATTCCCGCGTGACGACGCGGTCCATTTTTTTGAGCTCGTTCATTAAGTTTTCTTTTACGTGAAGCCGTCCCGCAGTGTCTACGAGCACCACGTCCGTTCCCTTCGACTTTGCGGAGGCGACGGCGTCGAAAATGACGGCGGAGGGATCGCTCCCCTCCTCGTGCTTGACGATGCGCACGCCCGCGCGCTCCGCCCACACGTTGAGCTGGTCGGATGCCGCCGCGCGGAAGGTATCCGCCGCCGCAACCGTCACGCTTTTCTTCTGCGATACGAAATAGTTCGCGACTTTCCCGATCGTGGTGGTCTTGCCCACCCCGTTTACGCCCACGAACATGATGACGCAGGGGTAAGTGATTTCGGGAATTTCCGCCTCGTTCAAGGTATCTTCGAGAATGTCTTTCAGCAAATCGGTAACGAATTTTTCGTCCTTTACCTTGTTGCCGATCGCTTCCTCGCGCACCTGATCCACGATCTCCTCGGCAGTACGCACCGACACGTCGGAAGAAATGAGAATCTCTTCCAACTCGTCGTAAAACTCGTTCCCGATTTTATCTTTCAGGAAGAGTTGGCGCATTTTATGCGCCAACCCGTCTTTCGTCTTTTTGAGTGCGTTTTTAATTTTTCCGAATAAACCCATAAATACCTCGTAAATTCACACGATTTTTTGCGAAGCCAAAAAGTGTAGACTCTTATATGACCGTATCCCCGCCCAAACGCTCTTCGACTTCGGAGAGCTTGACGGAAACGACTTTACTTACGCCCTTCTCCTCCATCGTAACGCCGAAGAGGGTATCCGCTTGGTTCATGGTGGGCTTTCTGTGCGTGATGACGATGAACTGCGTATCGCGCGAGAACTTTTTGAGATATTTCGCAAATCTATCCACGTTCGCTTCGTCGAGCGCGGCTTCGATCTCGTCGAGAATACAGAACGGCATGGGACGGGATTTCAAAATCGCGAACAAAATGGCGATTGCCGTAAACGCGCGTTCGCCGCCCGACAGCAGGGAAATTTTCGTGAGCTTTTTCCCCGGAGGGCACGCCTTGATCTCGATGCCCGCATTGAGCGGATCGTCGCAATCGGTATAGTCGAGCTCCATTTCCGCACGGCCTCCGCCGAACAACTCCTTGAAGATCTTCGTGAAGTTGGCGTTGATTTCGTTGAAGCCGTTGTCGAACTGCTTCTGCATTTCCGTCTTCAAGTCGGTGAGAACGGTCGTCAAATCGTCGATGCCCTTATCGAGGTCCTGCTTTTGCGTCTGCATTTCCGTATAGCGGGCAAGCAAGTTGTCGTAATCCTCTACGGCGTTTTGGTTGACGGGGCCGAGCATGGTGATATTGCGCTTTAACGCCGCAATGCGGGTAGTCGCCTGCTGTACGTCGTATTCCGCGTCGCGAAGCTCCTGCGCGCTTTCGTATCCCAGCCCGTACGCCTCTTCGATGCGCTGTTTCAAGTTTTCGAGGTTGGCTTCCAGCTTGGAAATTTCCAGCTCGTAGGAATGCTTCTTCTCGCTCACCGTCATTTGACGCGTGACCGCGTTTCGCTTCTCTTCGGAAAGGCGGAACTGCCGTTCGGTAACGACGCGCTTGTTCTCCTCCTCCTCGGAAAGCCGTTTGCGAAGGGCGGCAACCGTGACCTGCTCCTCCTCCGTAAGCGCGATCTTCTCGCTTTGGCGAATGGATTCCTGCAAGGCAAGCTCCGTTTCCGAAATGTGCTTGCGCGAAGTTTCGATTTGACTGAGGAGGGTCGTTTTCTCCTTTACCATACGCGAAACGTACAGCTCCTCCGCCTCCTGCGTGCTTCGGATAGACGCCACTTCCACCTGCAATTTATGTAGCTCGGAGGAGAGCGCGTCCCGCTCCGCTTTGAGCCTGTTCGCCTCTTCCTGCCGTGCGCTCGCCTCCGCGGCGGCTTCGCTTCTGATCTTGTTGAGAAGCCCCTCGTTTTCCGCCGTACTGCTCACTTCGCTTTCGAGCGCATCCACTCTCTGGGTGAGCCGTTCCAAAAGCCCTCTGTATTCGTTTTCGTCCTTTTCGGCGTCCGTAAGCAGGCTCGTAAGCGCAAGCTCCCGCTGGGAGAGCGCGGCGAAGTTCGCCGTTTCCTCCTGCACCTTCAAGCGGAACGCTTCGAGGGCGCGCTGGGCTTCCTCTAAATCCTTCTCGCAATTTTCCTGCGCCTGTTTGAGCTTTTCGAGCGTTGCTTTGCTCCGCGCGATCCGCTCCTCGCATTCCTTGATACGCCTGTCCTGCGCAAGCAGATTTCCCACGTCCTTTTTGCGGGAACCGCCCGTCATCGCGCCGCTCGTGTTTACGATGTCGCCGTCGAGCGTGACGATCTTAAATGCGTTCGAATATTTCTTAGCAATGCGGGTCGCGTTCGCGATCGTGTCGCAAATAAGCGTATTCCCGAGCAAATTGCTCACGATTCTGGAGTAATAAGGATCGAACTTGACGATCTCCTCCGCGATCCCGCACGCGCCCTCCTCTTTGAGCGCCTGCCCGATCTCGCGGGTATTGTTGTGGGGGCGCATGGAGTTTGCGGGCAGGAAAGTCACTACGCCGCTCCCAGTGCGCTTTAAGTATTCGATGAGATAGCGGGCGTCCTCCGAAGTGGCGGTCACTAAATTTTGCATCGCCCCGCCGATCGCCGTTTCCACGGCCACCTCGTACTCGCGGTCGCAGGAAATGATATCCGCGATCGCGCCCTTGATCCGCTCGCCGAGCTCGGGCTTGTCCTTCGCCGCGAGCTGTAAGCTTCGCACCGCGTCCCGATAGCCGTTGAAACGGTTTTTCAGCTCGGTGTACATCTCCAAATTGTGCGTATAGTTGAGAATGCTCGAATTGCAGGAGGCGACGTCCTCCATGAGCTTTTGGCGGGACTGCGTGAGCGCAGAGAGCTCCTCTTTCAGATTCTCTTCCGCCTGCGGTTTTGCGTCGAGGAATTCCTCGCACTTGCGTTTTTGCTCCTTGCATTCCGCAAGCTGACGGTTGTACTCCGCTTTCCGCACTTCCGCTTTCCCGATCGCGACGCGCACCTCCTCGATACGCTCGCTCGCCGCATCGCGCTGAGCCGAAAGAGAGCCCACGTTTGCGCGCACGTCGGCGAGATTTTCCACCGAGCGGAGTTCTCCCGCGCGCTTCTCGTCGGTAATGCGTTCGAACGCCGCAACGCGCGCGTCCGCTTCCTGCACCTTGATAGAGAGCTTGCCTGCTTCCTGTTCGATTTCAACCGCGCGCTTTTTGCCGGCTTCTTGCTTCTGCGCGCTCTTCTTGCTCAACTCCTCGATCTCTTCGATCCTGCGGACGGAGTAGTCCACCTCTTCCTTCGCCCGTTCCAGCTGTTTGCGGTAGGAATGAATGCGCTCGCCGATGACCTTTCCCTCGCCCGTCTTATGTTCGAGCCCGATCTCATAGAGGCGGAGCTTTCTGTTGAGGTCGCTGAGCCTGTCGTCCGATTTGTGGATCTCCTCCCGCCCCGTCTGCTCTTCGAGCTCGATTTCGGCGAGCCGTTTTTCGACGGCGGCGAGCTGTTCGCCCGTTTCTTCTATCTTCCCGCGGAGCTTTTCCGTTTCGCCCGCAAAGGAATCGTAATGCACGAGATAGGAGTTCACTTCCTCGTAACGGAGCTGTCCGGAGTATTCCTGATACTTTTTCGCCGTTTCCGCCTGTTTTTCGAGAGGACGGAGCTGTTTTTCCGCTTCGTCCATGCGCTGGATGAACACGGTAAGATTGCCCTTGGCGTTTTCGAGCTTGCGCTCGATCTCCCCCTTCTGGCTCTTAAACTTCATGACGCCCGTCGCTTCCTCGAAAATGGCGCGTCTGTCCTCGGGCTTGGCGTTCATGATCTGCTCCACCTTGCCCTGTCCGATAATGGAATAGCCCTCTTTCCCGATTCCTACGCCGTGCAAAAGGGCGACGATATCTTTTAAACGGCATTCCCGCATATTGAGCAGATACTCGCTCTCGCCCGAACGGTACAGACGGCGGGTCATCGCCACCTCGTCGTACTCGATATCGAACATCTTGTTGGTGTTGTCGAACACCAGCGTAACTTCGCAAAAAGAGAGTTGGCGGCGCGCTTCCGTGCCGTTGAAAATAACGTCCTGCATGCTCGAACCGCGCAGGGTCTTCGCCGACTGTTCGCCGAGCACCCAGCGCACCGCGTCGGCAACGTTGCTCTTCCCGCACCCGTTCGGCCCGACGATACAGGTAACGCCGTCGTCGAATTTTACCGCGGTCTTGTCCGCAAAGGACTTAAAGCCCACGAGTCTGATTTCTTTAAAATTCACTGGATCTTCCTCTTTCTTAATTTGTGATAAAGCGCCTGCGCCGCGGCGGTTTCCGCCGTCTTTTTGCTCTCGCCGCCGCCCTCAGCCGACTGTCCGAGCGCGCTCACCGTGCAGATAAATCTCCCATCCTTCTCTTTCACCCTGTATTCGGGAAAGCTGTTCGGATGCTTTTGCACCAGCTCTTGCAGGAGCGATTTATAATTCTCCGTTTGCGTTTCCGCCAAATAACGGGATAAAAACTTTTTCACTTCGCCCATTCCGCCGTCGAGATAAATGCCCGCCACAACCGCCTCGAACAAATTGGACGGCGTTTTTCCGCTCACGTTGCTCTTTCCGCCCGAATAGCGCAAAAACCGCATGAGCCCCGCCCGTTTCTCTGCGCATTCGAGCGCGGAACGGGATACGTACTGTTTCCTCAGTTCCGTGAGCTTGCCCTCGTCGCCTCCGCTTCTTTGAAAAAGCTCCTCCGAAACGCACAGTTCCAGCACCGCGTCGCCCAAAAATTCCAAACGCTCGTTGTGCCCGCCTCCGCCTAAGTTCGCATAGGAGGTATGCGTAAAACAGGTCTTTAACAGCTCTTTATCCCGAAAGCGGTAGCCGATCGCCTCCTCGACTTGCGCGGCGGTTTCCTCGCTCCACTCCTCTCCGCTATTCATCGCCCCGCTCCGTCAAACCCGCATCGATGAGTTTCTCCTCGATTAGGCCGATAAGGTTTCCTTGGTAAGCGTCCACCGCCTGCAATACGGAAGGAGCTATGCTCTTCGCCTTGGAAGATCCGTGCGATTTGACGACCACCTTTTTGAGTCCCAAGAACACCGACCCGCCCATTTTGGAATAGTCGAGCATATCTTTAAGTTTCCCGATCTGCTTCTTCGCGCAAAGATAACTGAGCTTGCTCCCCAGCGAAGCGCGGAACTCACGGCTCAAAACAGTAGCAACCGTTTTTCCGCAGCCCTCGATCGCTTTGAGCGCCACGTTGCCCGAAAAGCCGTCCGACACCGCCACGTCCACGTCGCCGTACATGATGTCCCGTCCCTCGATATTGCCCGTAAAGAGAATGCCCTTCGCGTCTTTGAGAAGCGCGTGCGCCTCTTGGTGCAAGGTGTCCCCCTTGTGTTCCTCCGTGCCGTTGGTGAGAAGTCCCACGCGGGGCTCTTCCACGCCGAACGCCGCTTTGGCGTAAGCGGAAGCCATTACCCCGAACTGCGCAAGATAGGCGGGCTTGCACTCCGCGTTCGCACCGCAGTCGCAAAGAAGCGTACGAGTACCGCGCACGTTGGGAATCCCGGGGCAGAGCGCGGGACGCAAAACGCCCTTGATGCGCCCGACGAACATGATCCCGCCCGTGAGCACCGCGCCGGTAGAGCCCGCGGATACGAACCCGCCAACGTCTTCGCGCTCGCGGAGCAATTTTAGCCCTACGACGAGAGAACTGTCCCGCTTGGAACGCACCGCGTGCGTGGGCACGTCGTCGTTGGTGATCACCTCGGTGCAGTGAACGATCTCCACCCGCGAGGTATCGTAATTATATTTTTCCAGCTCGTTGCGCACGAGATTCTCGTCCCCCGTCAGAATGAGCGAAAAGTCCTTTCTTTCTTTTAATGCAAGCACCGCGCCCTTCACGATTTCGGCGGGAGCGTTGTCGCCTCCCATAGCGTCTACTACGATTTTTAACATGGCGTTCCCCTCTCGGTAAAAATATACGTAGACATTATACCATTCTTTTTTAAAAAACACAATTCATTCGCCGCGCTCAAATAAAAATATTTCCGCGTTTGTTTCGTCGAAAAATCGCAACGTTTGTTTAAATTCCGTATCTGCGGTTATATAAAAATTAGAATTACTAACGGAGGATTTTTATGATCGATAAAAAAATCGCAACGCTCGTAAACGAGCAGGTAAACAAAGAGCTCTATTCCGCCTATCTGTATTTGGATTTTGCCAACTACTACGCGGGCGAGGGCTTGGACGGATTTGCGCACTGGTACGAGATTCAGGCGCAGGAGGAGCGCGACCACGCGATGATGATGCGCAGATACCTCATCGACAACGGGATCCGCGTGACCTTCGACGCGATCGCGAAGCCCGACAAGGTTTTTAAGAACACCACCGACCCGCTGAACTTCGGCTACGAGCACGAGAAATACGTGACCTCGCTCATCAACAATATTTACGCGGAAGCCTTTGCGTTGAAGGATTTCAAGACCATGCAGTTTTTGGATTGGTTTATTAAAGAACAAGGCGAGGAAGAAAAGAACGCGGAGGATATGATCAAGAAAATGGAGCTGTTCGGGCACGACGCCAAAGGACTTTACTCGCTCAACCAAGAGCTCGGCGCGCGCGTATACGCCCCTTCCGTCACAGGCCCCGCCATGTGAAAATGACAGCATGTGCATAGCGATGCAAATGCAATCGATATGATATAGAGTAATTACAAAGACATATGAAAACCCGCGCATTCGAAAGCGAATTCGCGGGTTTTTCATGATGCTTTTAAACGGTTGAGGACGGCGGAGAAGAAGGCGGCGACGCCTTTCGTTTCCGCAAAATCAAAAACACGTAAAACGCGATTCCGCCCAAAACCAACAAAACGGCAACGAGCTGGGAGGGCGTTAAAAACGAAACGATCGTTTCCCCCCTCTCATCGGCGCGCGCGAATTCGATCGCAAACCGCCAAACCCCGTAACAAATCATATATAGCGGGAGAACGTCTTGCTTCCCCTTCAACACGCGATAGGAGAGCACGGCGAAGAGCGCGAACAAAAAGAGCGCTTCGAAGAGCTGAACGGGCACGGTATACTCCTTGCTTATCAGCTTATTTTCCGTGGAAATGTGCAAAAGCGGAACGGTAAACGGACGGTATTCTTCATACACCGCCCCGTGACAGCACCCCGCCGTAAGGCAACCGATACGCCCGAACGCGTGCGCGACGATCACACAGCAAGAAACGATGCCGAACACCGTAAAGGCGTTTTCGAGATGGGGTTTACTTTCCGCTTTGCGGTACAAAAGATGTCCCGCGCCGAAGTAACCCGCCAAAAACACTGCCGCGCCGCCCACGAATCCGCCGTAAAAGGTCATGCCGTTCCATTCGAACACGCCGCTCTCGATATAATTATAGATCGCCTGCATGAGCATCGCCGCGCCGAAGCCCAAAAGCACGGCAGCGGCGGCGTCCGCAAGCACCAAAACTTGCAAATTGGAATCGAATTTCCTTTTATCCGCATAGAAAAGGAATACGCCGACCGCTGCGCACAAGCCGAGTATTATAAAAATATCGTACAGCGTAATTCCCCAAAACAAGTCGTACGGATACACGGTTTTTCCTCCTATCTTGATTTTACACGCTTCCCGCCGTTCTGTCAATCCAAAACGCGCAAATATCATTTTTTCCCGTTGACTTCGTCCCCTTTTTGCGCTATAATGGCGCTATGAAATCGCACGGAAACAACCGCTTCGCGCTCTCCGCGCAGGCAATCGCGGCGATCGTCCTCTTTGTGCTCGGCATCGCGGGGCTGATTTTGTGTACCGTTTTTCCCGTGCGGTCGAACAGTCCCACGGCAAATTTACTGCTTTCGGCGATCCTGCCCCGCCTCTGCATCTGCGCGCCTCTTTTTTGGGTGCTGATCTGGCGGTATCGGTACTTGCTCGCCTTCCCGCGCCCAAAGCCGAAAACGCTGGTATGGCTTCTGCCTCCACTTGCGGTCGCGCTCGTCAATTTTCCCTTTTCCGCACTCGCAAACGGCACGGCAACCGTCCTGCACGGCGAATGGTGGTGGCTGTTCGCGATCAAATGCCTGCTCGTCGGACTCATGGAGGAATGGTTTTTCCGCGGGATCTTGCTCGATCTTTTCCTGCAAACCGCACGGGAAAAGGAGCGCAGCATCTTCCTGCCCGTGCTGCTGAGCTCGCTTGCGTTCGCCCTCTTTCATCTTTTGAATTTGTTCGACGGGGCGGGTTTCGGCTACGTGCTCCTGCAAACGGGTTATTCCTTTCTGATCGGCGGAATGCTCGCCGTCGTCTTTTGCAAAACGCGGAATTTATGGATTTGCGTATTCCTGCACGCCCTCTTCGACGCGGGCGGTTTCCTCGTTTCCGACTTGGGCGCGGGCAACCCGCAGGATCTCGTGTTCTGGATTTTGACCGCCGTCGCAGGCATAATCTGCGCCGCGCATATTATCTACACGCTCGTGATAATGTGCGAGAGCAAAAAGCAATGATCGCATACAAAAAGGGCTTCCGTAAGCTAACGGAAGCCCTTTTTTTTAATTCAAAAAGTCTTTTCTGTATTCGACGCCGAAGTATTCGGCAAGCTCTTCGAGCTGTTCGTCCTTGATGGTGTTGATCCTCGGGCGGTTGCAAGTGAGCATATAAATTTGCGCCGCCTTTTCTACCGTTTCAATTAAACCGAACGTTTCGTCCAAGCTCTTGCCCGCGCCGTAAATGCCGTGCATCGCCCAGACGACGAGGCGGAACTCCTCCATTTTCTTCGCCGTCGCTTCGCCGATACCGTTCGTCCCGCAGAGCATCCAAGGAAGGATTCCCACGCCGTCGGGGAACACCACGATGCACTCGGTACACATCTCCCAAAGCGTGTGCGTGAACTTCTTCTCGTCCAGCTCGTGGACGTAATTCATGGCGAGCGTGTGCGTAGGGTGCGAATGAATGACTACCCTGTTTTCGGGGTCTTTTTTCAAGCGCGCCATATGGCACATGAGGTGCGCGGGAAGCTCGCTCGTCGTGCGCCCTCCGTCCTTATACCCCCACAGGAGTTCCACGCCCTTGTTGTCGGGAGCGATCCTCACAATGCCGAGGTTGGTTTCGGGATCGCTTTCCACGTTCTTGAAATACTTCCCCGTACCCGTTACGATAAAGATTTTGCCCGCAAGCGGAGCGGTATCGAAATCCCCCGCATTCCAACCCATTAACGGAATCGTGCGGATCACCTTTTTTAAATCAAGATATTCGGCGACTTCCTGTTCGTCGAGCAAATAGCTGACGTTCCCGCCGTTGCGCTCGTCCCAACCGAGGCGATACATATTCGCCGTCGTTTTGCACATTTCCCGCACGAAGGGTGCGGTTAAAATATCCTTTTTCATCTTCTCGATAACTCCTCTTTCTCGTATTTTCTAATTTCCGTCAAATAGTCTTCCGTAAGATTTTCACGCTTCAAATACTCTTTCCACACCGCGCCGAAGGGCAAGTCTTTTACTTCCTCTTGCTTCACCATAAGCGCAGTAAAGTCAGCTTTATCCTGCAACTCTTTCAATTCGCCGTGGTTGATAAGCAAGGCATACAAGAGCGCCTTCTGCATCGCCCTCTGCCCCGTGACCCACGCGGAAAGGCGGTTAATGCCCGCGTCGAAATAGTCGAGCCCGATCAAAACCTTTTCCGTCGCGTCGTTTCTTACGATCTCTTTGGCGATCTCTTTGAGTTCGTCCTCGAAAAGCACCACGTGATCGCTGTCCCACCTGACCCCCCGCGTGACGTGCAACGCAACCTTATCGTAAAAAGCGAGCAGAGCGGGAATTTTATCGGAAACGTATTCGAGCGGGTGGTAATGTCCGTTATCAAGCAAGCAACAGATATCGTTCTTTGCCGCATAGTTCTGATAGAACTCGTTGCTCCCGACCGTGTAGCTCTCCACGCCGATCCCGAACACCTTGCTTTCCACCGCAACGACGACTTTGCTCCTGTCGTAAGGGCAAGAAAGAATTTCGTCGAGCGATTCCTTCAAGCGTAAGCGCGGGGTAAGTCTGTCTGCGGGAACGTCTTTAAAGCCGTCGGGAATCCAAATGTTCACAAGGCAGTGGCTGTGCATTTCGGTTGCGAAATACTCCGCGATTCCGATGCAAGCTTTGCAGTGTTCCACCCAAAATTTGCGAATGCTCCCGTCGGGCGAGGACAGCGTCAAACCGTCTTTCACGTTTTTGTGCGAGAACATGGTCGGGTTGAAATCGATGCCGTGCAAGCCGAGTTCCTTCGCGAACTTCACCCATTCGGCAAAATGTCCGGGCTCGTACTTATCCCTATCAACGGTTGCACCCACCGCGTAGCTTGCGTGCAGATTGAGCCGTTTGGTACCGGGCATGAGCGAAAACGCTTTTTTGATATCCGCTTTGAGCTCTTCGAAATTTCTCGCCCTGCCGGGATAATTGCCCGTCGTTTGAATCCCGCCCGAAAGCGCGCCCCCGCCGTCAAGCCCGACAACGTCGTCCCCCTGCCAACAGTGAACCGACACGGGAATTTGTTTGAGCTTTGCAAGCGCGGCTTCCGTATCCGCGCCGTAAAGCGCATATTCCTTTTTTGCAAGTTCGTACATATTACACCTCTTTTATTTCAAATGAATTTTCGATCATATGTCTTGCCTCGGCAAGTCCGCCCAGCTCGCCCGTGCCGATCATCTGCATGACGAGATTGCCGAGCGCCGTCGCTTCGGCGGGGCCCGCAAGCACTTTCTTCCCCGTCGCCTCGGCGGTAAGTTCGTTCAAAAAGCCGTCTTTGCTCCCCCCGCCGATGACGTGGAGGGTATCGTAAATCCGATCGGTGTTGCGTTCCAGCTCTTTGACCGCCTGCGCATAGCTCCTTGCAAGGCTGTCGTAAACCGTCCGCATCACGCCTGCAAGCCCGAGCGGTTTGCCGACCGCGCTCCTGATCTCCCCGATCATGCTGTCGGGCGATAAGAAACGGTTATCGTTGACGTCGATGAAATATTCGCTCTTCTTGCACCGCGCCATTTGTTCGAGCGTTGCGAACGACGGCTTTTCCGCGAGCTCGTTTCTCACGCTTTGAATGAGCCACAAGCCCATAATGTTCTTTTGGTAGCGGAAGCCGAAGCCGATGCTCCCTTCGTTGGAATAGTTCGCACGGCGCGAACCTTCGTCGGTGTGCGCCGCGTTCTGCTCGATGCCGAGAAGCGACCACGTTCCGCTCGATATATACGGGCTCGATTGCCCGATAGGCGCGGCGAGCACCGCGCTCGCCGTGTCGTGCGTGGCGGGAAGAACGACCGTCGCGTTATAGCCGAGCTCTTTTCGGATCTCCTCGGAAAATTCCCCCACAACCGTCCCCGGTTGGGCGAGTTCCCCGAACAGATTTCGGGGCAAACCGAGCTTTTGAATGATTTCCCCGTCCCATTCGTGCGTGACGGCGTTCACCAAGCCCGTGCTCGTAGCGTTGGTATATTCCTGCTTCTTCACGCCCGTCAAACGGTAATCGAGGTAATCGGGCAGCATCAGAAAGCTTTCCGCCCCGTCTATTTTCCCGCTCAGTTTATCGGCATACAGCTGATACACCGTGTTGAACGGCTGAAACTGAATGCCCGTGCGCCCGTACAGCTCGGCAAACGGCAAAATTTTATGCACCGCCCCCGACGCCCTATGGGTGCGCGAATCGCGATAGGCGTAAACTTCGCCGATGCGCTCCCCCGCCCCATCGAGCAGCGCGTAGTCCACCGCCCAAGTGTCGATCCCGATAAAGGAAGGCGTTTTTCCCGCCTCCTTTGCGCGTTTTAAACCGTTTTTTACCTCCGAAAACAGCTTCTCCGCATTCCAAACAAGGCGTCCCGCCTTCTGTTCGTTGCCGTTTGAAAAGCGGTACACCTCTTCCGTTCTCAGTTTGTTATCTTCCAGCCAACCGACGATATGCCGCCCGCTCGAAGCCCCGATATCGATTGCAAGATAATATTTCGTCATTTCCTCTGCCTTCCTGTCCTGCCTATATTTTATCATAACGAAAAAATAAAACAAGGTCATAATTTATGATATATACTGTCTTTACTTGACATATTTTTGCCCGTGTGCTATGCTATGGATATGGAACGGGAAATTATCGACGCGCTCGGCGCGCTCTCCGAGGAGGAGCGGGAAATTTTAAGCGGAAAGGGAATTCAAAAAGCCGTCTACTCGAAAGCGGAGAGCTTCATCGTGGAGGGGGAAAAATTCCTCAACGACCAACCGCTCGATCTGCGGCGGCATACCCGCTTTACCGACTTCCCCGAGCACGCGCACAACTACATGGAATTCATGTACGTCTTTTCGGGAAGCATCACTCATTTGATCGGGAAAGAAACGGTAACTCTGCAACGGGGAGATATTTTGTTTTTAAACAAGCATATCCGCCACAGCATCATGAGGGCGGATACGCAGGATATCGGGCTGAATTTCATTCTGTCGGACGCGTTTTTGCAGATGACGATGCAAAACGGGATCGGGAATCCCGTTATAAAAAGCTTCATCGAGGAAAATTTTTCCAAAGTCGGCGAGGGCGAGTATCTGTATTTTCGGACGAAGGACAATTTCCCGATACGAAATTTAATGGATAATCTCATTTACGCCGTGGTAAAACGCTCGCAGGAGCTGTACGGCGGTTTGGTATCCCTCCTCTTTTCCTATCTGTCCTATTACGAGGACGCGCTCATCAACAAGAGCCGTTTCTCTTCCCCCGACGCACATTTTTTAAAGTCGGTGCTCGGCTATCTCGAAAACAATTACCGCACCGCAACTCTAAACGAGCTTGCGGGGATCATGGGCTATCACGAGGCATACCTGTCGCGCAGGATCAGCCTGATCACGGGCTCTTCCTTTAAGGAACTCTTACAGGAAAAACGGCTGGCGTGCGCGGCAAATTTGCTTTCCACGACAAATTTGACGGTGGAAAACGTCATTCACGCGGTCGGGTACGAGAACCAAAGCTATTTTCACCGTATGTTTCGGGCGCGCTACGGCGCAACGCCCCACCGCTACCGCAAAGAACAGGACGGCAAATAGTAAACGCGCTTCCCCATAAAAGGAAGCGCGTTTTCCGTTACGTACCGTTTTTGAAAAAGCTGTAAGGATGAATGACGTGCTCTCCCTTCACGTCCATATCGCGTATCTTCGGGTCTTTATATACGATTGCTGACTGTATCACCTTGTTTCCGTATTTATTCCGAAGCTTATCGACCGCCGCGTCCAACCGCCTTTGCTTTTCGTCCTTTTCCAAACTCCCAAACAAATCAAGCTGCCGAGCACCGAAACAAAAATCGGAAACGGACACACCTAATCCGCGCACGTAGCATTGCCAAGGGTAAGCTTCCCGAAAAAGTTCAAATGACTTTTTACTGATCTCCAAAGCATTGCTGCACGGGCGCGGAAGTTTTCCCTGCTTTTGATAACCGCTCAAATCGGAAGCGCGGGCGTATAAATGAACTGTTCTCGCTCTCGTGAGTCCCGCCTCTCTCATACGCGCCGCCACCGAATCGGCAAGCAGGTGCAAGACCATTCTCACGTCCTCCTCGTCCTTTAAATCGCGGTAGACGGTAAGACTGTTTCCGATCGACTTGATATTCTCTTCTTCGTCGACCGTCGTCACGGGCGAACCGTCTTTGCCGTTTGCAAAGGCATAGAGATAGCTCCCCCATTTGCCGAGCATACGAACAAGCACCCCTTCATCGCTTTGCGCAAGTTGCCCGATCGTTTTTATTCCGATTCGGTTGCATTTCTGCTTTGTTGCTTTGCCAACATAAAGTAAATCTTCCACAGGAAGATTCCAGACGATTTCTTTGTAATTCTCTTCCGTGATTTCGGTAACAGCGTCGGGTTTCTTCATGTCCGATCCGAGCTTGGCGAAAATTTTGTTCCAGCTCACACCCACGCTCACCGTGATTCCGATTTCTTTTTTCACCCGTTCCCGAATGATATTCGCTATCTGCACGCCGCTTCCGAATAAATTCAGACTTGCCGTTACGTCCAACCAACACTCGTCGATGCCGTATGCCTCGATCCGATCGGTATAGTCCTCGTAAATTTTGCGCACCTCTTTGGAAACTTTCAGATATTCCGCAAAATCCGCCTGCACCTCGACAAGCGTGTTTCCGCACTTCTGCCGCGCTTCCCAATACACGTCGCCCGTTTTCACGCCTGCATTCTTCGCAATCATATTCTTTGCAAGCACGATGCCGTGTCTGTCCTCTTTACTGCCCACGACCACCACGGGTTTTGCGCGGATTTCGGGATTCCTCAGACACTCTACCGAAGCGTAAAAGTTATTCAAATCGCTGTGCAAAATTGTCCGCATACATTAACAGTATGCGAGCTACGCCGTTAATCATGTAAACGCCGAAAAAAAGAGCCTCCGCAAAACCAGCGAAAGCTCTCGTAACGTTTTTTTGTTTTTACTTGCTCATACCTTCCTGAACGGCGACTGCGACCGCAACCGTTGCGCCGACCATCGGGTTGTTGCCCATGCCGATAAGCCCCATCATTTCCACGTGCGCGGGAACGGAAGAGCTTCCTGCGAACTGCGCGTCGGAGTGCATTCTGCCCATCGTATCGGTCATGCCGTACGAGGAAGGGCCTGCCGCCATGTTGTCGGGGTGGAGCGTTCTGCCCGTGCCGCCGCCCGAAGCAACGGAGAAATAATTGACGCCGTTCTCGTTGCACCACTTTTTATACGTGCCCGCAACGGGGTGCTGGAAGCGCGTGGGATTGGTGGAGTTACCCGTAATGGACACGCCTACCTTTTCGAGCTTCATGATCGCAACACCCTCGGGAACGTTGTCCGCGCCATAGCACTTTACCTTCGCGCGGGGGCCGTCGGAATAAGGAATTTCCTTTGTCACCGTAACCGTTTCGGTATACGGATCGAACACTGTTTCGCAATAGGTGAAACCGTTGATGCGGGAAATGATCATCGCCGCGTCTTTGCCAAGTCCGTTCAGGATAACGCGCAAAGGATTTTTACGCACCTTGTTGGCGTTCATCGCAATTGAAATCGCGCCCTCCGCGGCCGCAAAGGATTCGTGCCCCGCGAGGAAGCAGAAGCAATCGGTTTCTTCCGACAAAAGCATTTTACCGAGGTTTCCGTGCCCGAGCCCGACCTTACGGTTTTCGGCAACCGAACCGGGAATGCAGAAAGACTGTAACCCGATCCCGATTGCGGCGGCTGCGTCGGCAGCTTTTTTGCAACCTTTTTTAATGGCGATCGCCGCGCCTACGGTGTACGCCCAAACGGCGTTTTCGAAACAAATAGGCTGGGTGCCGCGCACGATCTTGTCGCAATCGACGCCCTTTGCAAGCGTGATATCCTTGCATTCCTCGATGGAGGAGATGCCGTATTCTTTGAGCACCGCATTGATTTTACTTACTCTTCTCTCATAACTTTCAAACAAAGCCATACCGCGCCTCCTTATTCCTTGCGGGGGTCGATGTACTTCACCGCACCCTGCTCTTCCGAAAATCTGCCGTAGTGTCCCATCGCCTTCTTCCAAGCCTCGTTGGGCTCTGCGCCCTTCTTAATAAAGTCGGTCATTTTGCCGAGGGAAACGAATTCGTAGCCGATCACCTGATTGTCTTTATCGAGCGCAAGACGGGTAACGTAACCCTCTGCCATTTCGAGGTATCTCACGCCTTTGAGCGCCGTGCCGTACATAGTGCCCACCTGCGAACGAAGCCCCTTTCCGAGATCTTCGAGCCCCGCGCCTACGGGAAGACCGTCGTCCGAGAACGCAGACTGCGTTCTGCCGTAAACGATTTGCAGGAACAGCTCGCGCATCGCGGTGTTGATCGCGTCGCACACGAGGTCGGTGTTGAGCGCTTCGAGAATGGTCTTATGGGGAAGAATTTCCGCCGCCATTGCCGCCGAATGGGTCATGCCCGAGCAGCCGATCGTTTCGACGAGCGCCTCCTGAATAACGCCGCCCTTAACGTTGAGGGAGAGCTTGCACGCGCCCTGTTGGGGAGCGCACCAACCCACGCCGTGGGTAAAACCGCTGATGTCCGTGATTTGTTTTGCGCAGATCCATTTCCCCTCTTCGGGAATCGGAGCGGGGTCGTGCTTGGGCCCCTTGGCAACGCAACACATTTCTTCCACTTCACGTGAATATTGCATTTGAATCCTCCATAACAATTTATCATTCAATCAAACCGATTATATCACATTCCGAAAGAAAAGACAAGGGCTTGTCCTAATTTTTCCAAAAAATTTACGCTCCCTTCCTTTGGGGAAGAGAGCGCGATGCCGAAGCGAAATTCAATTACCGTACCCGATCGTCCGCGCAACCGCCTTTATAAACCCGCGCGGGAACGTGGAAACGTTAGCGTCGAGAAACGCGTCGAGCTCGGCAAGCATTTCGGGCACTTTAAAAGCATGCGTACCGCTTGCGCTCTGCCCGCCGACGGCAATGAAGCCCTGCGCAACTCCGCCCATTGCGTACTGCCCCACTGAGAACCCGCCGACCGCGACATACCCGATAGAACATCCGCCGAAGGTCAATACGCCGATTGCGACCCCGCCGAAGGCGATCGCACCCGTTGCAACGCCGCCCGCGCCCACACCGAAACCGAGCGCAACGCCGCCGAATGCCAAAAGGCCGATCGCGAGCCAGCCGAACGCCAAGAGCCCGATCGACAAAAGCCCCATAGAAAGGAATCCCGTTGCGATATTGCCGATCGCGATGATCCCCTTCGCGCGGTAAACGCCGAGCCCGACGTTCACGTGCAGGACGGGCAACCCGAACAGCCTCGTCTTGGAAACATATTCATAATGATACGCTTCCTTGTGCGCAATTTTTCCCCAGGTAACGCCCTCGCCCGTTTCGGTATTCTCCTCCGCCGCGGTAACTTGCTCCTCTTTCCCGCGCGCTTCGCCGAACAGGAGCTCGTCGGCGGAAAGGGAAAACATTTTGCACAGCTCCAAAATTTTTTCCGTTTCGGGAAACGCCGCGTCCGCCTCCCACTTGCTTACCGCCTGCCTTGAAACGCCCAGCCGATCGGCAAGCTCCTCCTGCGTCATGCCCGCTTTGCGTCGGCATTCGTAAATTTTCTGTCCTGTCGTCATAACTGCCTCCTCGCAACGTTTTCGTTGTTTAACGGGTTTACTATACCATGAATCCAACGCCATCGCAACCAATTTTCCGTTGCTTTTTGTCAACTTTGGGTTGCGTACGGCTTAAATCGGATTATTTTCTGCATTTTTCGTTGCACTGCGCCCCGAAACAGGTTACAAAAAAGCGACCCCGAAGGATCGCCTTTTTGTATCTATCTCTACTCTCGAAAGGGATTATCTTGCAACGACTACGCTCTTATCGCGGGCAACGAACGCAATCACCGCGCCCGCAACGGAAGCGAGCAAAATGCCGATATAGGACTGCACCGTTGCGCCGACGCCGTCCAACCCCGCCATGTCGAGCATGATGCAATCGGCAATGCAGAGCATGAGGGAGATAACGAACAGCGCGACGAAATCGCGGAAGAGCCCGCCGTTTACGTCCTTCTTGCCGTTGTTGAACACGTACCATTTGGCAATCTTGCCCGCAATGGAAACGATCAGCGCAAACGGAATGACGAGCATGATTTCCCGAATAAAGGAACCGTACATAGAACCGATCGCCACCGAAACTTGATCCGCGTCCGAAAAGAAGATGTCCGCCGTATACAAGAATTCGTCCAGCCCCGCAAAGAAATTCGTAAGGCAGGGGGTAACGTTTGCCACCAGCAGGAAGCCGATCATGAGCATGACGGCGCGTCTGCCGAGCTCCGTTACCATATTTACGATTTTGGAGAACAGACTGCCTTCGGGTTCGGCGGGCGTGATGAAGAGCTGTTTGAACACCGCAAGCCCCGCATAAATGAGCGTAGCGAATACCACGACGCCCACGCCGACGCCCGTAAGAGAATCGGAAGCAAACAAAGACAGCGCCACGAAGATAATGCCGAGCCCGTAGTTTTTGCAGACGGTTTTCGTATATTTGCTGAATGCGAGCTCGGTTTCCGAGCGCTCTCTCTTCAACTTAAAGAAGCCGAAAATTTTAACGATGCTCTTGATGACGCCGATGAGAATGTTGATCCAGAATACGATATAGATGACGGAGAACGTCACGAAAATCAAAAGTCCGCCGATGCGCTCCACCTCCATACTGCCGAATCCGACGGCGACGGTGCGCTGTAAATAAGTAAGGATCCCGAAAGCGGTAAACTGCGTATCTCCGACGCGGATGATGCCCGTGTTCATGGCAATGAGCAGATAGATATCCGCCACCAACAAGAACGCCGCTATGCACAAACTGAGCAGGTTGAACAGGAATCCCGATTCCCCTTTGGGGGAAGTTTCGTTGACCAGGGCCGTTTCTTCCGTTTGAACGGGGCTTTCCACGACCTCTTCCGCCTGCACGGCGGCAGCCGTTTCTTCTACGACTTCGTTTTGCACTTTTTTCATTGTCCGATCACCTCCCATGCTCCGTTAAGCCCGTCGATGAGAAGAGCCGTTTGCTTGTTTAATTCCGACAGCATGATCTTCTTCACCGCATCTCCGAACAGGGTATACATATCGTTCTTGGTGTCGGGAGTATAGGGTACGACGGTGTTGCCGAGATGCTTGATGCCGAGCTCGTCGCGCAACGTATAAGCCGTATAGCCCGAATTGCCGCTGTAATTATAATCGATGTTCGCAAAGAAAGCGGGCGCCTTCTTATCGTTCATGTCGATCACGAAATAACTGCTTCCCACGTCGGGGGTCTGCACGCTGCTGCCCGAGTTCAAACCCGCCCAGCCGAATTCGGCAAGGAGCTGCGCCTTGGCAACGTCGGTCATTTTGTAAATGTTTCCGCTCTGTTCGTATGCCAAAGGCTGGTCGTACGCCTTCAAATAATTCGCAAATTTCGCAAAAGAATCGCTGTTGGCTTCGTTCGTGGAAATCAACTGCTCGTAATACATATCGGCGATTTCCGCGCACGCCATCTTTGCAAGGTACGAAATCATTTGCTCCTGATACTGCGCCATTTGGGAAGGCGACATATTGTCGGGATCGAAATCGTTAATGTCGAAATCGGGCATATCTCCCGAACCGATATCGTCCAAGTCGGGCATTTCATCCAGCTCTCCGCCGGAAATGCTGATCCACTTCCCGTAATGCTTTTTGAGCGCCTTTGCAACTTCTTCTTGGACAAGTTTCTGCGTATCCGCTTCGCCGTCGCTCCCGTTTTTCTCGTCTTCCGTGAACTTGTCGTTGATTACCGTTCCCGTTACCGTTTCCGAAGTTACGTCCCACTTGTTGAATTTGATATACGCGCCGCCCTTGCCGATGTACATATGCGCGTCGAAATCGGTGGTCGTTTTCGAAGTGGTTCTTGCGTATTTTTCGTACGTTCCGTACTCCGTTTTGCTCTTGGAGATCATTTTGCCCACGCTGTCGTAATACACGGCGTCTTTTGTGTAGTAAATATATAGGGTACGGCGCAAATAATTATATTCGTCGCGATCGTTTTTGATTTGGATCTGACCGCCGAAGCTGTCTGAATTCGACCGATGCTCTTGCCTTTTGATGAGCGATTTTTCGTACACTGTTACGGGACGGAAGTCATTCTCGTCCGCGGAAGCGGCAATCGATTTCCCCGTAATACCCGCTTTTTTGAGCATCTCCTCTTGTAAGACGCCTTCGTAGTAACCGGAGTCGGGCAAGGTAGCAAGAACCGTGCCGAATTCTTCGGGATCTGCCACAGCCGCGTCCTTGCCGCCGCCCTTTCCGTCCGCTACGCCTTCCGCGCGCACGGAAAAGAAAATTGCGACAAAGGCGAACACGAAGCCGACGGCAAGCGTGACGATTTTCTTTATCATATTCTCCTCCTAATAAAAGTTAATTATATTTTATCACAGTAACCCCCCCCCATTGTCAACAATTTTACTAACAAATTTTTTAAAAATTTTTCGTTTCCCGACTTTTTTTCATAACGTTCGCCAAATTTTTTCGCATAAAAAAACACCCCGTCCGGAGTGTTTGACTTTTTCTGTTTCGTTAAAAAAATACTCTTCGGGCTTGCCCGATCCGCCCCGTTTGGAACGGGTTTAAAAACGGTTTAAAACTCGATGTGCTCGAAATCTTTCCGCGAAGATCGGCGGTAGAAAATCGCCTTGCGTCCGATCACCGTTACGAGCTCGGCGCGCAGAAGCTTTGCAAGCTCTTCGGCGAGGGCAAACCCGTCGTCGCCCGAGGACGGCAACAGATTGATTTTGATTAGTTCGCGCGCCTCCAAAGCGTCGGAAAGGCTCTCCACGAGCTTCTCCCCGATTCCCTCTTTCCCCACCTGCATGACGGGCTTCATGGTAGACGCCATCGAGCGCAAATTACTGCGTTGTTTACTTGTCATAAATACTCCTTTTTATTTCGCAAACTTTTCGTACCGAAAAGCGCTTACACGTAATCGAATTCGACGTCGCCGACGATCACGGTATCGCCCGCCTTACAGCCCATGCGCTCCAACTCCTTAAAAACGCCTCTGAGCTTTAACACCTTGTGGAAATACGCCATGGATTCCGGCTTATTCAAAACGACGTTTCTGCAAAGCATCTCCACGAGCCCGCCCACGACGACGTACGCGCCGTTCTCGTCGCGGTAGACTTCGTACTGCGTGTTGTCGCCCTCGTCAAACTCGAACTCGTCGGCTTCGATCCGCTCGGCGGGCGGAAGGGTGGCGAGCAATTCGATGAGCGCGTCCAAAAGCGCGTTCAAGCCCTCGCCGCACACGGCGGCAATGGGAAACAGCCTGTATTTTTTGCCGTACTTTTTGCGGAAACGCTCTACGTTCTCCTCCGCGCCGAAGCAGTCGCACTTGTTGAGCGCAACGACCTGCGGAAGCCCGCCAAGCACGTCGGAATACCCGCGAAGCTCCGCGTTGATCTTTTCGAAATCGTCGAGCGGATCTCTGCCCTCCGTGCCCGAAATATCGACCACGTGGCAGATCGCGCGCGTGCGCTCGATATGGCGCAGGAAGTCGTGTCCCAAGCCCGCGCCCTCCGAAGCCCCCTCGATGAGCCCCGGAATATCGGCGGCGATGAAAGAACTTTCGTAACGGCGCACCACGCCGAGATTGGGCGAAAGCGTCGTAAAGTGATAATCGGCGATCTTCGGCTTCGCCGCGGAAATTTTGGAGAGCAGCGTGCTCTTGCCCACGTTGGGAAAGCCGACCAGCCCCACGTCCGCAATCACTTTCATTTCCAAAACGAGGGTATGCGGTTTGGTGCGCACCCCCTTTTGCGCGAAGTCGGGCGCATGGCGGCGCGCGGTGGTAAAACGCACGTTGCCCTTTCCGCCCCTTCCGCCCTGCAAAATGCGGATCTTTTCGCCGTCCTCGTACACGTCGCAGATGATTTTCCCGCTCTCGAAATCGCGCACAAGGGTACCGCAGGGCACTTTGACGATCACGTCTTCCCCGCTCTTGCCCGAGCAAAGATTCGTGCCCCCGCGCTCGCCGTTCCCCGCGAAATATTTGGAGGTGAAACGGAAGGAAAGCAAATCGTTCATGTCTTTATCGCCCACGAACCAAATATCTCCGCCCTTTCCGCCGTCGCCTCCGTCGGGACCGCACGCGGGTTTGCCCTTATAGGCTTTGAAGGAATTCATGCCGTCGCCGCCGTCCCCCGCCTTTACGGTAATTTTCACCTTGTCGGTAAATACCTTGTTATCCATGCGGAAAGTATAACAAACTTTAAAAAAAATAGCAAGCCGTTTGCTTCCCTGCGGGCAAAATACCGTCGCTTTTGTGAAATTTTCCGTAAATCCGTTATAAGCGCGTTAAAAAGTGGTATTTAACAATATACTAATTTCGGGATACGCTATGTATTATTATCTTTTGTTTTTATTGATCCTGCTTCCCTTTCTCGCGTTTTCGGGCTGGGCAAGCGCAAAGGTAAACTCCACGTACGCCGCCTTCGACAAGGTGCGCAACCGCTCCTGCATGACGGGATACGACACGGCGACCCGCCTCATGCGCAACCGCGGAGTAAACGGCATTTCCGTCAACCGCGTGGACGGCAGGCTTACCGACCACTACAATCCCGTAAAGGGACAGGTAAACCTCTCCATGAGCACCTACGGAAGCGCGTCGGTTGCGAGCGTAGCCGTTGCCGCGCACGAAATCGGACACGTGATGCAGAAGGAGAAAGGATATTTCCCCTATAAAATAAGAAGAGCGCTCGTGCCCATTACCAACATCGGTTCGCGCTTGGCGCTCCCCGTGATGATCGTGGGCGTTTTGTTCGATCTGCTGTTGTGGCAGACCTCGGGGCTTCCTTACGGAGAGTGGATGGTCTATATCGGCATCGGTATGTACGGGCTCTCCTCGCTCTTTATGCTTGTTACCCTGCCCGTGGAATATAACGCGAGCAGACGGGCAAAGAAAATGCTCGTGGAAGACGGGATTCTCGCCCCGGACGAAGTTCCCGCGGCGAGCAAGGTGCTGAACGCCGCCGCCCTCACCTACGTGGCTTCCCTCTGCATTTCTCTCGTTTACTTCCTCCGCTTCCTCGTCATCGCCCTTTCCTTTTTGAGAAGAAGAGATTGAATTAAAGACGCCTTATCCGAAAAAAACTCTTGGAAACAGCCAAGAGTTTTTTTATCGCTTAATCAAGGATTTGACGTATCTTCAAGAATGCAATATGCTACCTTTCTTGCATAACGAAAGCGCCCCCGCAGAGGCGCTTTCCTTTCTATTTTTTTCTGAAAAAATTCTACATTCTCTTTGCGATTGCCCGCAAAAATGCTTCGGAATTCAGCTTGCGGGGGGTAATTCCCTCACTGTGGAAAAGCGGTACGAGGTCGCCCGTCATGTCCCCCTCCTCCACCGTCTGCACGGCGGCGCGCTCCAACCGTTTTGCGAAGGACACGAGCTCCCCGTTTCCGTCCAGCTCTCCGCGCTTTTTCAGCGCGCCCGTCCACGCGAATATGGTTGCGATCGAGTTGGTGGAGGTTTCCTCCCCCTTCAAATGCTTGTAGTAATGGCGGGTAACGGTGCCGTGCGCCGCCTCGTATTCGTACTTCCCGTCGGGCGATACGAGCACGGAGCTCATCATGCCAAGCGATCCGTACGCGGTTGCGACCATGTCGCTCATCACGTCGCCGTCGTAATTCTTGCACGCCCACAAAAGTCCGCCCTCCGACCGCACGACGCGCGCAACGGCGTCGTCGATCAGCGTATAGAGATAGTCGATTTTCTTCTCCTCGAATTTCGCGCGATACTCCTCGAACACCTCCGCGAAAATTTGCTTGAACCGCCCGTCGTACACCTTGGAAATGGTGTCTTTGGAAGCAAAAACCATGGGAATGCCTTCGTCTAAGGCGTAACGGAAGCAGGAATGCGCGAAGGAGCGGATGGAATCGTCACAGTTGTGCATACCCTGCACCACGCCCGCGCCCGCGGAAAAATCGTGTACGAGCGTACGGCTTACGGGATTGCCGTTGCCGTCCTCTACCAGAAGGTACGCTTTCTGCCCCGCTTGCACGACGCCGTCCACGGCGGAATACACGTCGCCGTAAGCATGGCGGGCGAGTACGATGGGCTTCTTCCAACCCGGCACGTACGAGCGGATCCCCTTGCACAAAATGGGCGCGCGAAACACCGTGCCGTCCAAAATACGGCGAATCGTCCCGTTGGGGCTCTTCCACATTTGGTGCAACTGATATTCCGACATCCGCTGCACGTTGGGGGTAATGGTGGCGCATTTGACGGCTACGCCGTACTTTTTCGTGGCAAGCGCGCTCTCCACCGTCACTTGATCCTCCGTCGCGTCGCGGTTTTTAAGCCCCAAATCATAGTATTCCGTCTTTAAATCGACGAACGGCAAAATCAAAATCTCTTTGATGCGCGCCCAAAGCACGCGCGTCATTTCGTCGCCGTCCATCTCCACGAGAGGGGTCGTCATTTGAATTTTCGGCATGGTATTATTCTCCCAAATCTTATGTATTTATTATACATAAACTCATCTGTTTTTGCAAGCCTTTGAACCCGCAAATACGCTGCTATCTAAAATTCCGCTCTTTATCACGGTACGCGCCAAAGGCGGTTTGGCTTCTTCGACGAGCTCGCAGATGAAATCGCGCGCCTCTAATAAGCTCCCGCCGAACAAATAGCTCGCAAGCGAACCGGGCACGGTGTTGAGCTCGTTAAAATACGCCTTGCCGTCCGCCACCAAAAAGTCGGCGCGCACCACTCCGCGCACGTCGAAGCTCTCGTAAATCAAGCGGGTGTTCGAACGGATCTGTTCGGTAAGCTCCTTGGGAAGATCGGCGGGGACGAGCGATTTACGTTCCCCCGTGCCCTCGTATTTGTCCGAAAAAGAGAGGATATCCCCGCCCGAAAACACCTCTTCGCAGAGCGAAAGCACAATTTCGTTCCCCCGTTTATAGGCGGCGCAGTTGACGTCGCGCTTGCCGGAGAAATAGCGTTCCACAAGCGCGCAGTCGTCCAATTCAAAGGAAAGCGCCAACGCCTCTTGCAGTTCGGCTTCGCTTCGCGCGACCCGTATGCCGATGCTCGAACCGAGATGCACGGGCTTCACGATGACGGGATATCCAAGCTCTTGTGCGCGTTCGGAAGCGTCCTCCCCCTCGCACACCGTAAACCCTTCCGCAACGGGAATCCCGAGCCCGCGCGCCGCAATTTTACCGTAAGCCTTATTCATAAAGAGAGCGGACACGGCGACGGGAGGCGAAGCAAAAGGTACGCCGTTTTTTGCAAGCAGTGCGGCGAGCGTACCGTCTTCCCCGAATCCGCCGTGACAACAGTTGAGGGCGCAATCGAGCTCGGCAACGACCCGCTTGCGCTTTTTTTCCGACAACAGACGACGGCCTTCGAGCACGACCGCAGGAAAACGCTTCGGATTTTTGAACTCCGTGACCGTGCGCATATCCGCCGAGGAATACCACTTGCCGTCCTCCCCCCAATAGACGGGGATCACACGGTATTTTTCCCACAGCAGATTGACCGCGAGCATACCCGTAATGACCGAAATTTCCCGTTCGTTGGAGTTTCCTCCGAAAATAACCGCTACCGTTTTCATAAATACCTCCCTTCACGCTTTTTTGTTATCTTTGAGTTACGGGAGCGTTGAGCCCCGTCTATCAAACGCCAATTTTATCGACACAAAACAAAAAACACCGAGGTTTTCTTCGGTGTTTTTGGAATGGTAAAATGGAATGATAATCAATACTTGTCGGGCAAATCGTTCAAAAACAGCACGCAATCCCCCGCCGAGAGCGAAGCAAGTTTTGCGACCGCTTCGTCCAATGCGGGAACGATGACGAGCCGTTCCTCCTCGCCCCCCGCCTGCAAGTATCCCCTGCGTACGGGCAGCACTCGCGTTTCGCCGACCAAAATCACAAGGTCGAGCCCCGCGAACAGTTCGCCGAGTTCCGCATTCTTCTCCTCTTCCAAATCGCCGAGCTCCACAAGCCCCGGCGTGATGACGCACTTCTTCCCCGAAAATGCCCGAAGCGCTTCCACCGCGTTTTTCGCGCCCTCGAAGTTGGAATTGTAGGAATCGTCCAAGATATGAAGCCCGTTCCCCTCCCGCTTTTCCAATCGGTGCGGGACGGGTCGAATGTCCGCCACGGCTTCCGCAATCTCCTCCGCCGACATGCCGAGTTCCAAACAAAGCGCCGCCGCAAGCGCAACGTTTTGCGCCGTCTGCCGACCGTATAGAGAAAGCTTTACGGGCAAACGTTTCTCGCCCAAGCACAACGTGAACGCCACGCCTTCCTCGGAAAGGACGATCTCCTCCGCGGCAAAATCCTGTCCTTCCTTGCTCGCCGTTTCGCAAAAATCGACTGCCGTTTTACCCAAAACGCAACACTTTGCAAATAGCGCAAGCTCGCGCTTTTCCGCGCGGATCGCCTCCAAACTGCGGAATGTTTCCAAATGCTGACAAGTAACGCCCGTTACCAAACCGACCGAGGGGTTGACGATCTTGCAGAGCTCTTTGATATCTCCCGTTCTGCGCGCTCCCATTTCCGCCAAGAAAATATCGCAATCGACGCCCTGCTCGTTCACCGTGCGGGCGATGCCGAGGGGGGTGTTATAGGAAGCGGGAGTCGCGATAACGCGGTATTTGCGGGAAAGCATTGCCAAGGCGAAATTCTTTACGCTCGTTTTTCCGAAGCTCCCCGTAATTCCCACCTTTCGGCAGGGGCTTTCGGCGAGTTTTTTCGCCGCGTTCTTAACGATCCTGCGATTGCGGGGCGTTTCGTAAACACGGACGAGCACGCCCGCCGCCGCAAGCACGAAGGGCGCAAGGAGGGGCAAAAGTGCAAACCACACGAAACGGAAAAGCGAATACCACTCGTTCCCGATCGCCAAGTCCACCGCCGTGCAGGCAAAGCACAGCCCGCAGGAAAACGCCATGAACAGCAGGGAAAAGACGATACTGAGGCGGATCATACGCGGAGTACTCTTTAAAGGCACTTTGAGCGCGCGTTTTTGCTCCGAAACAAAATAGAATGCACACAGCCCCGCAAAGGGAACGAGGGAAATCAAATTGGCAAGCCCGTGTCCCAAAAAGCAAAAGCAAACGTTAAAGAGCGCGGTAAGCAAGGCTAAGGAAAGCGACAAAAGCGAGAGCCGCCGTCCCTCCAAATTTCCCTTGCGAAAACACCATTTTAAATACGCGCGTTCGGAATACCCCTCTTGCTGTAAAATAGCAAGCTGCCGCCGCGCGCAAAACTGCACGCAACAAGCCGCAAAGATTCCGCCCCAAACGAGCGCCCATATTAAGGAAGCAGGTATGTTCATTGCAAAAACTCCTCCGCCGCCAATTCGAAGGCGAGCGGGTTCTCCAAATGCGCGAAGTGACCGCAGCCGCCCAACACGCAGAGCCTGCTCCCCTTTACGCACGAGAGATAGACCTCTATGGAGGAAAGCGGAGTTTCGCCGTCCCTATCGCCGTTAATAAACAGCACGGGACGGTCTATTTTCTTCGCGTCCTCCCGAAGATCTTCGTTTACGATTTTTTTATAGCTCTCCCGCATAAGCGGGGAAAGACTCCTGTATTCCGCACTGCCGAAGCGTTTTTCCGCATAGCGCGGCGCGATTTTCTTGACGAAGCGGTATGTTTTTACGCGCATTTTATAGCGGAGCGTACGCCTCGGCACGATGCCCGCGCAACCGCATAGAACGGCTCTGTCGAACGCGTCACCGCGGGAAAGGCATTTTACCGCAACTCTTCCCCCGAAGGAGTGGGCGATCACGTGCGGGTTTTCGATCTTCAACTCCGCGAGCGCTTCCGAAAGCCAGTCGGCATAATCGGAAACGGAATAGGCGGAAGGAAGGGATTCCGCGCCCCCGAAACCGGGAAAGTCGAGCGCGGTCACGCGGAATTTTTTGGAAAAATATTCCGTCTGCGGATAAAAGCTTTCCTTGGAGGAGAGATAGCCGTGCAAAAACACCAAGTCCTTACCCTCGCCTCTCTGCAAATAAGACAGCTTCAAATAAGCTCCTTTTTCATAACGACGGCGTCCTCACCGTCGGGATAATAGCGGCTTCTGCAATACAATCCGCGAAAGCCGTTTTTGAGATACAAAAGCTGGGCAGGCGCGTTGGAAACGCGTACTTCGAGGAGCACCTGTTTCACCCCCCGCCGCTTCGCTTCGTTTATTAGGTTGTTCAAGATCCTGTTCCCGCGACCGCAGCGGCGGTACATTTCGGGCGTCGCGATCAGCTGAATCTCCGCTTCGTCGAGCACGACCGCCATACCGCCGTACGCCGTGATCGCGCCTTCCTCTTCAAGCAAAACCCCGTAAAAATGCTCCGAAAGAAAAGACTCCGCCAGCATCCGCCTGTTCCAGGGCGCAACAGAAAAGCATTCCTGTTCGATGAGCGCGATCGCGTCGAGATCGCGCATTTCCCATACTCTTTCCGTCACCGTTTTTCCTCCGCCGAGCTCTTCCTTAAATACAGCGCTTCGAGCGCGGAGGGGAAGCCCGTTTTGCTCTTATCCTTCACCGCGAGCAGAAGCCCCTCGGCAACGTCCGCTTTGATCGCGTTCGGGTAGCTTCCGTCGGCACAAACGGGGCGGTAGCCGCGTTTCACGAGCGCCTCCGTTTCCTCACCGCTCAAAAAGGCGGGAGCGGCCTCCTCTCCCTTCTCGCCGTAAGCGCATGCATAAAAATTGCCGTGCCCCGCGCCCACAAGCGCCAAACGCTTTCCCGTTTCAGCGTATGCAAGCGTTTCGAAAGAGGTGATAGAAAGCGCAGGTTTGTCGAGCGCCAAGCAAAGTCCCTTCACGGTAGAAATGCCGATGCGGATCCCCGTAAACGACCCCGGCCCCGCCACGCAAGCGAAAAAGTCGCATTCGCCGGCACGCATATGCGCGCGGGACAGTGCGTCCTCGATTCGGGACATGAGCTCCACCGAATGCCTTTGCGCGCATTCGTCACCCGTGTATTTTACCGTATTTTCTCCGTTGACGGCGACAACCGTAAGTCGCGCGCCGCTCGTATCGATGGCAAGAAATTTCAAAAACGTATCTCCCGCGCGTTCTCCCCGCGCTTGATGATTTCCACCCGTTTCACGCGTTCGGGAAGCAAGCCCGCAATATTTTTGCTCCATTCCACAAGGCAGATCCCGCCCGCTTCGAAGTAGTCGGCAAATCCCAAATTCCACGCTTGCTCCTCGCTCTCGATCCGGTAACAATCGAAATGGTACAAATTGCCGTACGCGTTCACGTAGGCGTAGGTCGGGCTCGTGACCTCCTCCGTTACGCCGAGCCCCTTCGCAATGCCTTTTGCGACGGCCGTCTTTCCCGCGCCCATTTCACCTTCCAACAGAACGGTGTCTCCCGCGCGCAGGGCTTTTCCGTATTGTATCGCCCATTTGAGCGTTTCCTCCTCGGAGGAAGAAAAAAATCTCATGCCTCTATTATAGCATACCCATGCAAATAATTCAAGATTTTTTTGGGGCTATTCTTTCTCCGCGCGTTTTTTTGCCCGCTCCTCTTTGCGCCTTCTGCGCGCCGTAGCCAATTTTTTATCGAACCGCGCGGAAGTGATTTGAATAAAGCGGGACAGCGGTTTATACAGCACGAACACCGCGATGCTGATACTCACGCTCTTGATGGCGTTGAAAGCGAGAACGTAATACCACACGGTATCGAAAAATTCCTGCCCCGAAAGCGACCCGAACGCATGAAACACTTCGCCGAAGAAGGGGAAGTTTATGTAACGGTTTACGAGAAAGCTCACACCGATCTGTAACACGCAGGCGACGGCGAGGAGCGTACACACCCAGCCCTTGCCCTTTAAAAAGCGATATCCCACCGACGGCACGATTACGTAGGCAAAGGACATGATGAAGTTTGCAAGCTCCCCCACTCCCATGGTGGAAGAATCGGCAAGGCACAACAGTTCTTTGACGAGAATGGAAACGATCACTTCCACCGGTCCGAATAAAAAGCCCTCGAACAGGAAAAATACGTTCGCAAAATCGAGCTTTAAAAAGGACACTGCGGGGAATATGGGAAATTCCAAAAAAGTGACCACGTACGCAAGCGCGGTAAACAGCGCGATATACGCAATGCGCGCCGCCGTAAAATGTGCAAAAAATACCGCGCGGACGCGCGTTCCGCGCCCTTTGCGCTCTTTCGCTTCGCTTCCTTCCGTTTGAAGGATTTCCGTTTCTTCCGTTTGAAGAGTTTCGGTTTCTTCCATATCCATTCCCTCCGTTTATTCAATCGCAAATATTATCGTGACGGCTTTGAACAAAAAAAGCGCCCCGGAAAAGGGGCGCAAAAACACGCAAAAAATACGCTTTTACTTTTATCATCCGGACTTTAACCGTCGGTACGGGAATTGCACCCGTTCGGGAACGCAAAGGCGTTCTTCGCAGACTGTACTGCCGGTGGAGAATTTCACTCCGCCCCAAAGTAATATTCAACTGTCGATATTATAACACGGATTTCCGCTCCGTGCAAGCGTTTGAAGCACATTTCTCAAAATGACGCTTTGATTTCCTTTGCAAGCGCGCTTAGCGCCTCCCTTCCTTTTTCGTCGAGCGCGGAAACAAAGGACGTTTTTTCGCCGATCTTCGTCATATTTTTGAGCTGGGAGAGCAAGGCTTCCATCTGTGCGCCCGCCTGCGGAGCCCAGCTCCCGTTGTCCACCACCGCAAATTTGCGATTTTGGAAGTTATGCGATTTGAGCTCGGCAAGCAGAGCCTCCATGCTCGAAAAGATGCCGCCGTTGTAGGTGCAGGACAAAAAGACCGAATGTGAATAGCGGAATGCCTCGGCAAGCAATTCGCTCACGTGGGTGACGGAGGTATCGTACACGCGCACCTCCAACCCCAAACGGGCAAGCTCGGCGGCGAGCACCTCCGCGGCATTCTGCACGTGCCCGTAAATGGAGGCGTAAAACACGGCGACGCCCTTTTCCTCCGCCTCGTAACGGCTCCAAATATCGTATTTTTCGAGATAACGCCCGAAGTCCTTTCTCCAAACAGGCCCGTGCAGAGGGCAAACGGTACGGATATCGAGCGCGGACGCCTTTTTCAACACGCTTTGCACCTGAACGCCGTATTTGCCAACAATATTCATATAGTACCTGCGCGCGTCGCTTAAAAAGTCGCGTTCGAAATGCACTTCGTCGGCAAAGATGCTCCCGCCGAGCGCGCCGAACGTGCCGAACGCGTCCGCCGTGAAGAGAGTATGCGCCGTTTCGTCGTACGAAAACATGACCTCGGGCCAATGCACCATGGGCGCGAACAAAAAGCGTAGCGTATGCTTGCCCAAGGAAAGGGTATCGCCGTCCTTCACGACAAGGGGCTCCCCCTTGTAACCGTAAAAATTCTGCAACATCTGCGCTGTTTTTTGGTTGCAAACCACCTTCGTGACGGGATATTTCTCCGCAAAGCGGGAAAAGCTTGCGGAATGGTCTGGCTCCATGTGGTGAACGATGAGGTAATCGGGCGCGCGCCCGCCGAGCACGTGCTCCAAATTGTCGAAGTAGAGCGCGCCGACGGAGTCGTCCACCGTATCGAACACGGCGGTTTTCTCGTCTTCGAGCACGTAGGAGTTGTAAGAAACGCCGCGCGGAACGGGGTAGGCGCTTTCGAACAGGGCAATACGCCTGTCGCTTCCGCCGATGTAACTGAGTCCTTCTTGAATTTTGATAACGTTATGCATAAATCGCTCCAAAAAAGTATTCTATTTCATTATTCCTAAAAAAACGGGAACGCAAACCCAACCCGCGTTTTTTTAGGAAAAACATGACGAAGAATTGCGAAGTTTATCGGAATCATTACGGGTATTGCCGTAAAAATTCTACGATCTGCGCATAGGTAAGTGCGTCGTAGTCGGAACGGGAAACAGCGCTGATAATGCTCTTCCCGCTCCCCGCCGTGAGAACGTACACCGCTTCCTTGGCGGGCGTTCTGTAACTGTCGATCGCGAGAATGATATTGCCGATCCGATAACGGATCGCGTCAAACTCGCAGAGAAGCTCCAAGTGATCGCGCAAGGCGAGAATATCCGATACAGTTTCAAACTTGGGAATGCTAAGCGAATTGCCCGTACCGCACACGTCGAGCACCTCGAAGAGCTTCAAAAGAGCGGATTCGCTCAATATCGCGGTGCCCCTGTCGGACACGTCCTTGCCCGTTATAACGCTGTCCATGCCCATGACCATACCGCTGTTCAGCTCTACAATCTTCTTGGTAAGCGTGGCGCGCATCACGACGCTCCGCGTCATGACTTCGCGGTGCTCCGCGTCGGGCAGAACCATGTGATCGGCAACGTTCCACCCCGAAAGCTTTCCGCCGTTTCCCTCTAAGGCGAGGTATGCGTCGATGAGCGCGGCGAGCTCTGTCGCTTTTACCGATTCTCCGTCCATTTGTGAAACGGGTATCACGAGCTCTTTATTTTGAACGAGGTTCTTAGTGAGCGCCGCCGCCGCAAGATAGGAGCGGGGCGAAGGCGTCAGTCCGCCGCCGACGGGCTCGACGTATTTTCTCAGTCCGTCCACCGAACCGAGCGTGTATTCGGACACGTCCCTGCCGTCGAGAATTTCCACAAGCTCCCTGATTTCGTTTTGTTTGTAGATTTTCAGATCGTCGCGGTAAGCCTTGGAGTGGTCGGCAAGCTCGCCGTGCTTTTCGATCTCGCCCTGCACCTTTTTCGTGATGATGCCTCCCGAAAGCGAGGATTCGTACAGTACGCCGAGGCGGGTTTGGGGAGGACGGTACGCACTCTCGCGGTTGAGCGTTTTGATCTCGTCCGTAAAGTTGTGCGTCTTGAAATCGTCGAGCGTCGCGATGCCCAGTTCGTCCATGGAATCGAGAAGGGATGCGACCTCCTCCTCGGGATAAATACCCATTTCGTCCTTAATGCCGCCGCGCACCGCGGGGTCGATGAGATCGTCCGTGATTCCGCCGTCGATTTTATAAGTGACAACGCCTCCCATGACCTTGGAGGCAAACATTACGCCAAGGCGGGTTTCTCCCGAATCGGGGCGGAGTTTGCTCGCCCCGCCGAGCGATTTAAGATCTTCGAATTCGTAATCTTGGAGTTCGTCGAGATTTTTGATTTCCAACTCGTTCACGCCGTCCACCAACGCGGCGATCTCCTGCTTTTTATAGTAAGTTTCTTCTCCCTTGATATTTTGGAGCACCGCCTTGTCGATCATCGCCTGCTTTTCGTCGGTATCGCTCAAAAGAGCGTCGTCAAGCTGTTCGGTAAGCATACTGCGGATAATGACGGAGGGATACACGACGTCGAGCCTGGTTCTCGTAGGATAGCCCTCCGCGGGCTCGTTGAGCGTGAGCGCCTTGTCCTTCACCTTTCCGTCGATATCCTCCGTTTCATTGAGAATATCGATATCGAATAGCTTCACCGCGACGGAAAGCGCGCCCACTTCGCTCTGCATATAGTAACCGTCCAAGCCCTTCGCGTTTTGGATCGCCGTCTTGTTCGCCACGCCGTCGAGCGCGTCGTCAAGCCGAATTGTGAGGTTATGCCTGATGACGGTGGATGCGTAGACGACTTCGAGCTTGCTCTGTCCGTCTACAACCCCCGAACGGGTATCGAGCAAAGGAATGAGCTCGGACAGGCGACCCGTGATCCCGCTCTCCGAAAGGTCGATCTCCTCCGCTCCCGCGCTCACGTCGAACAGCTCGTCCAAACTGTTGACGAGTGCGGGAAGCTCCGCGTACCAAATGCTCGTTTCGCCGTACCGTTCGAGCTCCGCCCTGCTCCCGGCCTGTTCCAAGGCGGAGGGCATGGAAAGCGCCTCCTTCATCTCGCTGCTCGTCACGATATAGTTGACGATAGACGCGGAAACGATATTACTGCTTCTGAGCTTGCTCTTGTTCTCCACGAGCTTTCTCAAAATATCCGCCGCGTCCATTTCCGAATTGAAACCAAAGGCGTTGAGCTCGGAAAGAATGGTGCGAAGCTCCTGCTTTTTGATAAGACTGTCCAAAACGTCGTCTTCGAGCACGACGGTAGCCGAAGCGGGAATGATCAGCGTGAAGCCGTCGCCCGTGCCGTCCTGCTCGCACAAAGAATTGGAGAAAGTGTAATGAAGCACGCTCGACTCCAACAGCACGTCGATGGACTTCGCGTCCAATTCGCCCAAAATATCCATGAGCTCGTCGTCATTCAGCTTGCCGTTTAATATGTCTTCCAAATGTCCGTCGAGCTTGTCGAGCGCGGATACGAGCTTGCGAATCTCGCCGGGACGCCCCGCGACGTCCGACGCCCAGCCGTCTAAATTTTCGGGAATATCGGTATCGAGAGAGCGCGGGATCACCACGAGCCCGTTCCCCCTCATCTGTTTGACGAGAACGTTTGCGATCGTCCCCTCCATGATGCCGTTGCCGCCATCCAAAAACGCGCGAAGCGTTTGGTTGTCGAGAAGGTCTACGATTTGGGCAACGTCGTAGCCGTCGCCCAAGAACGGCATAATGATATCCGCAAGCACGGGCAGTTCGTCGAAGATTTGCTTCAATTCGTCCTTTACGATGAAGTTGACCGCTTCGCCTGCCGTATTGCGCTCCCGCGAGGAATAGGGAACCGCCAGAATGCCCTGCCCCTTTTCGATGAACATGGCGGACACGACGGAACGCAGAAGCGCAGATTCGGTGAGGTAGTCGGCAAGGGTGAGCCCGAGTCCGTCCTTTTTCACGACCGCGTCCGCAAGCAGATCCATCAGATCGGATATCTCGATCTTTTCCGCCCCTTCGAAGAGCATATCGAAGAGTTCTTTATTGTCCTTATCTCCCAAAAGGCGCAAGCCGTAAAAGATTTGGAACGTTTCGCCGCGGGATACGAGTTCCCCGTTCCCGTTGTAACGGTTTTCGAATACGATACCGTCCGGCAAGTACATTTCCGTACCGTCGCCGAGCTTACTGAGCCCTTCGCGCAGTTTTGCCGTCAGCTTGCCGGAAGCGAGCGCCTTCCCCAAAATGGCGGAATCCGCCGCCGTAGAGCACACGTTGTCGTAAAGACGCAGGTTTTCTTCGTAAGTCGGCTTGGCATCGTCGAACACGTCGAGCACCATTTGCAGGTAGTTGCCGTCCTCGCGTTTGACGTTGTCGTACAAAGTAAACATATCGTCCGAAACGGCGATAAGGGAATGAAGCTCGTCCACCCACGAAATATTTTGCGCTTTGATTTCCGAATAAGTAACTCCGCTCTGCCCTTCTTCGGTGAGATAGGTGTTTTCGAGGAGGCAATAGAGCCGTCCCAACACGGGGTTGACCTCGCCTTTGCGCTCAGTGCCGAGAATGGAGAGTCCCTCGATTTCCGGCAAAATCTGCTTGACGAGCGCAATGGGCTCGCTCGCGGTATATTCGCCCGCAAGGAAGGAGAGCGCGATACGCAGAACCGTTTGCGCATCCCGCTTGTTGAACAAGTGGTTGACGCTCAAATAGGGCTGAATGACGAGCGGATCGTTGGTCGTCGCCGAGCCCAAGCTCTCGCGTAAGAGCCGCTCGTCGGGAATGGTTTCGCTCAAATACCCCCGCTGGAAGAGCACCTTTAAAAGCTCCACGTTTTTTTCGCCGAGCCGGGAAGCAAACGCCATATCGTCGAGGTAAGCGATAACGGTGCCCGCCATGGAGAGGGAGAAATTGATGATATAAGTTTGGGAATCGAAGTTATCCACGAGGTTTTCGAACTCCGCGCGGAATTCGGGCTCTTTCATGATCTCGACGGCGACGTCCATGATCTTACCGCTGTCTCCCGTTGCAAGCACGTCGTTAATGCGATCCTCGCCGTACTTCATAAGAAGGTTCAAGGTGTCCTTTGCAAAACCCGTGTATGCTCCCAGCTCCTTGCGGAAGCGAATGTTCCCCTGAACGTCGTTGATTTCGTCGTCGAGCGCTCCCGAAAACACCAGATCCGCTGCGAACAGGTAATAGGGCGAATCGTCGGCGTCGCCCACGGCGTTGAGCACCTTGAAAATCCCCTGCGCTCCGTAACTCTCGACGGAACGGTATATCTGATAGTAGAAATTCGCGTCGTCGTTGCCGAAATCGCGGTCGGCAAGCTCGCCTTCGCCCGTACCGCCCGCAATCATGAAGAACGCGCTGCCGATAAAGGACATGGCAATAAGCCCCGCGACGAACCCGCGCACGAGCCCGACGATCCCCCCGCCCACGCGGTTGCGCTTATAGGAGCAGTCCGTTTTTCCGTCTGCAAACGCCGCTTCCCGCTTGCGCTTATATTTGCGCTCGGGATAGGCGATGAGGTAAACGAGATAGAACAGGAAAACGAACAGGAAATACACGAGCCAAAGCACGACGGCAACGGCAAGACGGTAAACGAGGTCGGCAAGCGTAAAGACGTACGCGCCGTTCTCGCGCAAAACGAGGGTGATTTCGTCGCCGTAAGAAAAGAGCGTGGGAATGTATTCGGCAAAGCACTGCCGAACGGTTTCGCACTCCGCGCTCACCCCGAGCGCGTTTTGAAGGGCGTATTCCCCGCCCATGACGGAATTGACGAGGGAAAGGATCGCTCCGTCCACCGTGTCGCCCGTAATGCAGAAGAAGAACAGCCCGATGCAAAGACCCGCCGCGCAGAACGCCTGAACGGTGAGAATCATGCTTTTGCGAAATCCTCTCCTCGCCCCCACGAGTGTGGAAACGAGAATAATGAGGAGAAAGAGCACGGTTGGCACCCAAGCGATGACAAATGCAAGCGTTTCGGTAATGCCCCGTCCGAGGAGCTGTACGGCAAGCCCCGCGACGATCGCGACCCCGCCCAGCGCGAGCGCGACCACCGTAGCCTTGATCCCTCCTTTAATGCCCTTAAAGAGCCAAATAAACAGGACGGTGAAGGCGACGAGAACGATGAGGGAAATATCCCAATGCGAAATGGCAAGCTCAACGAGCTTCGACATCGAAGCAAAAGCATTCATATTCTCCGTTTTCACCTCCTTTCATGAATTTTAACACCTGATTTACGCCCCGCAGTCTTTCGCTATTTATTGCCGATCGTCACGTTGTTTTTGTCCACGCCGTTGAGCGCGCCGTCCGCCAAAACGCAGTTTTGATTTTGAATGACAACGTTTTTCACCTTTACGCCTTGAAAGAAATCGGTTGGGATCCGGTTGGGAGCAAAGGTCAAGCGGTTCAGGCTCACCGTCTCCGCGCTCGTGCCGAACAGCTCGGAAAGCGACCGCCTTTCATCGATCAAACGGTTGAATTCGAGGGTGCGCAGATTCTCACACCCGCGCAAGCTCAGCGAATTTAAGTATGCGTTGGGCATAGAAATACGCGCGAGCAGTTGACAGGATTTGAACGCATCGCCCAAAACGGTGACGCTGCCGCTTCCGACGGCGGTAACGAACTCCAACGCCGAGCAGTTTTCGAACGCGCCGCTCTCGACGACAAAGCGCACGTCGTCCGCCACGTTGATGACGACTTCTTTCACCCGCGTGCCCTTGAACGCGCCGTCCTCAAGCTTCGTGACGGTATACTCGCCGATGCGCTTGGGCACGGTGACGCTTTCCTCGCCGCCGTCGTACCCGCAGATCGCGGCGGTTTCGCCGTCTACGCGCAGATCGTACCCGTCGATATAGACGATGGAAGAGTTGTATTTGAAGAAAATCGCCGACACGAGGGTAAACGCGAGTACGAGAACGCACACGATGACGCACCACACGGCGGGGAACACGGCAAAATTCTTTCTCGCAACGCTCTCCGAGGAAAAGACGACCCGTTTTTTCTTTCCGCCCGAGGAGGTTTCCCGCTCCTCTCTTTCCTTAACGATCACGCGGGGGGAAGCGGGCGCGCTCACCGCGCTCGCATATTTTTCGAATTTATAGCTGTTGTCCTCGAATTCTCCCTTTACCCACTTTACGCGGTCAAAGCAAGCCTCCAAGAGTTTTACGGCAATGCTCGCGCAGTCGTAAGCGAGCTTTAACTTCGCGCTCGGCACGAAAAAGCCGTTGGGTTCGGCGTTGCAGTTCTCGTACACCACCGTGGAACTCTCCAAGATCTCTCCGTTTTCGTCGAGCTGGCGCACTTCGAACTTCATAGAGCTCAGCCTTTGGTTGAGTGTGTTGTAGAATTTGAACATGGCGCACTTTTCCTCGGCGCGGTCGTCCGTAAAGAGAATGAACTCTTTCAGGGAAACGACGTCGGAAGGATCTTTACTGTATTTGAACTTTTCGATACGGTTATACGAACTCATATTCCAACGCTCCTCCGTTCAACGCCTTTACGTTCTTGCGCCGAAACCCTTTTACCGTAATAAAGTACCCGATCAGGCACAGCAAAAAGCTCGCCCCCACCGCGATATAGTTCCAATAACTTGTGAGATAGGGTTTCATCGACTGCATTCCGATGATTTCCAAAACAACCTGACGGGCGACGAACAATCCTAAAAACACGAGCACGTTTTTGATGAGCGCGTAAATGCGGATGCGCGTGAGCGAAAGCGGGCGCACGACGTCGGAATTGATCACCGCGCCGTCCGCTTCCCCGATAATCACGTTGACGTAGGCGCACCTGCGCGAAAGAGCGATGACCTTGGAGGTTTCGCTTGTACCGCGTTCGGTGATCTTACGCGCGGAGAGCACCTTCTTCTTTGCAGTGTATTCCACCACGAAATAAGTGATCTTTTGAAACGCTTTTGCATAGTTGCACACCAAATAGGTGTCGTACGCCGTCTTGCAGAGCACGTACTTGCGGACGTAATTTTGGGTTTCGCCCGAAGTAAAATAGATCGCGTTGCGGGAGTTGGTCTGCTTTTCCCGTTTGAAAAGCTCGTCCTCCGTAAAGCCGTGATAGTATTTGTTTTTCAAGATACGAAGCGCGGCAAGCGCGATCATGCCCGCCACGAAAAGCACGGCGGATACGATGCACAAAATTCTCCAAGCAATAATCGTCATATTCTTTCCCTCTGTTTATTTGAGTCTGCGTCTTCTTAATACGGGCTTGGGTTTCGCCGCTCCGTCCCCCTCCTCCGAGGGCGCTTCCGGTTGCGGTTCCGTCGGCTGTGCGGGCTCTTCCGCAGGTTGCTCGTAAACGGGCTGTGCGGGCTCTTCCGCAGGTTGTTCGTAGACGGGCTGTGCGGG
>CAMUFJ010000003.1 GCA_947088135.1 uncultured Clostridia bacterium
CTTCCACGCCGCCGTTGAAGAAGAACGTGACGTGCGCGTATTTCTCCGTTTCCGCAATGCGGAGTTGTTTTTTGCCGAGTTTTGCGAGGTATTCGCCGAGGGTGTTGTCCATGCTCTGCTTGGGGAAAGCGACGTCTACGCCTTCGAATCCCGCGTCGTACACGGTAAAGCAAACGTAAACGGGGGCGAGGAAGCCCGTCTTGCGCTCGAACGCCGTGCCTTTGGGCACGGTGAAGTCTTTCTGCGAAAACGCACGGGTGATCTGGCGCGCTCTGTCGGGGCGGAAGTTGAAGAAGATGATGCTGTCGCCCTTTTCCACCAAGGCAACGGGCTTGCCGTTTTCCGTAACGTTGGCGGGGAGCATGAACTCGTCTGTCACACCCTGCGCGTAGGAATCTTCGAGCGCCTTCACGGGGTCGTCCGTCTGTACGCCCGTGCCGAGGGTGAGCATATCGTAAGACTTTTCCAAACGATCCCAGTTATTGTCCCTGTCCATCGAGTAATATCTGCCCGAGAGGGAAGCGAGTTTGCCGTAGCCGAGCTTTTTCATTTCGGTCAAAAGTTCTTTTACAAAGCCCACGCCCGAGGTGGGGGAAACGTCCCGTCCGTCCATAAAGCCGTGTACGTAGGTTTCGGGCACGCCCCGTTTTTTCGCCATTTCCAAGAGGGCAAAGAGGTGGGTGAGGTGGCTGTGAACTCCGCCGTCCGAGAGAAGTCCCCAAAGATGGAGCTTTTTGCCGTTATTTTTGGCATGATCCATTGCCTTTACGAGGGCGGGGTTGGTAAAGAAATCTCCGTCCTGAATCGATTTGGTGATTTTGGTAAGATCCTGATAGACGATCCTGCCCGCGCCGATGTTGAGGTGTCCCACTTCGGAGTTGCCCATCTGCCCGTCGGGAAGTCCCACGGAGAGTCCGCTCGCGCCGAGCGTCGCGGAAGGGTAATTCTCGATGAGAGCGTTTACCTCTTTACTGCCGTCCATGTAAATGGCGTTGCCTTCGCGGTCGGGGTTGAGTCCGTAGCCGTCCATAATAATAATTGCATAAGGTTTTTTCATTGTTTCGCCTCTTTTTATTGGTTGTATTATTGTTCGTAACAATTATAGACGAAACGCCGTCGTTTTGCAAGCACTGACGGCGTCTTTTTAAAAATTTTTGTTGGATCGGGTTTTTGTGCCGCGGTTTCGCTTGGACGGCATCGGAGATTCTCGTGCTCGTTTTATTCGCTGAGAAGTTCGGAGGGAAACCGCCTCTTGTTTCGGGGTGCGAATTCTTAAAAAATCCAAGCAATTTTTTTCAGCGCGCGCGTTTGTGTTGACACCGCCGTTTTTTTGTATTAAAATAAGGAGAAGAGAAATGAAAACAAATTTTGCGAGGAGTTTTATGAAGACCGTATATACCTGTTTTTGTACGGATATCATTCACGAAGGGCATAAAAACGTCATCGCCAAGGCGCGGGAATTAGGGCGCGTGGTGGTGGGGGCGCTGAGCGACGAGGCTCTCATTCGTTACAACCGTTTCCCCACCGCGACGCTCGAAGAGCGCATGGCTGCATACGCACAGCTCGACGGGGTGGACGAGGTCGTCGTGCAGGAGGATATGCTGTACGACGAAATATTGGAACGGCTTCGGCCCGATTACGTCATTCACGGCGACAACTGGCGGGAGGGGCCCGAATCGGCAATCCGCGCGAACGTCGTTTCCGCGCTCGAAAAGTTCGGGGGGGGGTGCTTAATCGAAGTCCCCTACACGACGGGCGAAGAAGCAAGACGGGTGGATAGGATTTTAAAGGAAAAGCTCTCCATGCCCGAATACCGCCGCCGCCGTTTAAAACAGCTTGTAAAGCTCTGCCCCATTGTAAAAACGTTGGAAGTACATAGCGGGCTCACGGGCATCATCGCCGAAAAAACGGTGGTGGAGCGGAACGGCAAGCTCGACCAGTTCGACGCCATGTGGGTTTCTTCCCTGTGCGATTCCACGGCGAAGGGCAAGCCCGACATCGAGCTCGTGGATATGTCGTCGCGCCTGAGGACGATCGACGACGTTATGGAGGTGACGACCAAGCCCATCATTTTGGACGGCGATACGGGCGGACTCACCGAGCATTTTGTCTATAACGTGCGCACGTTGGAACGCATGGGGGTTTCGGCGGTCATCATCGAGGACAAAACGGGCTTGAAGAAGAACAGCCTGTTCGGCACCGAAGTGGAGCAGACGCAAGCTCCGATCGAGGATTTCTGCCACAAAATCTCTGCGGGCAAGCGGGTGCAGCTCACCGAGGATTTTATGATCATCGCGCGCATCGAAAGCCTCATATTGGAACGGGGCATGGAGGACGCGCTCACGCGGGCGCGCGCTTACGTGAAAGCGGGCGCGGACGGCATTATGATCCACAGCCGTAAAAAAGACCCTGCCGAGATTTTCGAATTCTGCGATAAATTCCGCAAAGAGGATAAGGAAACGCCCATCGTCGTGGTGCCCACTTCGTTTAATTCCGTTACGGAGGAAGAGCTCGCGGGTCACGGGGTGAATATCGTAATTTACGCAAACCAACTCACGCGCAGCGCGTTTCCCGCCATGCGAAACACGGCGGAGGAAATTCTCAAAAACCACCGCGCGCTGGAAGCGGACGACAAGCTCATGCCCTTCCGCGATATCATAACGCTCATCGACGAGCTTTGAGGGATCTATGTTGACGGAAGCGCAATTTCAGGATTATACAAGAGCGGAAGCGGAGGGACGGGCGAGCAAAGAACAGCTCGCGCTGTTAGAGCCGTACCGCGTCAAGCGGGCGATCTTCTTGGCGGCAGGGTTGGGTTCGCGCATGGCGCCCCTCACCCTGCATACTCCCAAACCCCTCGTTACGGTAAACGGCACGCGCATTATCGACACGCTGTTAAAGGCGGTCGTGCGCGCGGGGATAGAAGAAATCTATATGATCCGCGGGTACTTGAAGGAACAGTTCGAAGTCCTCAAAGAGGAGTATCCGCAAATCGTGTTTTTGGATAACGACGATTACGACAAGGCGAACAACATTTCTTCCGCCGTGCGGGCGGGAGAGCTTCTGTCGAACGCCTACGTGTTCGAGTCCGATTTGGTATTGAATCACCCCGCGCTCGTGCGGAAATACGAGTACGGGAGCAATTTTTTGGGCTTTCCCGTTTCCCAAACGGACGATTGGTGCCTCTATGCGGACGAAGAGGGATACGTTGTGCGCCAAAGCGTGGGCGGAACGGATTGTCACCAAATGGTGGGCATCTCCCATTGGAGCGGGGAGGACGGGAAAAAGCTCGCCCGCGATTTAGCCGAGGTGTACCGAAGCGAGGGCGGAGAAAAAGTCTATTGGGAACAAGTGGCGTTCCTGTATAAAAAAGAAAACTACCGCGTGAAGCTTCGCCCCTGCGCGCGCGGCGACGTTTTGGAAATAGATACCTACGAGGAGCTTCGGGCGATCGATAAGAGCTACCCCGAAATTGAGGAGTGAGCAATGAAAATCAAGAGAAATATTTTGTTGAATCCCGGTCCGTCCACTACGACGGACACCGTAAAAATGGCGCAGATCGTGCCGGACATCTGTCCGCGCGAGAAGGAGTTCGCCTCCCTCATGAAGGGGTTGCGTTCCGATTTGTGCAAAATCGTCCATGCCGACGAGGAGAAGTACACCTCAGTGCTGTTTTGTGGTTCGGGGACGATCAACATCGATATTTGTTTAAACTCTCTGCTTCCCGCGGGGAAGAAAGCGCTCGTCGTCAATAACGGCGCATACAGCACGCGGGCGGCGGAGGTCTGCACTTACTACGGGTTGGATTTTATCGACTTGAAATTCCCCGTCGATGAAGCGCCCGACCTTGAAAAGGTGGAAGAAACGCTTCGGGAAAATCCCGATATCGCGCTCGTGTACACCACCCACCACGAAACGGGTACGGGGCTTTTGAATCCTATCCGCGAAATAGGCGCGCTCGCACACAAGTACGGTGCGATCTTCGTCACCGACACCACTTCGAGCTTTGCCATGATCCCCATCGACATGGATCGCGACAATCTCGATTTCGTTATGGCGTCGGCGCAAAAGGGCATTATGGGCATGACGGGGCTCTCCTTTATCGTGGGAAACAGGGCGGAGATCGAAAAGTCCGAAAACTATCCCACCCGTTCCTACTATTGTAATTTGTTTTTGCAGTACGACTTTTTCGAGCGCACGGGGGAAATGCATTTCACTCCGCCCGTTCAGACGGTTTACGCCGCGATTCAAGCGCTCAAAGAGTACTTTGCGGAAGGGGAACAGGCGAAATGGGCTCGGCACACCCGCGTGTTCGAAGCCATTCAAAAGGGACTTGAAGAGCTGGGCTTCCGCAACTATATTAAAAAGCAATTGCAGTCGGGACTCGTGGCTTCGGCAATCTATCCCGACGACGAAAATTGGGACTTCGAAAAGGTACACGACTACTGTTACGAGCGTGGCTTTACCATTTACCCCGGTAAGATTTCCACCACGAACACCTTCCGCCTCTGCGCGCTCGGCGCAATCGACGAAGCGGACATCAAGGCGTTTTTCAAGGTGCTGAAAGAGGCGCTCGTCAAAAACAATATCAAAGTGCCCGTGCAATACAAGGACAAGAAACAATGACGCTTGAATTTTTAAACGATTACGACTTTTTCACGGGCGTGCCAGATTCTCTCTTACAGCCTCTTTGCAATTATCTCATGAAGCGGTACGGCGCGAATAACAAACATCACGTGATTGCCGCGAACGAGGGGAACTGCGTCGCGCTTGCCGCGGGGCATTATCTCGCTACGGGGAAAGTGCCCGTCGTGTATTTGCAGAACAGCGGGCTCGGCAATATCGTTAATCCCGTCGCATCCCTCCTCAACGATAAGGTGTACGGCATTCCCTGCATCTTCTTTGTCGGCTGGCGGGGGGAGCCGAACGTTCACGACGAACCGCAACACGTCTTTCAGGGCGAAATTACCGTAAAGCTGTTGGAGGATATGGACATCGCTACTTGCGTGATTTCCAAGGAAACCGCAGAGGAGGAGGTGCGGGAACGGCTTCGCGCTTGGGAACCCCTTTTAAAAGCGGGCAAACAGGTCGCGTTCGTGGTGAAGAAGGGCGCGCTCTCCTTCGACGGGAAGATGACCTATCAAAACGGTAACGCCATGCTTCGGGAAGAAATTATCCGCCGTATTGCAAAGGCGGCGGGGGACGACCCGATCGTGTGTACCACGGGCAAGGCGAGCAGGGAGTTGTTCGAGCTCCGCGAGGAGGCGCACGGGGGGCACGGCAGAGATTTTCTCACCGTAGGTTCTATGGGGCACAGTTCGTCGATCGCGCTCAAAATCGCCATGGAGAAAAAGTCGCGCGTTTGGTGTATCGACGGCGACGGCGCGGCGCTCATGCACATGGGTTCGATGGCGGTCATCGGCACGAGCGGAGCGGAAAATTTCGTGCATATCGTCGTCAACAACGGCGCGCACGAGAGCGTGGGCGGGCTTCCCACCGTCGCTTCGAAAATCGACCTTCGCAAAATTGCCGAGGGGTGCGGTTACAGGCTCGTTCTGCGGGCGCGCACCTTCCAAGAGTTGGAGGAAGGGCTTTCTCGGTGCGGAAAGGAAAAGGGCCCCGTCTTTTTGGAGGTCGAATGTGCGATCGGCGCTCGAGAGAACTTGGGACGCCCTACGACGAGCGCGCAGGAGAATAAGAGCGCGTTCATGGAACACTTAAAAAAATTATCGTAAATATAAGGTTTAGAGAGGTATAACAGTATGGAACAAGAACCCGAACTCATTGCGGAGGAAGCGGAGCGGGAGGCGGCAAACGCCGCCGACAGCCGTGCGCTTTACGAGGTAAAAACCAAATTTTTGGGGCGCACGGGCAAGGTGACTGCACTCCTCAAAGGGATGCGCGATATTGCGCAAGAGCTTCGTCCCGCATTCGGCAAGAAAGTCAACGAGCTGCGCGAAACGCTCGAAGCGAAGTTTGCCGTTTACGAGGAGAAATTGAAGGCGAAAGAGATGAGCCTGCGCCTCGAACAGGAGAAAATCGACGTCACCATGCCGGGCAAGCGCAGAAAGCAGGGCGTGTTGCACCCCGTCACGCGGGTGTGCAATCTGCTCGTCGATACCTTTGCGGGCATGGGCTTCGAAGTGTACGAAGGGCCCGAAATCGAGAGCGATTATTATAATTTCACCGCGCTCAACACGCCCGCCGACCACCCCGCGCGGGATATGCAGGATACCTTCTATCTTACCGAAGAGTTTTTACTGCGCACGCAGACGAGCGCGGGACAGATCCGCTATATGGAAAAATTCAAGCCGCCCTTTAAAATGCTTTCTCCGGGGCGGGTGTTCCGCTCGGACGACGACGCGACCCATTCGCCCATGTTCCACCAAATGGAGGGGCTCGTGGTAGACAAGGGCATTACGCTCTGCGATTTGCAGGGCATGCTCGACGAGTTCGCGCGCGCCGTGTTCTCCGAATCGAGCAAGACCCGTTTGCGTCCGTCCTACTTCCCGTTTACCGAGCCTTCCGTCGAAGTGGACGTTTCTTGCGCGTCCTGCGGAGGGAAAGGGTGTTCGCTCTGTAAGGGAACGGGCTGGATCGAGGTGCTCGGCGCGGGCATGGTCAACAGACGCGTGCTCGAAAACTGCGGGATCGACCCCGACGTGTATTCGGGTTTTGCATTCGGCATGGGCGTGGAGCGCATCGCCATGCTCAAATACGGCGTGAACAACATCAAACTGCTTACGGAAAACGACGTTCGGTTTTTGGAACAGTTCAAGGATTGAGGAGAGAGTTATGTTAGTACCTTTGAGTTGGTTGAAAGATTACGTGGATATTTCCGTTTCTGCGGAGGAATTGCAGGAGAAACTCTTTTCCTGCGGGTTCGAGGTGGAGGAACTTACGAAGCTCGGAAAAGACGTGACGGGCGTTTATGTGGGAAGAGTTTTGGAAACCGCCAAGCACCCCGACGCGGACAGGCTCACCGTTTGCAAAGTGGATTGCGGCGTATACGGCGTGAAGCAGATTTGCACCGCCGCCACCAACGTGTTTGCGGGCGCGCTCGTGCCCTGCGCTTTGGACGGGGCGACCGTTCTGCACGAGGGCGAGATCCAAAAAATAAAGAACGGCAAGCTTCGGGGCGTCGCCTCGGAGGGAATGTTCTGCTCGGGCGAGGAGCTCGGCATCAACGACGATTATTACGAGGGAGCGGAATTCAACGGCATTCTCATTTTAAAGGAGGAGGACGCGAAAGCGGGGCAGGATATCCGCGAGGTCGTCGGGCTCGACGATTGGCTGTTCGACGTTGCCGTTACCGCTAACCGCCCCGACTGCCAAAGCATTCTGGGCATGGCGCGCGAGGTTTCCGCCATTTTGAAAACGCCTTTAAAAATGCCCGCGCTCGACTATAAAGCGGTTTCCGCAACCGTGAAAATTCCCGTTACGGTGGAGGAGCCCGCGCTCTGCCCGCGCTATATGGGGCAGTACGTTTCGGGCGTGAAAATCGGCAAGTCGCCCCAGTGGCTGCGCCGTCGGCTCGCGCTCTGCGGTCTGCGCTCGGTGTCCGATATTGTGGATATCACCAACTTCGTCTTGCTCGAAATGGGGCAGCCCATGCATGCGTTCGATCGGAATTTCCTGCGCGGCGGGAAAATCGTCGTGCGCCGAGCAAGAGCGGGCGAAAAGATCGTCACGCTCGACGAAAAAGAATTCACGCTCGATCCCGCAAATCTGCTTATCTGCGACGGCGAGCGGGGCGTTGCGCTTGCAGGAATTATGGGCGGGCTCAACAGCGAAATCAAACCCGATACCAAAGAAGTGTTCTTCGAGGCGGCGAAGTTCGCGCGCGACAGCGTGAGAAAAACCTCCCGCGCGCTCGGACAGAGGAGCGATTCCTCCGCCCGCTTCGAAAAAGGGGTGGACGCGTACACGCCCGAGCTCGCCATGAAGCGCGCCATGCACCTCGTTGAGGAGCTCGGTTGCGGACAGCCCACCGATTATCTGATTGACGTAAACAACGCGGACGTGACGCCTAAAACGATCGATACGACTTATGAAAAGATCAACGCTCTGCTCGGCATCGAGGTGCCGAAAAGCGATACGGACGCCATTCTCGAACGGCTCGGCTTCGGGGTGAAGAGCAAGGACGGCGCGCTCTCCGTTACCGTTCCTCTTTGGCGGGAGGACGTGGACGGTTATCCCGACCTCGCCGAAGAGGTAATCCGTTCCTACGGCTACGGGCATATCACGCCCACCTTCTTGGAGAACGCCACCGTCACGCACGGCGGGCTTAATCTCGCGCAAAAGCAGGAATTAAAGTTTAAAAATACCTTAAAGGCGGAGGGCTACTACGAGGCTTGCAACTACTCGTTTTCTTCTCCCAAAGATTTCGAGTTGCTGCGTCTGCCTGCGGATTCTCCTTTGCGCCGTGCCGTAACCGTTAAAAATCCCATCGGCGAGGATTTATCGGTCATGCGCACCACGCTGGTGCCTACCATGCTTCAAAATATCGTGCGCAACGTACGCCGCGGAAACGAGGCGGGCGGGCTCTTCGAGCTTGCGGGCGTATTCCTCGCAAAGGAGTTGCCTTTAAAAGAGCTTCCCGAGGAGCGCAAGTCCTGCGTCATCGCGCTTTGGGGTCAGGGCGATTTCTTCGACTTGAAGGGCGCGGTGGAGGCGATCGCACACGCATTCGATTTGCGCCTTAATTTTGAGCGGGGGGAGCGGAGCTATCTGCACCCCGGCGTATGCGCCGTCGTGAAATCGGGCGAGAAAGAGGTCGGCGTGTTGGGCGAGCTTCACCCCGCGATCGCCTCGGAGCTTGCGCTCGAAAAGAAGGTGTATTTGTGCGAGCTCGATTACGCCGCGCTTGCCAAGAAATTCGCGCGCGAGATCTCCTATAAGGGATTGCCCGAATTCCGCGACGTTCAGCGGGATATGGCGTTCGTCGTAGCGGAAGACGTTACTTGTGCGCAGGCGCAGGAGTGCATTCTGCGCGGGTGTAAGGCGGTAAAGGACGCGGAACTCTTCGACGTGTACCGCGACGCAAGACTGGGCGAAAACAAAAAGAGCATGGCGTTCCGCATCACCTTTACGGCGGAGGGTAAACCGCTCACGCCCGAGCTGACGGATAAATTCTTCAACAAAATTTTGGAGAATTTGAAGCGTAATCTGGGCGCGGAATTGCGATGAAAAGATTTGTAAAAACGGCTTCGGGAAGAAGCCGTTTTTAGTTGTGAAATGCGCGGACAATAGTGCCGATAGATGTTTAATCTTTACCGAATAGGGTTATATATTATCGTTACTATTTTTTAGGAGTACAACATGCAAGCGCACAGTGCAGAAAAGGATGAAATTTTAACCGAATTGGAAACAAATTCGGAAACGGGGCTGACCGTCGGACAGGTAAACGAGCGGCAGGCGAAATACGGTGAGAACAAACTGCAAGGGAAAAAGAAGAAGTCGTTTGTCCGCAAGTTCTTCGAGCAGTTTAAGGACGTGATGATCGTCATTCTCATCGTTGCGGCGCTCGTTTCCTTCGTCATTGCGTGCATCGAGGGCGACCCGAAGGAGTTTTTCGAACCCGCGCTCATTATGCTCATCGTGATCCTCAACGCCGTGATGGGCGTGGTGCAGGAGAGTAAGGCGGAAAAGGCGCTCGATGCGCTGAAAAACATGTCCGCTCCGCACGCGCGCGTTTTGCGGGACGGCAAGGAACAAATCGTAACCGCTTCCGAGCTCGTTCCCGGAGATATTATACTATTGGAGGCGGGCGATTTCGTTCCCGCCGACGCAAGGCTTTTAAAGAGCGTGAGTTTGAAGAGCGAGGAATCGGCTCTCACGGGGGAATCCGTCCCCGCCGAAAAGGATGCCGACGAGGAGATAAAAGAGGGCGCTCCCTTGGGCGACCGTAAAAACATGGTGTTCTCAGGGTGCAGTATCACTTACGGTACGGCGGTAGCCGTCGTCACCGCAACGGGCATGAACACCGAAATGGGTAAGATCGCAAACCTGCTTTCGGGCGAGGGGGACACGCAGACGCCTCTTCAAAAAAAGCTTGCAAAGCTGGGGAAATATCTCGGCTTCATGGCGCTCGGCGCGTGCGCGATCATCTTCGTCGTGGGGCTTATCGCAAAAATGCCTCCTCTCGAAATTTTCATGACGGCGGTGTCGCTCGCGGTTTCCGCCATTCCCGAGGGTTTGCCCGCCATCGTCACCATCGTGCTTGCCATCGGCGTACAGCGCATGGTCAAGAAAAACGCCATTATCCGTCGGCTTCCCGCAGTGGAAACGCTCGGAAGCGCGTCCATTATCTGTTCGGATAAAACGGGTACGCTCACCATGAACCGCATGACGCTCGTAAAGGCGTATACGGACGGCGACGGGGCGATTGAAGAAATCACCGAAAATTGCTCGGAAAAGACGAAAAAACTGCTCTCCTACGGCACGCTGTGCTGCGACGGCTTGGTCGTGTTCGAGGACGGAAAGGAAACGCACGTGGGTGATCCGACCGAAACGGCGATCGTGCTCGCGGCGCACAAAAACGGAATGACCAAAGAGGAGCTGAACAAAAAATTTCCGCGTCTTGCAGAGCTTCCCTTCGATTCGGACAGAAAGCTCATGACTACCGTCAACGAGATCGACGGGAAAACGGTAGTCGTCACCAAAGGCGCGTTCGATATGTTGCAGCAGCGTTGCGTGAAGGGGGATTTCGCGCGTGCGCAGGAAATCAACAATGAGATGAGCGCATCTGCGCTCCGCGTGCTTGCGATCGCCTATAAGGTGATCGACGGGCTTCCCGAGGAGCTTACCTCGGAAGAGCTTGAAAGCGGGCTTACCTTTTTGGGACTTGTGGGCATGATCGATCCGCCCCGTCCCGAAGCGAAAGAGGCGGTCAAGGTCTGCCGTGCGGCGGGGATCAAGCCCGTCATGATCACGGGCGATCACGTCGTCACCGCGACCGCCATCGCAAAGGAACTCGGCATTTACCTCGACGGCGATAAGTCGGTTACGGGGAGCGAGCTCGACGGAATGACGGATGAAGAACTCGACGAAGAGGTAGAGAGCATCTCCGTTTACGCCCGTGTTTCTCCCGAAAATAAAATCCGCATCGTAAAGGCGTGGCAGAGAAGGGGGCAGGTCGTTTCCATGACGGGGGACGGCGTGAACGACGCGCCCGCGCTCAAAGCGGCGGATATCGGCTGCGCGATGGGCATTACGGGTACGGACGTTGCCAAGGGGGCGGCGGACATGACGCTCACCGACGACAATTTCGCCACGATCGTAGATGCGGTAAAAGAGGGCAGAGGCATTTACGCCAACATCAAGAAGGTTATCGGATTTCTGCTCGGCACGAATATCGGCGAAGTGATCACCGTGTTTTTCGCTATGCTCATCTGGCAGGTTTCGCCCTTCCTGTCTATGCAGCTTTTGTGGATCAATCTCGTTACCGACAGCTTCCCCGCGATCGCGCTCGGCATGGAACCCGTGGAAAAAGATATCATGAGCCAAAAGCCCAAGGGCAAGAACGAAAGCATTTTTGCGCACGGATTCGGCGTGAAGATCGTGTTGCAGGGCGTGATGTTCGGCGTGCTCGCCCTTGTCGGGTTCAAGGTCGGCGAATTTTTTACGGGCACGCTCGCGGGCGGACAGACGACCGCCTTCACTACGCTCGTGCTCTCGCAAATCGTTCAGGCTTATAATATGCGTTCGGAAAAATCGCTGTTTTCAAGCAATCCGTTCGGCAATAAAAAGCTCAATTTGGCGGTGCTTTGTTCGCTTGCGCTCACCGCGCTCGTGTTGTTTACCCCCGGCGTAATGACGGCGTTCCAATTCGTATATCTGCCTTGGGAAATGTACGTGCTCGGCGTCGGGCTTGCCCTTGTTCCGATCGTCGTTATGGAAATCGCTAAGCTGACGGAACGTCTTATCCGTCGCCGCAAAGGGAAGAATTCGTAAGCTTTCATAGGATCGGTTAAACTTTGCATTTCTTGCGCGCTGTCCCTGCTCGTCGGCACACTCTGCAAAAAAACGGCTTCGTTCGAAGCCGTTTTTTATCTCCAAATTTTATTTTGTACCGAAGAGCCTGTCGCCCGCGTCGCCGAGCCCCGGCAGGATATAACCGTTTTCGTTGAGCTGTCTGTCGAGCGTGGATACGTAGATTTGTACGTCGGGGTGCGCTTTTGCGATTTTCTCCACGCCCTCGGGCGCGCCGATGATCGCCATAAACTTAATTTTTTTGCACCCGCGTCTTTTGAGCGCGTCCAAGGCGTCGCAAGCCGAACCGCCCGTCGCAAGCATGGGATCAATTAAAAGCACCGTCTTGTCCTCGATGCCGTCGGGGAGCTTGCAGTAATACTCCTGCGGTTCCAACGTTTCTTCGTCGCGGTACATACCGATGTGCCCGACGCGCGCGGTGGGGAATACTTTATGTACGCCGTTCACCATGCCTAAGCCCGCTCGGAGAATGGGCACGATCGCGATGCTTTCTTCCGCGACCTTGTACTGCACGGTAACTTCGAGAGGGGTTTTCACCTCTACTGGTTTCAGCTCCACGTCGCGCATGCTCTCATAGGTCATAATGGTGGTGATCTCTTCCACCAATTCGCGGAATTCCTTCGTGCTCGTCTTTTCGTCGCGCAGGATAGCGATTTTATGTTTGATGAGCGGATGGTCGAATACAAATACGTTTTCAAAGCTTTTCATCAAGATCCTCCTCCGAATACTTTACCACACTCCGGCATAAATTGCAAGGCAATCCGACAAATTTTTCCTTAAAAGTCGCCGCGCCCGCGCAAACGCGAATAATCTTTTCCCAACAGTTCCATATTATAGGTATGAAAAAGATCAAAGCCAATCCGCTTAACAAAACGCGGGAGGAGCGGGAAAGCTGTTTCCCCGAATGCGGGCGGGAAGAGTTCCGCCAAAGGGAGGGACGCGCATGACGGGACGTTCGCAGGAAAACTACAACCGTAATTATCTCAATTACGTCAATAGCTTAGATCCGCCCACCCAACACTTTAAAACGTGCGGGCGCGCCTTTCTCGTAGGCGGGTTCATCTGCTGTATCGGGCAATTCTTTCGCTATATGCTGGAATTCGCGGGGCTCAGCGGCGACGTGCTTGCGGGCACGGTTTCCGTCATTCTCATTTTCTTGGGCACGTTTCTTACGGGGCTCGGCGTTTACGACCGTATCGGCAAGAATGCGGGCGCGGGAAGCATCGTCCCCATTACGGGCTTTGCGAACTCCGTGGCTTCTCCCGCGATCGAGTTTAAAACGGAGGGATTCGTATACGGCATGGCGGCGAAAATGTTCGTCGTAGCCGGACCCATTATCGTGTTCGGCGTAAGCGCGGGCGCGGCGGTCGGGCTCGTCTATTGGTTGCTTTTACTCTGAATCTTTTTTTGCAAAAACGTTGTAATCGACAGAAAAGTGTGGTATAATAAAAGAAAAAGAATACGACGAGGTGAAGTATGGCGAAAATTACGGCAGATACGTTGATAGCGGATTGCCTGCAAATCAATCCCAATTCGGCGGAAATTTTGCTCCAAGCGGGAATGCACTGCTTCGGCTGCGCGCTTGCGCACGGCGAAACGGTTGCGCAGGCGGTTGCCGTTCACGGCGAGGACTTGGAGTCCTTGCTTGCGAAGCTCAACGAAGGGCTCGAATAAGCAAAACGTTTCAAAAGACTTGCGGGAAAAATCCGCAAGTCTTTTGCGCTTTGAAAGAGAAGTTTTACGGGAGAAGTTATGGTTTATAAAAAATTTCAAGATAAAATGCTTTCCGCGCTCGGCTTCGGCACGATGCGTCTGCCCCTATTGGACGGGGATCCAAGGCATATCGACGAGAAAGCGACTGCGGAAATGATCGACTATGCAATCAAAAACGGGGTGAACTATTTCGATACGGCATGGGGCTACCATAACGGGGAATCGGAGAAGACGATCGGGAAGCTGTTACATAATTATCCGCGCGAGAGCTTTTATCTCGCGACCAAATTTCCGGGGTACGATCTTTCCAACATGGGAAAAGCGGAGGAAATTTTCGAGAAACAGCTCCAAAAATGCCAAGTGGAATATTTCGATTTCTACCTCATTCACAACGTTTGCGAAATGAATATCGACGCCTATCTCGACGGGAAATACGGCACTTTCGACTATTTGATCGAGCAAAAACGGAACGGTCGGATCCGACATCTCGGCTTTTCCGCGCACGGCGATATGAACGTTTTGAAACGCTTTCTCGCAAAGTACGGGGAGCACATGGAATTCGGGCAGTTGCAGGTAAATTATCTCGATTGGGAATTCCAGAACGCGCGGGAAAAGGTGGAGCTTTTTAAAAGCTTCAATATTCCCGTTTGGGTCATGGAGCCGCTCAGGGGCGGAAAGCTTGCAAAGCTTGCAGAAGAGGACGAGGCAAAGCTTAAAGCCCTGCGCCCCGACGAGGGGATCCCCGCTTGGGCGTTCCGCTTCTTGCAGAGCATTCCCTCCGTAACGGTTACGCTTTCGGGGATGTCGGATTTCGAACAGGTCAAGGACAATATTAAAACGTTTTCGGCGGAAAAACCTCTAACCGAAAAAGAAATGCTTTCGCTTTTGGCGATCGCGGACGGTATGACGGGAAAGACCAAACTTCCCTGCACGGCTTGCCGTTACTGCACGGAATATTGCCCGCGGGGGCTGGATATTCCCGAGCTTGTGCGCCTTTACAACGAGCACCGTTTTTCGGGCGGCGGGTTTATCGCGCCCATGGTGGTTGGGACGCTTGCCGACGACAAAAAACCGTCGGCGTGCATCGGGTGTAAATCATGCGAAAAGGTTTGTCCGCAGGGAATTAAAATTTCCCGAATGATGAGCGATTTTTCGTTCAGGCTGAAAAAGAAAGAGGATTAAAAGATAGGTATATCGGGAAAAATTGCTGGCTCGGCGCGGGGGTCGTCGTCCTGCCCGGTATCACTATCGGCGACAACGTGGTAATCGGCGCGGGAAGTATTGTTACCAAAGATTTACCCTCTAACGTCGTCGCCGTGGGCAACCCTTGTAAAATTTTGCGCGAAGTGGGTGAAAGGGATAAGGAATATTATTTCAAAGACCGCAAAATCGATTACAACGACTTGTAATTAGAAATAAAATGATTAGGCACAAACTGCGCTTGGTGATAAGACCAAGCGCAGTTTGTGTTCAGTCGGTTACTTCGTCGAATATTGAATCTTATGAAGTTACTTGAAGCAATCGGAATCAGAATAAAAAAGCTGATTGAGGAAGCCAAATTGACGCAATACGAGTTAGCAAAGCAAGCGGGTATTCCGCGCTCGACCGTGTGGAAGATCATCAACCAGGACACCACGAAAGTCAAAACGGTCAAAATCGATACCGTCTATCAGATAACAGCCACTCTCGGCATAAGTCTTAAAGATTTTTGCTCCTGCAAGACGCGTATACCTCGGATTGTATGCAAAAACGCAATCGGTACATGGTCGATCATTCCGACTGTGTGATCGCCGTTGGAACGGAACCGTCAGCGGGACGGGTCAAGCCGTAAAATATGCGCTTTCCCGAAATAAAGCGGGTAAGTATCATAACTTACCCGCATACTTATATAAACAAATGCCGTTGAAAACAAAATGTTTTCAACGGCATTTAAGAGTTTGGTACTCCCGACGGGAATCGAACCCATAATTAGCCCTTAGGAGGGGCTTGTTATATCCATTTAACTACGGAAGCGTGATATGAAGTTATTGCGGGGGTTCTATTCCCGTCCGACGGGAATACTGCGCGCCGACTGTTGCACGGACGATAGTATCAGTTTACATCATTTTCGGGAAAAATGCAACCGTTTTCCTATAATCAATTTGAAAAATGGGAAAACTCGAATAACACTGATTTTCAGTTGGATTTCGCGTCCCTTCGCGCGGGTGCGTTTTGACTGTTCCAATATGAAAAAATAAAAAATTTTTTATTTTTTCACGGCTTTTTCGCCGCCTACTTATTGACAAACGTGCTTTCTTGTAGTAAAATCAGTGTATAAGAAATATTTTTGAAAAAAATATTCAAAAATTCTTAAAATAAGGAGTGGAATTCAGATGAAAAAGTTTAGACGCGGCGGAATCGCTTGTCTTTCTATGAGTTTGGTGCTCATGTTCGCGCTTTGCTTGGGCGGGTGCGATACTGGAAACGATGAAGACGCCAATCCCGACGATCCTATTATCGGAACCCCCGTAGATCCCGATCCCGGCAAAGATCCCGACAAAGATCCCAAGCCCGAGCCCTTTTCGGTAAAATACCGCGAAGGCTACACGCCCGAGAAATTTACGATCGTAACGAATACCTTCTCCGCGCTCTGCGGAAACGAAGGGGCGATGTTGGTCGCCAACACCGTTACCAAGAGCAACGGCGACGTTTGCCTCGTATATGCCATCGAAGTGGATTTGGCGAAGGTGGATATCCATGCGGGCAGTAAAGACAATAAGACGTTGGATTACGCAGTGGGGAAACAAGTTCCTTACGAACAGTCTAAGGCGTGGGAAAAGGCGACGGGCGGACAGGTGTACGCTTCCGTCAACGCCGATTTCTTCAACCCCGGTACGGGCTTATGCGTAAACGCGTTCGTAAAGGATGGCGTTATCATCAAATCGGGGCACAACGATAACGGCGGTTACGATTATAAAGTGGGCGACCACGACGTGCCTGCTTCCGCTCCCTTGCTGTTCGGCGTTAAGGGGACAAAGGCGCAGATCGCACCTATCGTAAAATACAACGGCGACATTACCGATCCCGACGTAAAGAAGCCCGTCATTCAGTCGAAGCTCGGCTACACGGCGAAATTCAACGGAAAACAGTCCCCGCGCATCGCGATAGACGTTGAGCCGACGGTAAGCGAAGCTTCCGTTTTGTTCAACGCGCCTGCGACGATGGGCATGGGGCGCGTCATGAAAATCGACGTTACGGGCGGAATCCACAAGCTCAAAGTGCTTGAAAACACGACGAATTCTTCCGAGAAAACGTTTACCCCCGTTGCGGGCGAATATGCCTATATCCTCATTCCTACGGGAAACAGCAACAACGTGGGCAGTGCAAAAGTGGGCGACGAGATTTCCTTCGAGGTTCACTCTGCGGGCGGACTTTGGAACGGGTACGACACCGTTTTGGGTTGCCGTCAGGCGCTCGTGATCGACGACGAAATTCCCGCGACGGTCGCGCTTGAAAATTCCAACGGCGCACAGCGCGCGGAGATTCCCCGCACGGCGATCGGCATCAAGAACGGCAAGCCCGTTGTCTTTATCGTTGAATCCCTCTATTACTACGACAAGGCGGAGGAGGGCGACACGCACGGCATGAGCGTTCCCGAATTTGCGGAATTTATCTACTATTACGGCTGTTCTCAGGCGGCGAACTTTGACGGCGGCGGTTCTACGCAGCTCATCGTCCGCAAGGAAGGGGAAGACGCGAGTACGGTTTTGGTGCGCTCCGCCGATTACGACGCGCAGTCGGGCAAGAATCCTGCGTCCACGCGTTCCGTTGCAAACACTTTGCTCGTTACCTCTAAGACGGAAGACTGATGAAAAGCGTATTCGATTACGATAGCAATTTAACACTGCGGGAAGCGGACGCGAGCCGTCTTGTTTGGCGCAGTGTCAAGGAAAGGGCGTTCGGAACCTATGGTTCCGACGCTCTTCATGAAGAGGGGTTTTGCCGTTTGACGGCAAAGGAACGGGACGTTCTCCGTCCTTTAAACGACGGCGAGGCGTGGCTTGCAGAGCAGTCTGCGGGGATTCAGGTGCGGTTTCAGACGAATTCCTCCCGCATCTTTCTCCGCGTAAAGCTGAACGGCCGTTTCAACATGACCAACATGACGCAGATCGGGCAATGCGGTGCGGATCTGTACGTGTACGACGAACAGATGGGATTCGTGCTTCACGAGGTCGCGCGGTTTGCTTTCGACGGCGACGGGTACGAAGTTTCGCTCGGGCACTTTGCGGGGCAAGAGCGCAAGGAACGGCAATACATTCTGTATTTGCCTCTCTACATTGCCGTAAAGAGCTGTGAAATCGGCTTAGACGAGGACGCGACGCTTTCTCCCTTCGGGTTCTCCCGTTCCTGCCGCGTCGCCGTTTACGGTACGAGCATCACCCAAGGCTGTTGCGCGAGCCGCCCAGGACTTGCATATACGAATATCCTTTCCCGCAAACTCGATATTGCCGTGGAGAACTACGGTTTTTCGGGCACGGCGTTCATGGAGCGGGAAATGGGTACGTTTTTGGGGAAGCGCGCGCCCGACGTGCTCTTTGTGGACGTCGAGCCCAACGCAGGCGTGGACGAACGGTTGGAACAAAACGCGGAAGGCTTTTTAGACGAGTTTTTGAGGCGCAGTCCGCAAACGGCGGTGGTGATCTATTCCCGCGTGCTCTTTGCAATGGACCGCTACGACGATTACCGCGTGCGCTTGCGCGAGCATTACGCTGCTTTTTTGAAGCGGATCGCGCGGGCGTATGCGAAAAAGGGCTACCGCGTACACTTTGCCGACGGTTCCCGCGTGTTCCCCGATAATTTTACGGAATACACGTGCGACGGCTTGCATCCGTCCGACGCGGGAATGTTCTGCCTCGCGAAATCCTATTGCAAACAACTCATGCGTTTGAAAAAATTATACGGATTGGATCTTCCATGAAAAAAATCATTTTACTTCCGCTCGACGAAAGACCGTGCAATTACGGCTATCCGTCCCTGCTTCCCAAGGCGGGGTACGATTTGTTGCTTCCGCCCAAAGAGATCATGGGGAATAAGAAAATCCCCGCCGATACGGGCGCGATCGCAAAATGGCTATTGGCGCATATCGGGGAGGCGGACGCGTGTATTCTCTCCCTCGATACTCTTATTTACGGCGGAATCGTTCCCTCCCGTCTGCATCACGAACCGCTCGAAACGTTGCTCTCGCGCGCGAAGACGGTGGAGGAGCTTCGCAGAAGAAACCCGCGGGTAAAACTCTATTTGTTTCAGCTCATCATGCGCTGTCCCGATTATTCGCTCAGCGACGAAGAGCCCGACTATTACGATGATTGCGGGCGGGAACTGCATTTGTACGGACGGTATACGCATCTCGAAAAGCTCGGCAAACTCACCGAAGAGGATAGGGCGGAGTTCGAGAAAATCAAGCGGAAGATCCCGCGGGAGGCGCTTTCCGACTTTACGGAGCGCAGGCGAAAGAACCTTTCCGTGCTCCTGCACGATTTGGAGTACGTGAAAAACGGCACGGCGGACTATTTCGTCGTCCCGCAGGACGATGCGGCGGTGTACGGCTTTACTTCTATGGATCAAACGGTTGTGCGCGCGTTTTTCAAGGAAAATACGTTGCATATGAAAACCGCCATGTATCCTTCGGCGGACGATACGGGGCTGAGCCTGCTTGCGCGGGCGCTGTGCGAGATTGACGGGGCGCGCCCCAAAATTTACGTGCATTACGCCTCTTCCAAGGCGGGCGGGGTCGTCCCTTGGTTTGAGGACCGCGCGCTGGACGAAACCGTTCAATACCACATTTTGTGCGTGCGCGGACAAAGGGTGTATTCCCTGCCCGAAGCGGATATCGTGCTTGCGGTGAATATGGGCTCCGGAATGTATCACGACGACGATCCCGCCCGCGTCACGGGCTTGGACGTAGAGCGCAACCTCGCCGCTTTCGTGTCCTTTATCGAGTACGCGCTCGAACAGGGCAAAACGGTTGCGGTAGGCGACGTCGCCTGCTGTAACGGGAGCGACGGCGAATTGCTCCGCATTTTACACGGCGAAGATTTACTCATGCGCCTCGGGGCGTACGCGGGGTGGAATACCTCCTCCAACACGCTGGGCACCGCGCTCTCCGCCGCCGTGCATTTCCTGCTCGGAAAGGACGGGGAGGGGCGGAAAAACTTTTTGCTTCACCGCTATTACGAGGACATGGGCTATATGGCGCACACGCGCGCCTTTGTCACCGAAAATAAGCTTCCCGCAATGGGGCTCGACTATTTCCATGCGGACGGCGAACGGGGCGAGGTTGCGCGATTTGTGAAGGAGGAGCTCACGGCGTTCATGCGGGAAAATTTTCCGGGGCTCGCCGTGCTCGTCGAGAATATCGAAATTTCCATGCCGTGGCGGAGAATGTTCGAAACGGACGTTGCGGTAATCATGAAGAAAGGAGAACAAAGTGAAGAGGATCGGAGTTGACGTCGGCGGTACGACCGTTAAGGGTGCGCTGTTCGACGGAGAGGAAATTATCGCGGAGCATTCCGCCCAAACCAACGGAAGGGATGGGCGGGAGGCGATTTTAAAAGCGCTTTACGAAGTGCTCGATACGTTGAAATCGGGGGGGGGTAACTTTATCGGGATCTCCTCGGCGGGCAATTTCGACCCGTCCACGGGCGTTTGCCTGTATGCAACCGACAATCTGCGCGGTTGGACGGGACTGCATCTTGCCGAAGAGGTTTCCGCGCGCTACGGCGTGGAATGCAAGGCGGAAAACGATGCGATCTGCGCCTTGAAGGGCGAACTGCGGTTTTATCCCGATTTGACGGACGTGACCATGCTCACCTTCGGCACGGGCGTGGGCGGAGCCAGCCTTGTGAACGGCGAAATCGTGCGCGGAAGGAATTTCGACGCGGGTCGGTGGGGGCACGTTTCCCTCTATCCCAACGGGCGCGCCTGTTCGTGCGGGCGGCGGGGCTGTGCGGAAGCGTATCTGTCCGCTACGGCGATTTTGGCGCACATTCGGCGCAAGCTCCCCGTAAAAAACGGCGAGGAGCTCTTCGAGCTGTACAAAAACGGCGTGAGAGAGGCGATTGGAACGGTGATGGCGTTTGCGAGCGATTTGAACCTCTTCCTTTCCATGATTCGCACGGCGCTTTCTCCCCAGCTCATCTTGCTCGGGGGCGGGCTCATGAACGCGCAGGACGTCGTATCGGGGCTCATTCATGAACGCTCGGATATCGCGTTTGCCCGACTCGGCAACCGCGCGGGCATTTACGGCGCGGCGTTTGCGCTCTGACGGCTAAAAGAAATTTATTTTAAAAATAATTGACTTTTATTTTACCTTATTATAGAATAGTTTTGGCACTCATAATGACGGAATAGAAGTGTTACAATCATGCGCGCGGAGCAAAACCGCGCTTTTGCGGTAGCGGACACAATTTGCCGCACACTCGCGGCTTACTGACTTTTGATAGACGGGGCGCAACGCTCCTGTAACTGAGAGAAAACAACAAGGAAAGTAGCTCGCAAAGCTTTTCGAAACGAAAAGTTTGCGAAATTATAGGAGGATTTTATGGTATTCGAACTGATTGCGGACGAAAGAACGGTACGGGCGGCAAACGAGCTCTCCGGTAAATTCGGCTTTACGGTGGCGCGCGGCGGAGCGAAAGTATTCGTGCGTGAAGGCGAAACGTTTGCTTGCGCATTTTCTCAGGGCGCGTTTACGATTACCGTGCAGAAGCGCGTGCAGATCTTTCTTGCACTCAAACGTATTTCCGACGAACTCGGCGGGCGCGCGCCCGAAGAGGGCTATTCCTTCGAGGCGCATTGCTCGTTCCGCGAGCTCTCGTTTATGCTGGATTGCTCCCGCAACGCGGTGGCGAAAACGGAAACCCTGTTCGAGCTCGTCCGTCATCTCGCCGTAATGGGGTACGACAGTTTGGGGCTGTACATGGAGGACACTTTCGTCGTTAAGAATCAGCCCTATTTCGGATTCTTCCGCACGCCCTATACGGCGGAGGACATTCGCGCCGTAGACGAATACTGCGCGCTCTTCGGCGTGGAGCTCGTGCCCTATATCCAAACGCTGGCGCACTTCAACACGCTCACCCGCCACTATGCGCTCGGGCATTTATTCGACGTGAACGATATTCTCTTGGCGGGCGAGGAGAGCACCTATTCCTTTATCGAAGATTTGATTTCCACCTGCGCGAGCTGTTTCTCCACCCGCCGTATCCACATCGGCATGGACGAAGCGTATATGCTCGGGCGGGGTAAGTATATGGACAAAAACGGCGCGAAGCCGCGCTTTGAGATCATGTCGGCGCACTTGAAGCGGGTAAACGACATTTGTAAGAAGTACGGGCTGAAACCCGCCATGTGGTCGGATATGTTCTTTGCGCTTACCGCAACGGCGCAATTCGCGCAGTACGGGAACGAACTCCCGCGCGAGGTGCTTGAAGGCGTTCCCCGCGATATCGAGCTGATTTATTGGGATTATTGCGAAACCAAGGAAGAAGTGTACGCGGAGCGTATGCGTCACCACCGCGCTTTCCCCAACGAAATCGGGTTTGCGAGCGGCGCGTGGAAATGGCTCGGCTATACGCCCGACAACCGCTATTCTTTCGATTCGTGCGCCGCGTCTGCGCGCGCGTGTCTGCAAAACGGCATTCGCGACTATATCGTCACGGGCTGGGGAGATAACGGAGCGGAGTGCTCGCCCTTCGCCGTGCTTCCCGCGCTTCATTATTGCTCGCGCTTCAACTACGGCGACTTCGAGCGGGGCGACGCGTTCAAAACGAGTTTCGAAAGTCTTGCCGGTATGCCTTTCGACGCATTCATGACAATCGATTTGTGCAACCGCGTCACCGATCACGACGACGTGGAGGAGAAGAACAGCGCGAACAAGTATCTGCTGTTTAACGACGTGCTTTTGGGGACGCTCGACACCACGCTGGACGACGGCACGGGCAAGCTTTACGCCGAGCATGCAAAGGCGCTCGCAAAAGCGAAGCGGAAGGCGGGCAAGTGGGGTTATCTTTTCGAAACGCAGTACCGCTTGGCGCTCGTTTTGGAACTCAAAGCGGAAATGGGCGTTTGGTTGCGCAGGGCTTACGGGCAGAACGATAAGCGGGAGCTTGCAGACCTTGTTTCCAAGCTTCATTTGCTTTTGTTCCGCATCGAGAGTTTTTACAGAGCGCACGGCAAGCAATGGCATATCGAAAACCGCGCTAACGGGTTCGACGTGCAGGATATCCGCATTGGCGCGCTCAAACAACGCGTGAAAGTGGCGGCGGAGAAGGTTTCCGCCTACCTCAAAGGAGAGGCGGACAGCGTTCCCGAGCTCGAAGAAGAAATGCTCGATTTCATGGGGCATAACAAGGAGTTTGAAAAGGATTACGATCAATGCGAATGGCGTTGGCGGAGAATGACTTCGGTCAATATGAATGAATAAACGGAGGAAGAAATGATTAAAAAATACCGTTTCGGCAAACCGTTTCCCACGGAAGCCGTTGTGACAAATATTCCCGAGGAGAAGGGCGCGATTCCCCGTTTTTCGGTGGACAAAACCGCGCATACTTTTACCTGCCGGCTCGATAAAGACGATTTTGTTTACGGGCTCGGCGAGCAGGTGCGCGGCATCAACAAGCGCGGCTGGCATTACGTGAGCTACAACGAGGACTATGCGGTGATCACCGAACGGCGCACTTCGCTGTACGGCACCCATAACTTTTTCGTGGTTGCCGGCAAAGAAGTGTTCGGCGCGTTTTTCGACAGCGCGGCGAAGGTCGAGTTCGACGTGGGCTTCACGCATTTAGACGAGCTCGTGATTACGGCGGACGACGCGGACGTATATCTCATAGAGGGCGGGAGCGTGGACGAAATCGTGAAGGAGTTCCGCGGTATCATCGGAACGAGCTATATCCCGCCCAAGTGGGCGCTCGGGTTCGGGCAGTCCCGCTGGGGGTATTGCTGTGAAGAGGATATCCGTACCGTCGCCCAAGGATACCGCGACGCGGATATGCCCATCGATTCCATCTATCTCGATATCGATTACATGGAGCGGTATAAAGACTTTACCGTTCACCCCGAACGCTACCCCGATTTAAAGGGGCTTGCCGCGGATATGCGGGCGGAGGGAATCCGCTTAGTGCCCATTATCGACGCCGCCGTTAAGGTGGAGGAAGGTTATTCCGTTTACGAGGAAGGCAGGGCAAAGGGATATTTTTGCACGGGTGCGGACGGCGAGCCCTACGTGGTGGGCGTTTGGCCGGGAGAAAGCGTGCTTCCCGACGTGCTCTCGCCTGCGGCGCGCAAGTGGTTCGGCGCGCATTACAAGGTTTTGCTCGACGACGGCATCGAGGGCTTTTGGAACGACATGAACGAACCCGCGCTCTTCTATTCCAAAGGTCGGCTTCACGCGGCGTTGGAGGTTGCCGCCGAGGCGCGCGGGAAGAACCTCGTTTTGGAAGATTTCAATCGGGTGACGGGCGCGATGGGCTCGCTTGCCAACAACGTTGACGACTATCGGGAATTTTTTCACGATACCCCCGTCGGGCGTGCGTGCCATGCCGACGTGCATAATTTGTACGGCTATAACATGACGCGTGCGGCGGCGGAGTATTTCGGAGAGTACGATCCCGACAAGCGGTTTTTGCTTTTCTCCCGCTCCTCCTGCATCGGAATGCACCGCTACGGCGGTATTTGGACGGGGGACAACTCTTCTTGGTGGTCGCATTTGCTTCTCAATTTAAAGATGCTCCCCTCGCTGAACATGTGCGGATTTTTGTTCGTCGGCGCGGATCTCGGCGGATTCGGGGACGACACGACGGAAGATCTTTTGCTTCGCTGGCTCGCGCTCGGCGTCTTTACGCCCCTTATGCGCAATCACACCACATTCGGAACCCGCAGTCAGGAGTGCTATGCGTTCGGGCAGAAGGACGCTTTCCGCAGGATCTTGGGGATCCGCTATTCGCTCATTCCCTATCTTTACAGCGAGCTTGTCAAGTGCGCCGTTCGCGGGGAAATGATGTTCCGCCCCTTAAAATTCGAATATCCGAATGATAAGCGCGCCGCCGTGGAGGATCAGCTTTTGGTAGGGGAAAGCATCATGATCTGTCCCGTCTACGAGCAGAACGCGGCGGGAAGATACGTCTATTTACCCGAAGATATGAGGCTTATCCGCATGCGCGCGGGCGACGATTACACGGAGGAAGTTCTTTCCGCGGGCGACCACTATATCGAAGTCGCGCTCGACGAGGTGGTGTTCTTCCTGAGAAAGGGGCGCGTGCTTCCGCTTGCCAAACCCGCAAAAAATACGGGCGAGCTCGACGAAAGTGCGCTTACCTACGTCAAATTTATCGACCGCGATACCGAGTACGAGCTGTACGTCGGCAAGGGCGAGAAAAAATCCGAGCTGGAAGGCGCGCTGCGCAAAATTACGGTGAAGGCATGAAAACGATCTTAGCCGAGATCGGAATGCCCGCCGAGGCGTGTGAGAGGATTCTCGAAACGCATACGGACATTTCCTCCGAAAAAGAGGAGGAGCTCTGCGCTCGCCTGTGCGATCCGCAGGGTTACGACGGCGCATACAACGAGCTGAAAGAGCTCTTACAGACGGACGCGGACGGATTCGCCATGCTTCAAGTGATGTTGCGTGCGGCGGAGATTTCCCGCAGGAAATACCGCGAGCGGGGCATTTCCGAAGAAATTTTTGCGGACACGATGGGCTGTTTTTCCCGTTTTGTGCGGGAATATAAAGTTTGCTTCGGACACTACGGCTTCGATCGGGGTTTTTGGACGGGCAGACAGCTTTCTTTGTCCCTCTTCCGCTTGGGCACGCTGGAATTCGAAACGAACGGCGCGGTGCATATCCCTTCGGACGCGGATTTATCGGAGGCGGCGCTCGACGAATCGTTTGCCAAAGCGCGGGAGTTTTTCCCGTCCGTGCGCTTTTGTTGCGATTCCTGGTTGCTTTCTCCCGTGCTCGGGGAGCTCCTTCCGCCCGATTCTCGCATCAACCGTTTTCGCGAGCGCTTCGAAATTCAAAGCGTGGATGAAAATAACGACGGCTATAAATTTTGGGTATTTCAAAACTCGAACATACGCGCGGAGGATTTTCCCGAAAGGACTTCGCTCCAACGCGCGGTCAAACGGCATGTTCTCGCAGGCGGAAAGATTGGCGAGGCATTCGGCTTTTTGAAAAATATTAAATGAATATGCTTGACAAATTGCAGAGCATTTAGTATTATTATTTTGAAATAAAGCATGTTATTTGTCAGTGTTTTGAGAGATCGATGAATCATAAGGGATACGGAGGAAAATTGTGAACGAGTCTATTTCAAGCAGAATAGAACGGGTAAAAGCAGGGAAGGTCACGAAGTCGCAAAAGAAGCTGTTGGAGTACTTCAACACGGTGGATTTTCGGAAAATCATCTATATGTCCATTACCGAACTTGCGGAGGATACGGGCGTTGCGGAGGCAACCGTTTTGCGGTTTTGCCGTTCGCTCGGGTTCAACGGCTATCAGGAATTTAAATTGCATTTGGCGCAGGACGTCACATCGGGCGTAAAGACCTCGGGCGACGAGGAATACGTAAGCGATATTTTGGAAGGGTATCAGACTGCGCTCGAAAAGAGCCGTAAGGTTCTCACTCCGCAAATTTTGGAAGACACGGTCGGGCTTTTGCTCTCCGCCCGCACGGTGAGCTGCTGCGGCGTCGGGCATTCCTATCTCGCCGCGTTGGAGCTTCACAACCGCTTGCTTAAAATGGGTATGATTTCTTTTTGCGAAAAAGATATGCACTTTCAAAACATTCTCATCTCTTCCCGCGACGAGCGCGACGTTCTCGTGATTTTCTCCGTTTCGGGCGGTACGAAGGACAACATCGAGGTTGCGGAAATCGCGCGTTCGTGCGGTATGAAAATCATCGTGATCACCTGTTACGACCGTTCGCCCCTTACGCGGTTTGCCGACGTCGTCATTTCCACGTCGCCTATGGAGTCGCCCGAACAGGCGGGCTCTATGGCAAGTAAAATTATGCAGCTCTTCGTTGCGGACGTCATCTGCCATGCGCTCCATTTGTCCGACAAAGCGCGGTTCGATTCTTACATAGCCAAAGGCAACGTGGCAACCGCGAAAAAGCTGGTTTAACAGAAAATCAAAAAGCCCTGCGGGAAGCGCCGCGGGGCTTTTTTGCGTTTCGTTTTTTTTACACGAACAGCGTTTCGTAAGGGTTCGTATAGGTTTCGGAAAGGGCGTTGTACAGTTCGACGGCAAAGAGGTCTGTTTCGAAGCAAGAAAGCGCTTCCTTTTTGAGCAGAGAGTAGTCGCTCTTGCGGGCGATCGTCGGGAACTTTCCGTTGCTCAACTCCGAAAGAATTTCCTCCGAGCTTTCCTTTTTCAGGGCGAGCACGTTGTAGTAAAGGGGGGCTTCGGCGAAGTCGCGCACGTCGCGCAGGCGGATTCCCAGCAAATTTTGCGCGAGAATGCGCTTGATGCGGGAAAGGGTGTATCGCTTCGATACGATCTTTTTGAGCGCGCCGTCGTAGTCGGGGGTGCTTTTCAGCATGGCTTTCAAACGGTTCTCCAATCCCTCCGAGCAGTCGGGGCAGAGCGCGATCTCTTCGCAGGGCTTCGAGAGCAGGGCGCAGACCGCCGTCTGTTTAAAGGGGGCGGCGCGGAAGTTTTTCGCGCTCTCGAATACGGGCGGGGGCAGGTTGCGCCCGAGCGCTTTTTTGGCGGAGCGGGTATCCTCGCCGAGCACGGCGCGAAGGGCGGTCGCCGACGAGAAATTTTTAAATAAAGCGGTGTCGGCGTATCCTCCGCCCACGCGGGGAATGGGAAGAGGTTCGATTGCGCTTTCTTCGGCAAGCAGGGCACGGCAGTACTCGGTGCCGAGCAGATTGTTGGGGGAGTTCAAGAGGTTTTCGTCCACGTCCGCGTTCAGCGATAAAAGCGCGTCGTTTCGCGCGCGGATATAGGACGTCCCGTCCTTCATGTTCTCTTTGAGCGCCGCTTTAAACTGCTTATCTTCGGCGTTAGCGGCGCGCGCCGCCGTAAGAAAGCTCTCTTTCGTACCGCTTTCGCACCCGAAAGCGAGCGCGGAAACGGCGGGGATCGAAGTAAGAATATGGACTGCGCCCCGTGCGAAGAGCTCCGCGGGCGATACGGCGAAGGGTGCGGGCAATTCGATCACGGCGTCCGCCCCGCACAGTACCGCATGGCGGGCGCGGGTGTGTTTGTCGAACACGGCGGCTTCTCCGCGCTGGGTAAAGTTCCCGCTCATAATGCAAAGAATTTTATCGCACCCGCTCAGCCGCCTGATTTCCGAAAACTGATACCGATGCCCGTTGTGGAAGGGATTATATTCGCAAATTACCGCACAAAAATTCATTTATTTGACTGCTTGTCCTTTACAATTTCGGGGGAAAGGTGTATAATACTGTAAGAAATCGTTTCACCCGCTCTTATTATACACGAAACGGGCGGAAAAATAAAGGATTCGGAGTGTTTTTATGGCAGGATTTATTGGAAAAGTAAAGAAACTCGGCAGAAAAATTGTAGAATCGGGAACGATCGTGGAAGCGATCAAGAAGCGCGCGGCGGAAAAGAACCGTAAGATCGTGCTCTGCGAAGGAGAGGACAGACGCGTCGTCGAGGCGGCGGAGGAGTGCGTGCTCGAAGGCATCGCGCGCATCGTTCTGCTCGGCGATCCTTCCAAGATCATCGCGGGCAATTCCGACCTCGATTTGTCGGGCGTGGAGATCGTTGACCCCGCTAAATCGGATAAGCTTCCCGAATACGCCAAACTCTTGTACGAACTGAGAAAGGCGAAGGGCATGACGGAGGAGCAGGCGCTCGAACAGGCGAAGGACAGCACTTTCTTCGGCGCGCTTATGCTCAAAGCGGGCGATGCGGACGGTCTTGTATCGGGCGCGTGCCATTCCACGGCGAATACCCTGCGCCCCGGACTTCAAATCATCAAAACGGCTCCCGGCGTTAACGCGGTATCCAGCTTCAACCTCATGGTTTCTCCCGGCGGAAACAAGTACGTGGAGGACGACGTGCTCGTGTTCGCCGACTGCGGGTTGAACCCCACTTACACGGCGGAAGGACTTGCCGACTGCGCGATCGCGGCGGCGAAGAGCGCGTCGGAGATCGCAGGGCTCAACCCCCGCGTCGCCATGCTTTCCTTCTCCACGATGGGAAGTGCGAAGCACGACAACGTGACGCTCGTGCAGGAAGCCACCCGCATCGCAAAGGAGAAAGCTCCCTATCTCTCGTTGGACGGCGAAATGCAATTCGACGCGGCGATCGTGCCCGAGGTCGCAAGGATCAAGGCGCCCAATTCCCCGGTCGCGGGGCACGCGAACGTGCTCGTTTTTCCCGATTTGCAGGCGGGCAACATCGGTTACAAAATTGCCGAGCGTTTGGGCGGATTCCAAGCGATCGGCCCTATTTGTCAGGGGTTTGCAAAACCGCTTAACGATCTTTCGCGCGGCTGCAAAGCAAGCGACGTGGTGTGCGCGGTGGCGATTACCGCGTTGCAGGTAAAGGAGTAAGGATATGAAAATTTTGGTTATCAACGCGGGTAGTTCCTCGCTCAAATATCAGTTGATCGCGATGGAAACGGAATCCGTCATCGCCAAGGGCGGCTGCGAGCGGATCGGCATACCGGGGGGCAAGCTCACCCATAAAGCGAACGGCAAAGAGTTTGTCGTGGAAAAAGAATTGCCCAACCATACCGAGGCGATTTCCCTTGTGCTCCAAGAGCTCGTGGACAAAGAGGCGGGTGTTATTTCGTCGATGGACGAAATCGACGCAGTGGGACACCGCGTCGTCGCTTCGGGCGAGGCGTTCACGAAAACGACGCTCGTTACCGACGAAGTGATGAAGACGATGGACGAGATCGCGGAGCTCGCGCCTCTTCACAATCCCGCGGCGATTCTCGGCATCAACGCGTGCCGTGCGGTCATGCCCGATAAAAAAATGGCGCTCGTGTTCGACACGTCTTTCCACGCCACCATGCCCGACTACGCCCATCTGTACGCGATCGATTATAACGACTATAAAGCTTACAAGGTGCGCAAGTACGGCGCGCACGGCACTTCTCACAAGTATGTTGCGGGTGCGGCGGCGGAGTATTTGAAGAAGAAACCCGAGGGGCTGAAAATCATCACCTGCCATTTGGGGAACGGTTCTTCCATTTCCGCAGTGGACGGCGGGAAGTGCATCGATACCTCTATGGGCTTCACCCCGCTTGCGGGCGTTCCCATGGGCACGAGAAGCGGGGACATCGACTATGCCGCCGCGGAATTTTTGTGCCGTAAGAAGGGAATGACCATGCAGGAGGGCTTGACTTACCTCAACAAAAAGTGCGGCATGGCGGGTGTTTCGGGCGTTTCTTCCGACTTCCGCGATTTGACCGCGGCAAGCGGGAAAGGGGATTACAGAGCCGCGCTCGCGCTGAAAATGTTCGGGTACAACTGTAAAAAATACGTGGGCGCGTATATGGCGGCGCTCGGCGGATTGGATTGCATCGTGTTCACGGCGGGGGTCGGCGAAAACACCCCTTCGGTGCGCGCGGACGTGGTGAGCGGACTGGAAGCCTTCGGCATCGAGCTGGACGCAAAAAAGAACGACTACCGTAACGACGGCGCGATTCACGACGTTTCCGCCGACGGCTCAAAGGTGCGCATTCTCGTCATTCCCACCAACGAGGAACTGGTAATTGCGCGGGAAACGGCGGAGCTGATCTGATTTTTCGTAAAATCTTTGAAAAGAGCGCGAAAAAAGATTGACAAACACGCGGAAATATCCTATACTTTTTTAAGATAATGATTCCGAGAATAGACGTACGCAGCGCAATAGCGAGGAAACAATTTTCCGAAGAACTCATCTTCGAATACGGGGCAGACTGGTCTTTGCTCGACATTCCGTTCGTGTCCTTCTCTTCGCCGGTTTGCGTTACGCTCCGTTACGAGATTCTTGAAAACGACGACGTGGAAATCACGGGGCAAATGCGCTTTTCCCTCAAAGGGGAGTGTTCGCGGTGTCTAAGCGATGCGGAGCAAAGTTTTACGGCGGAGCTCGACGCGCTGTTCGTCATGGGCGAGAGCGACGGAGAAAGTTACGGCTATCGGAACGGAGTGATATTTTTGGAGGAATTTCTCCGCGACTCCTTAATGGTCGCTTTGCCGCCGCGCCTTCTTTGCGGAAATTGCAGCGCTTCGGACGGAGAAAACGAATAAAGGAAAGAGAGGTAAAGAACAATGGCTGTACCCAAGGGAAAACAATCGAAGAGCAGAACGAATAAACGTTTTGCAAACTACAAGGCAACCGCCTCTACGATGGTGGAGTGCCCGCACTGCCATAACTTGAAGGTAGCGCATAGAGTTTGCGGAAATTGCGGCTATTACGACGGAAAAGAAGTTGTTGCGCAGAAAGCAGACTAAAAAATCGAACGCATAGAGCGGCGCGGCTTGCGCCGCTTTTCGTCGTTTTGCATAAAAATCCATTCAAACGGCAAACAATAAAGGAAGGAGGAAAATTCCATGAACAACACGGCGTTCCGTAATTTGTCTTACGGCGTTTATATTTGTACTACTTGGGACGAGGGGCGTCCCGTCGGTTGCGTCGCCAACAGCGCGATGCAGGTCACTTCTGCACCCGCAGGCATTGCGGTGAGCATCAACCGTTTGAATTACACCAACGAATGCATTCGCAGATGCGGTTTTTTCGCCATTTGCGTCATGTCGGAGAAGAGCGATCCTAAGCTGATCGGTCGGTTCGGTTTTACCTCGGGCAGGGATACCGATAAGTTCGAGGGGTTTCCCTACACCGTGCGGAACAAGCTCCCCGTGCCGGACGACGGTTGCGCTTATTTCATATGCAAAGTAACGGATATTTGGGAAACGCAGACGCATACGGTATTTTTCGGCGAGGTGACGGATGCGGACAACCTGAAATCGGAAACGCCTATGACGTACGCTTATTACCATAAGGAGTTGAAGGGGAAAACGGCGAAGAACGCGCCCACCTTCAACGAGTCCTCCGCGGAATCCGCGCCCGCTTCACAGCAGGCGAAATACGTTTGCACCGTCTGCGGGTACGAATACGACGGAGAAATCCCTTTCGAAGAACTTCCCGACGATTGGGTCTGCCCGCTCTGCGGCATGGGAAAAGAATATTTCGAAAAGAAGTGAAATTGCAAAAGAAAAGCGCCGCGTTCCGCGGCGTTTTTTGTTGTGGCGGTATTCATTCTTTATGGGATTCTCACGCGGGCGTTGCCCGCTGAGAATGACGGGGGGATAGTTTAAAAACATTTTTCCGCAAAACACTTGACAACAGACCCAAAAAGCGGTATAATGCAAATACCATATACCCGTAAGGGGTATAATAGGAGTAACGCATGGAAGAAGTAAAGGTAAAACGGCGCACGGAAGAGGAAAAAACGGCGATCGTCAATCGGCTCAAACGCATAACGGGGCAGATGAACGGCATCGTGCGCATGGTGGAAGAAGATCGCTATTGCGACGACGTGCTCATTCAGCTCTCCGCCGTGGATAAAGCGATCAAGGCGCTTGCCAATATGCTCCTCGACGCGCATATGCACACCTGTTTGGTGGAACACATCAAAGCGGGCAGGCTGGAAGCGGTGGACGAGATCGTAGATTTATTTAAGAGGTTTCAATGAAAAAGAAGTTTTCGGTTACGGGCATGACCTGTTCGGCGTGCTCTTCGGGGATCGAGCGTTCGGTGAAGAAATTGGACGGCGTAAAATCCTGCGCGGTTTCCCTCATGGGGGAATGCCTCGAAGCGGAGTTCGAGGAGGGGACGGAGGAAAAAATCCGCTCTGCCGTGCAGACGCTCGGTTACGGTATTTACGAATACGGCGAAGCGCCTCAAAAGCGGAAAGGGCTCACGCTCGGCTTGCGCTTTATTTTGTCGCTCATTCTCCTCATTCCCGAAATGTATCTTGCCATGGGACATATGATCTCTCATGCGATCGTGCCGCACGGGTGGCTCAATTACGGGTTTCAAATCGGGCTTACGCTCGCGGTTCTATGCATCAATTACCGCTTTTTCGTGAGCGGGGTGCGCGCGGTTTGCAAGCTCGTGCCCAATATGGATACCCTCGTATCGTTGGGTGCGGCGTGCTCCTTTGTTTACAGTTTGGTCATGGCGATCCTCGTGCCCGAAGAGCCGACCCTCTTTTTCGAGTCGGCGGCGATGATCGTCACCCTCGTCACGCTCGGCAAATTTTTGGAGGAGCGGAGCAAACGGCGCACGGGCAGAGAGGTGGAAAAGCTCATGTCGCTTGCCCCCTCCCTCGTTACGGTGGAGCGGGAGGGCAAGCCCGAAACGATCGCTCTTGCCGAGCTTGCAGCGGGGGATATTCTTATCGTAAAGCAAGGGGAATCGGTCGCGGCGGACGGAACGGTGGTCGAGGGGCACGCCTTTGTGGATAGCTCCGCGGTCACGGGGGAGAGCTTGCCTGTGGAGCGTACGGCGGGAGAAACCGTCACGAGCGCATCGCTCGTGAGGAGCGGTTATCTGAAAATCCGCGCCGAAAAGGTGGGGGAGGATACCCTGCTTTCGGGCATCGTGCGCATGGTAAAGAGCGCGGGGGCGAGCAAAGCGCCCGTGCAAAAGCTCGCGGATAAAATTTCGGCGGTTTTCGTGCCCGTCGTGCTCGGCATCGCCCTTATCACCTTTATTGTTTGGCTTGTCGCCACGCACAGTGTGTTCAACGCATTCAATTACGGTCTGAGCGTTATGGTCATCTCCTGCCCCTGCGCGTTGGGGCTCGCTACGCCCGTTGCGGTCATGGCTTCTACGGGGCGGGGCGCTTCCATCGGCGTGCTCTTCAAAAATGCGGAGGCGTTGCAGCGCACGGCGGACGTGGGCACGGCGCTTCTCGACAAGACGGCGACGCTCACGGAGGGCGCGCCCAAGGTCGTGTATTACGAGGAGTATGAGGAGGAAGCGAAAAAAATCGCCTATGCGCTCGAAAGCAAACTCAACCACCCGCTCGCTTCCTGCATTGCGGACTACTGCGGAGAAGGGGCGGAGGCGGAGAGCGTCGAATATCTTACGGGGCAGGGCGCGAAGGGCACGGTGGGCGGAAAGGTTTACTATCTTGGCAACGAGAGGCTCTTGCAGGCAAAAAGCATTCTTTTCGTCGATCAGCTCGCGCTCTTCGAAAAGCTTTCCGCTGAGGGGAAGACGGTGCTGTTTTTGGCGGATGAAAAACGCGTGCTCGCCCTCTTCGCTCTTGCCGACACTTTAAAGGAGGGGAGCAGGGAGGCGGTTGCGGGGTTGTTCGCCATGCACGTCACCCCGTATATGCTCACGGGCGACAACGAAGCGGTCGCGCGTTATATCGCGGAGCAGGCGGGCATTCCTTACGAGGGGCTCGTCTGTGCGGAAATGTTGCCCGAAGATAAATTCGAGGCGGTGAAATCGCATCGGGAACGGGCGAAGGAACTGCCTAAACACGTTAAGAAAGGGGTTGCCATGGTGGGGGACGGCATCAACGATTCTCCCGCGCTGAAAGAGGCGGACGTCGGCATAGCGATGGGGAACGGCACGGACGTTGCCATCGAGAGCGCGGACGCGGTGCTCGTGAGCGGGGATCTGCGCGCCCTGCCCCGCGCGTTGGGGCTTGCTCGGCACACAATGCGCATTATCAAGCAAAATTTGTTTTGGGCGTTCTTTTATAACTGCGTGGGAATTCCGCTTGCGGCGGGTGCGCTCGCCTTTGCGGGAATTACTCTCAATCCCATGATTGCGGCGGGGGCGATGAGCCTTTCTTCCCTCTGCGTGGTGGGAAATGCTTTGAGATTGACCGGCTACGGACGGAAATCCGTAAAAAATAAAACAGTTCAGGAACAGGAGGAAGGTATGAAAAAGACTATTTCGGTAGAGGGCATGATGTGTATGCACTGCCAAAAGCACGTGGAGGACGCGCTTTCCGCAGTCGCGGGCGTGACCAAGGCAGAGGTGAATTTAAAGAAGAAGCGCGCCGTGGTAGAATGCGGGGAAACCGTTTCAAACGAAGCGCTCGAACAGGCGGTCAAGGAAGCGGGTTACGAAGCGAAAGTCGTGAAATAATCGGCGATTTTAAAATATTTTTTTGAAATGATTGACTAATATACGAACTTATTTTATAATATAACAAAACAAATAAAAGTTGTTTGATTATGAAACATTGTGCAAAAAAAATTGTTTCAATCACATTGGTAAGCTTTTCGATTAAGGGCTGGATGGCTAAATATTATGGTGAGCCCTTATCAATTTATTATTTGGCTTAGGGGTATTGCTATGTCCAACATTAAAATCATGCTTATGGGTATTGTCATCATGTTGCTTTCGGGTATATTTAGTATTCTGTCGGTTGGTGATACTTGGTCGGATGCGACAATCGTCGGACTGGTGTTTCTCGGAGTTGGGCTGATTGTGTTTTTGTTTGGCTTTTTCAAGAAAGAAAAATGACGTAAAGGAAGCGGGCTACGAAGCAAAAGTTGTGAAATGATTTTGTACGGTACTTTCGCCGAAATTCGGCAAGTATCGGCAAAGCGTTTGTTTATGCGCAGTTGCGCAAGTGATATCATCTATCTGCGGGGTGTCATAAAAATCCCGCAAGGAGGATATCATGTCGGAAACATTATTACTCGATAAGCGCACGCAGGGAATGGTGGAGGGCTACGTTCCCGACGGGGAACTGCTCGGTTCTCTCGTGCGCTTTTTTTCTATTTTCTCGGACAGCACGCGCCTGCGTATTTTGTCCGCGCTCGCCATTTCCGAAATGTGCGTCACGGATATTTCCCGCGTGCTCGGAATCAACCAGACCACCGTTTCCCATCAGCTCCGCTTTTTAAAGGACGCGGGCATTGCCAAAGCCCAGCGGCACGGGAAAATCATCTTTTACTCGCTCTATAACGACCTTGTGAACGACGTCCTATTAAAGGGCGTGGAGTTTTTGGGGTATTGAGAAAAGAAGTTTGCGTATTCCCTTGAAAAAAGCCGAAAAAGCGTGTATAATAGTATTATGGCGGAAAGCGTAATTCGGGAAAAACTCAAATTGCTTCCGGATCAGCCGGGCGTGTATATCATGTTCGACGCGGAGGGCACTGTCATTTACGTGGGAAAGGCGCGGGTGCTCAAAAACCGCGTAAGGCAGTATTTTCAAAATTCCCCCAAGCCCGCCAAGGTACAGGCTATGGTGGAGAGCATCGCCGATTTTGCTTACGTGGTAACGCCTTCCGAGGTGGACGCGCTCGCTCTCGAAAATACCTATATCAAGAAGTACAAACCAAAATACAACATTCTTTTAAAAGACGATAAAACCTATCCCTATATCAAAGTCCATACGCGGGAAGACTTTCCGCACATCTCTGTTACAAGACGGCTGAAAAAGGACGGCAGGTATTTCGGGCCTTTTATGGGGGGCGTCAGTTGCAAGGATATCGTGGACGTGGCGGCGAAGGTTTACAACATCCGCACCTGCGTCACGGCAATTTCCGAAAAACCCAAAAAGCCTTGCCTCAACTACCATTTGGGGAGGTGCCTTGCCCCCTGCGCGGGGGAATGCGACAAGCAAGAGTATGCAAAGCGGGTGGAAAAAACGCTTTCGTTTTTATCGGGCAATTACGAGGAGGCGGAGAGCATTCTGCGTGAGCAAATGGCGCGGTTTGCCGAGGAAGAGGAGTTCGAGCTCGCGCTCGATTATCGCAATAAAATAGAAATGCTCTGCCGTTTGGGGCAGCGGCGCATTACGTCCATGCCTAAGGACGTAGACGCGGACATTTGGGCGATCGCCTCCAACGGGCTGTACGCCGTGGTGAGCGTGCTCGTGACGCGGGGCGGTATCATGCGCGGGAGCAGGAATTTCTCGCTCGACGCGGGCGCGGGCGAGCGGGGAGAGATGCTAATGAGCTTTCTTACGCAGTACTACGCTTCGCATGAGATCCCGCACGAGCTCATTGTGGGCGAGGAACTCGACGACGAGCTTTTGCGCGTCTATTGCTTCCGCCGTACGGGGCGCAATCTTGCCGTTACCCGTCCCAAACTCGGCGTTAAGAAAGAGCTTTACGCAATGGCGGGCAGGAACGCGGAGGAGTATCTCGAAAAGTCCGTTTCGGCGATCGAGCACAAAAACGACATGACGACGGGCGCGTGCGAACGGCTCAAAAACTTGCTTGCGCTCAAAAAATATCCCAAGCGCATGGAGTGCTACGATATTTCCAACATTTCGGGCGTAGATAAGGTCGGCTCGATGGTCGTGTTTACGGACGGCGAGGCGGACAAGACGCAGTACCGCAGATTCCGCATTAAAACGGTGGAGGGGGCGGACGACTTCGCCTCTTTGAAAGAGGTGCTCTTGCGGCGGCTCGGCAAGCTCGGTTCAGACGAGGAGGAACGTTTTCCCCGTCCTCAGCTCATCGTCATCGACGGCGGCAAGGGACAGCTCGGCGCGGTAAAGGAAATTTTCGACGAACTCGGGATCGACGATATCGACCTCATCTCTCTCGCCAAACGGGAGGAGGAAGTGTTTACGACGGCGAGCACGGAGAGCGTGCGCATCGACAGGCGGGACTTTGCCCTCAAACTGTTACAGCGCATTCGCGACGAGGCGCACCGCTTCGCCATTACCTATTTTCGGAACTTGCACTCCAAACGCAGTCTTTCCTCTCTGCTCGAAGAGATCGGGGGGATCGGCGCGAAAAAGCGGGCGGCAATCATGGAGAAATTCGGCACGATCGACAAAGTGATGCAGGCAAGCGAACGGGAACTCGCTTCGGCGCAGGGGATCGGGAAAGAGCTCGCCGCTAAAATCAAAACTTATTTAGAAAATATTACATCATGAAATACAACATTTTTTTATCCGACTTCGACGGCACGCTCGTGCGCGGGGACGGAACGGTATCGGAAAAGAACAAACAGGCAATCGCGAAATACCGCGCTGCGGGCGGGGTGTTCGCCGTCGTCACGGGCAGGGCGCTCAGTTCTATTCTTCCCCGTTTGGAAGAATTGGGGCTCACGGACGGGATAGTCGTCGCCTTTCAGGGCGCGGTGATCGCGGACGCGGGGACAGGCAAGGTCATCAAGGCGGGCGGGTTCACGCAAGCGGGCGCGCTCCGCGCCATTCGCGCGCTCGAAGCGGAAAACCACCACATTCATATTTATACGACGGATCGGTTTTATTGCAACCGCGACGACGAGCCTCTCAAAATTTACGAGCGGATCTGCGGGATCAAAGCGGAGGTGATCGAAAACGAACCGCTTTCCCGCAAGGCGGAACGGGAGGGGTTAAAAATCGTAAAGGTGCTCGCCATGGTGGCAAAAGAGGCGCGGGACGCTCTTGCCGAGAGGCTTAGAAAAGCGCTCGGGGAGGAGTATTACGTGACGCTTTCCGCCGACTATTTGGTGGAGATCATGCCCGCGGGGGAGAGCAAAGCGAACGCGGTGGAATTTTTGTCGGAACACTACGGCGTGCCGATCGGGGAAATTGCGGCGATCGGGGACAATTACAACGACTTGCCCATGATACTCCGCGCGGGCGGAAAATTCGCCGTTGAAAGCGGAGAAAACGAACTGAAAAAATGCGCGACAGTCGTGCCTTCCTGCGAGGAGGACGGCGTGGCGTTCGCGCTCGAAATTGCGATGGGGGAAACACGATGAACGAAACCGTATTGCCGAAGGCAACCGTCATGCTCGACAGGTTTGCAAGCGATTTGAATTTGGATATGTTATATGCGGGGCGGGGGCTCGTCACCCTCACCAGTATCAGCGTGGAACGTCCCGGGTTACAGCTTGCGGGCTTCAATACCTATTTCGACGCCCAGCGTATTATGCTCATCGGACTGAGCGAATACGAATTCATGCGCTCTTTCCGTCCGCAGGAGCGGCGGGAGCGGGTGGAGCATATGTTCGCGAGCGGACAGGTGCCGTGCGTCATTTTCGCGCGCGATCTGCCCGTTCTCCCCGAATTCATGGAATGCGCGCGCGCATCGGGCACGCCTATCTTCCGCACGAGTAAAATGACGACCTCCGTTATGGCGGATCTCTATACTTATCTCAACCGCTTGCTCGCCCCCGAAACCACCGTTCACGGCGTTTTGTTGGACGTGTTCGGCGTGGGTATTCTCATTACGGGCAACAGCGGTGTAGGAAAGAGCGAAACGGCGATCGAGCTCATCAAGCGCGGACACCGCCTCGTCGCGGATGATTCCGTGCTCATCAAGCGGGTGGAAAACGAGCTGATCGGCACTGCGCCCGAGCGCATCCGTTACTTTATGGAGCTCCGCGGGATCGGCATTATCAACATAAAAAATATGTACGGCTCCGGTTCCGTGCTTGGCGAAAAGGAAGTGGAGCTCGTGTTCGAAATGGAGCCTTGGCGCAGGGACAAGGAGTACGACAGGATCGGCGGGGAAAAGAACACGGAGGATATTTTGGGGATACAGGTTCCCAAGCTCACCGTTCCCGTGAGTCCCGGAAGAAATCTCGCCATTCTCATCGAGGTCGCCGCGCGCGATCAGCGTTTGAAGAGCATGGGTTACGATGCGGGGCAAGAGCTCATACAGAGGACGATCGGCAGGTGAAGCGCGAACTGCTCGCCCCCGCGGGGGGTGAAAAATCGGCGAAAATCGCCCTGCAAGCGGGCGCGGACGCCATATATTTGGGATTAAAGGAATTTTCCGCCCGCGAGGGGGCGGAAAATTTTGACGCATGCGCGTTGGAGCGTACGGCGCGCTTTGCCCACCTCTTGGGCGCGCGGGTGTACGTGTGCCTGAACACGCTTGTAAAGGACGGAGAAACGGCGCGCTTCTTCGAGTGTGCCCGCCTTGCCTACAATGCGGGCGCGGACGGCATTTTGTTGCAGGATATCTTTTTGGGCAAGGTTTTGCATGAAGCCTATCCCCAAATGGAGTTGCACCTTTCCACGCAGGCGGGGTGCTGTAACGTTTACGGCGCGCTGCTCGCGCGCGAATACGGGTTTTCCCGCGTCGTGCTTGCACGCGAAACGCCGATTGCGGAAATCAAGAAAATGTCGGAGATCATCGAAACGGAGGCGTTCGTGCAGGGCGCGCTCTGCACCTGCTTTTCGGGGCAGTGTTATCTTTCCTCCTTTGCGGGAAACAACAGCGGAAACCGCGGGCGGTGCAAACAGCCGTGCCGAAAGCGTTACCGCATCGACAGGAGCGGTTTCGAGAATGAGGTTTACGCGCTTTCCACCTCCGATTTGTGCGTAGGCAAACGGATTTGCGAGCTTGCGGATGCGGGCGTTACTTCCTTTAAAATCGAGGGAAGGTTAAGACGCGAGGAATACGTTGCCTCCGCAGTTCGGTATTACAGAAATCTCATTGACGGCAAGAAAGCGGACAGAACGGATTTGACGCGCGCATTTAACCGCGGGGATTACACCGAGGGACTCGCGTTCGGACAGAAGAAGGATTTTTTGTCCCGCAGCGTGCAGGGACATATCGGCGAGCGGGTGGGTGTCGTTTCGCTCAAAGAGGGCGGATATTTCTGCGCGGGGAGTTATAACGCCCGCAAAGGCGACGGGTTTAAAATTCTGCGCGGAGGGAAAGAAGCGGGCGGAGCAAGTTTTTTGCGCGCGGGGAAGGGCGGGTTCTTCCTTGCAAGTTCCATAAAGCTCAGAGCGGGCGACGAGGTGCGCCTCACCACGGAGGCGGGCGCAGGCGAACGGCTGTTGCAGCCCGTCCGTTTCAGAAAAGCCGACGTTTCCGTGCGCATCGTCGGCGGGGAGCTTCCCGAAGCGCGTTCCGAAGGGTTTACGTTTACGGGCAGGGAGCCGGTGCCTTTCGCGCGCAGCGCGCCCCTTACCAAAGAAGAGATAGAGGAAAATTTTCAAAAAGCGGAAGAACCCTTTTTGCCCCGCGTGCAGGCGGAAACGAAAAACGCGTTTTTGCCGAAATCTGCGCTCAACGCCTTCCGTCGGGAGTTTTACGAGGCGTTTACGGCGCATTTGCTTCCTGCGCGGGAACGGTTTGCCGACGCGGAAATTTCCCGTGCGGACTGCACTTCGGCGGGAGAAAAAAAGAAGGCGGTCGTCACCCGCGATCCCGAGGGCGCGGATGCGGATATCGTCGTTTACAAACCGCGCGATTTGAAACGAATCGCGCCCCCTAAGCGGGGCAAGGAAAAATATCTGTGGCTTCCTCCGCTTTTTACCGAGGCGGACGAAAAGCTCGTCGCGGAAATCATCGGCGCGTTCGACGGCATTTATACGGAGGGGAGCTACGGCGTTAAGCTGGCGGAGAAATACGGCGTTTCTCTCTTTGCGGGCGCGGGCTTTAACCTCACCAACCGCTTTGCCGTCGTCGGCGCGGTGCAAGCGGGGGCGAAGTATTACGTTGTTTCCAAAGAGCTTTCCCGCGCGGAGCAAAACGCCTTAAACGGGAACGGAGCGTTTGCGTTGCAGGCGGGCGGGATCTCCGTGATGGAGCTCTGCTATTGTCCCTTCGAAAAGACCTGCAAGTCCTGCGATAAGCGGGACGAATACACGTTGACCGATGAAGAGGGACGGAAATTTCCGCTCGTGCGCTATTCGGCGGGCGAGGGTTGCCGTTTCGAATTGTATAATTGCGCGCCTTTGGCTTGCGAAAGCGAGCTTTGTCCGCTGGCGGATCTTACCGTAGCCCGTTTTACGGGAAAGTCGGCGGGAGCGACTTCGGGGCACGCAAACAGGAGTATGCTATGACGAAGAGCACACAGCGTTTGGAGCTGGATAAAATTTTGGCGGCGGCTTCCGAATATGCCGTTTTGGAGGAGGGGCGGAAAACCGTTCTGGAAACGGAGCCCGTTCGCGAGATCGGGGAAGCGAAGCGCCTTTTGGAGCTCACGGAGGAGGCGTCAAGGCTCTTGTTCGAGCTCGGCGCGGGCAACATAGAAGCTTTTCCTTCGCTCGGCGATGCGCCCGAGCGCGCAGAAAAGGGGGCTACCCTCTCTTGCGCGGAGCTTCTCGCTTCGGCAAGGCTCTTGCGTTCCGCCCGCGTGCTGTACTGTTCGGTGACTTCCCTCGGCGGGGAGCAAACGCCCCGTTTTTGCGAGCTTGTCGGGAATTTGATTTTCGACGAGGGATTGGAGCGGGATATCGGCAAGAAGATTTTAAGCGATACGGAAATTTCCGACCATGCGAGCGAAAAGCTGTATTCCGTTCGCAGGGAGATAAGGAGCTTAGGCGAAAAGATCCGCGCCCGCCTCATGGGGTACCTTGCGGGCGAAGAGAAGAAATTTTTGCAGGAAGCGATCGTCACCGTGCGGGGAGACAGGTTCGTGATTCCCGTAAAGACGGAATATAAGCGGAGTATCCGCGGGTTTGTTCACGACCGTTCGGCAACGGGTGCGACGGTGTTCATCGAACCCGAAGAGGTGCTTGAAATGAACAACGAGCTCATCGGGCTCACGCTCGACGAGAAGGAAGAGGAAGAGCGTATTCTTGCCGAACTCTCCCACTGCGTGGGGGCTCTAAGGGAGGAAATGGAACGGGATATCGCCCTGCTTGCGGAGGCGGACGGCTTTTACGCCCGCGCGCAGTACGGCTACCGTTTGGGCTGTAATATGCCTGCGCTCAATAATAAGGGTATTATCGATATCGTAAAAGGGCGTCACCCTTTGCTCGATCAAAAGACCGCCGTGCCCGTATCCGTGCGCGTGGGCGACGGATACGACTTTTTGGTGATCAGCGGAGCGAACACGGGAGGGAAGACGGTCACACTCAAAATGTGCGGATTGTTTTGTCTTATGGCGGCGTGCGGATTTTTCGTGCCCGCGGCGGCGGGAACCCGCCTCGCTGTCTTTCACGGCGTGTATTGCGACATCGGCGACAGTCAATCCATCGAGGAAAACCTTTCCACGTTCTCCTCGCATATCGTAAATTTGCGGGATGTATTGAATGCGGCGGGGAAGAACGATTTCGTGCTCGTAGACGAGCCTGGCGGCGGGACGGATCCCGAGGAGGGGCAAGCCTTAGCGCGTGCCATTCTCTCTTCTCTCATGAAAAAGGGGTGCAAGGGCATCGTTACCACCCACTATTCCGCGCTCAAAGAGTTCGCTTATCAGACGGAGGGTGCGGAGAACGGGTGCATGGAGTTCGACGCAAGCGATTACCGCCCGCTGTACCGTTTGAAGATCGGTGCGCCGGGGTCGTCCAACGCGCTCGCCATATGCATGCGGTTGGGGCTTTCGTCCGCTCTTATCGAGGAGGCGCGGGGGTATCTCACGGAGGGCGCACGGGTATTCGAGCGCACGGTGCGGGCGGCGGAAGAGAGCCGTATCCGCGCCGAAGAAATTGCGGCGGAAACGGAAGAGCTGAAAGCCGATTGGGAGAAAAAGCTTTCGGAGCTCGAAAAAGAGGAAAAGAATTTTGCGCGGGAGCGGGAAAAGTTTTTGCTTTCTTCCAAGGCGGAGGCAAGGCGTATCGTAAACGAACGCACCGCCCGCGCGGAGGAATTGCTCGAAGAGATCGAAAATATTTTCAAGCGGGAAACGCTGTCGGAGTCAGATTTAATCAAAGCTCGCACCCTCAAAAACAAGATGTCGGCGGCGGAGGAGCGGGAAGTCGAGAACGTGCGCGCCGTTCCCGCCAAACTGAGCGCGCTCAAAGAGGGCATGGCGGTCATTGTCGGGAGTATGGGCGCGGAGGGTGTTGTGTGCCGTGTGGAAAAAAGCGGCGCGGAGGTGCGCGTCGGCGCGTTGCGCGTGCGGGTGGAGGAAAAGGATCTTTTCCTGCCTCCCGTGAAAAAAGCGGAGAAAAAACCTGCGGGCAAAGCGGTTACGGTCACGAAAAATTTGGCGCAACGCAACAGCCTGCCGCGGGAATGCAATCTCATCGGGTTGACGGTGGCGGAAGCGATTCCCGAGCTCGAACAGTTTTTGGACGCGGCGATCCTTTCTAATTTGTCGGAGGTGCGCGTCGTACACGGCATGGGCACGGGCAAGCTTCGCGCCGCCGTGCATACCGCCCTGAAAGGACATGCGCGCGTGGAGGGCTTCCGCCTCGGTAAATACGGCGAGGGAGAAAGCGGAGTTACGATCGTAACGCTGAAATAATTTCCTAAATTTCTTACGCGTTCGCTGAACGACGGTTTTTACCTCATAATCGGGAAAGAAAAGTCATATATTTGAAGTGATAATTCTTTCCGATTGAGGTAAACTGTTGAAGAAGCTATCTTCGCGAATGATCGCGGCTATTACCAACGGCATTCTCGCCGTCATTCTCATCGTGGTGGGCACCGTGTGCTTTTTTCCGTCAAGCGCGGGCGTTTCGACAATCGAGGACAGGGCAATCTACAAGGGGCATTCCGAGGACGGCGTTTCCCTCATGATCAACGTGTATTGGGGAACCGAGCAGGTGCAGGGTATTTTGGACGTGCTCGACGAGTATGAAGCCAAAGCGACTTTTTTCATTGGCGGGAGTTGGGCGGACGACAACGTCGCTTGTTTGAAAGAGATTAAGGAGCGGGGGCACGAAATCGGCTCGCACGGCTATTTCCACCGCGACCACGATAAGCTTTCCTACGACGAGAACGTGGAGGAGATCCGCAGAAGCGTCGAGTTCATTTCTTTGGCGGCGGATGTTCCCGTAACTCTGTTTGCCCCGCCGTCCGGCGCTTATAACGACGACACGCTCGACGCCGCGGAAAACTTGGGGCTGAAAACGATTCTTTGGAGCAAGGATACCGTCGATTGGCGGGATAAGGACGAGAATTTGTGTTTCCGTCGCGCAACGGAGAACGTGGGCGGGGGCGAGCTCATTCTCATGCACCCTATGGCGCACACGCTTGCGGCGTTACCGCGCATATTGGAATACTATAAAACGCATTCTCTTCGTCCTGTGACGGTGAGCGAAAATTTAGGTTAAACGGGTTTGCGATCGGCAAGCTTCGTCTACATAGGAGAAAATTATATGACGCAGACAAAACGGCTGAATAACGGCGTTCGGGTCATCATCAAACGCATGGACGGATTGCTGTCGGTTACGATGGGCGTGCTCGTAGGCGCGGGCGCGGCGTTCGAACAGGACGGTGAAGACGGCATTTCACACTTTTTGGAACATATGCAATTCAAGGGCACGGAGAAGCGCACCGCGTTCGAAATTTCCGACGCTTTCGACGCGCTTGGCGCTCAGGTAAACGCCTTTACGGGCAAAGACATGACCTGTTATTACGCCAAGGCTACCAGCGACCACGCGGGCGAAGCGTTCGCTCTGCTTGCCGATTTGTTCTTAAACAGCACTTTCCCCGCCGAGGAGCTCGAACGGGAAAGAGGGGTCGTGCTCGAAGAGATCGGCATGGACGAGGATTCCCCCGAGGATCTTTGCTTGGATCTCCTTTGCCGTGCCGCTTTCGGCAAACAAAACTACGGCAGAAATATTTTAGGCCCTGCGAAGAACGTAAAGAAGTTTACCCGCGACGACTTGTTCGCCTACAAAGGCAAATATTACTGCCCCGAAAACATCGTCGTATCTTTTGCGGGCAACATCGGAATCGAGGACGCGCTTTCGCTCGCAGAGCAGTATTTCGGCGGTATGAAGCCCACGGGCTTTCAAAAACCCGCCAAGAGCGTTGTGTTGCACGCGGAGAGCCTGTTTAAAAACAAGCCGATCGAACAGGCGCATTTCGCGTTCGGATTCCCCACGGCGGCGCGCGAGGACAAGCTCTGCCCCGCCATTCAGGTCATGAACACGATTTTGGGCGGAGGCATGAGCTCCCGCTTATTCAAGCGCGTGCGCGAGGAGCTGGGGCTCGCCTATTCCGTCTATTCCTATCCTTCCCATTACGACGAAACGGGGCTTCTCACCGTATATGCGGGCGTTAATCCGCAAAAGGCGGTAGAGGCGGCGAAGGCGGTTCGGGAGGTCATTGCCGAGTTTTGCGAAAAGGGCGTTACGGAAGAGGAATTTTTGCGGGGCAGGGAGCAGATCAAATCAGGCAGTATTTTTGCGCAGGAAAACACCTCTTCGCAAATGCTGTTGTACGGAAAGCAGATGCTGTATAAAAACGAGGTGTACGACTTCGAAAAGCGCATGGCGGAAATCTCCGCGCTGACGATAGACGATATTTCGCGCGCCATTTCCTGCAACTACGATTTTTCACGCGCCGCCGTCGCCACCGTCGGCAATCTCAAAGAGGGGATCTCGCTGTGACGGAGCGCGTGAAGGGCTTTCCTCCCTTCTGCGGGGGGAAGTGCCGCGTGCTCGTTTTGGGCAGTTTTCCCTCGGTGAAAAGCCGTCAGACGGGATTTTATTACGGCAATCCGCAAAACAGGTTTTGGCGCACCGTGTGCGGATTTTTCGGGGAGGAAGTCCCTCCCGACGTCGAGGGGAAGAAAGCGTTTTTGCTCAGGCGGAATATCGCGCTTTGGGACGTCGTGCTTTCTTGCGAAATACAGGGCTCTTCCGACGCGAGCATCAGACGGGAGGAGGTCGCAAAGCTCGACGAAGTGTTTTTAAATTGCGGAGCGAAAGCCATTCTTTGCAACGGCAAAAAGGCGTACGGGGTATTGGAAGCGGAATATCCCGCGCTTTTGCCCGTTACGGAGCTTATGCCGTCCACTTCGCCCGCGAATCCGCGTTTCGATCAAGAGGTCTGGAAAGAGGCGCTCGGGAGAATTTACAAATGATTACATACGAAGAGGTTTTAAAGCGGTTGAAAGAAAACGCCGATCCCGCATATCGGGATTTTCATAAAAGATTGCTCAAAAACGAAAGCATTTGCAATCTCGGAGTTCGCACGCCCGTTTTGCGCGCGCTTGCCAAAGAGTGGCGGGGGGAACGGCACGTTTTCATGAGCTTTCCCGACGATTATTATGAAGTCACGTTTATCAAGTTCCAGCTTTTAAGCGCATTGCCCTACGGGGAGTTTGTTGCCGAATTGGACGGTGCGGTGGCGCTCATCGATAATTGGGCGACCTGCGATTGCTTCCGCGCGCCCTGTATCAAGAAACACCGCGAAGAATTTTTGCCCGTTTTGGAACGGTATTTGCGCGACGGCAGGGAATTCGTGGTGCGCTATGCGCTCGTTACTCTGCTCGAATACTATATGTCGGAAGAATATCTGCCCGTCATTTTTAACGCGGTGCTTAGCGTTGACGCGGGCGTATATTATATTAAAATGGCGGCGGCGTGGCTGCTTGCCGAAACGCTTGTTCACTTTTACGGCGAGGGCGTGCGCTTCTTGCGGGAAAACGCTTTAAACGGCGATTTACGGCGGAAGGCGATCCAAAAGGCGCGCGAGAGTTTTCGGCTTTCCCCCGATCAAAAGGAAGAGCTGAAATTGCTGAAAGATTGAGGATAAGGTGAAATCTTCCCAAAACTCTTGACAAATATGACGAAATAAGTTAAAATAAGAAAAAACGGCAACGCAGTTGTCGACGGAGGAATAATTATGTTCGAAAAGGTTTGCAAATTGCTTGCCGATCAGCTTGGAATTGAAGCGGGTTCCATTCGTCCCGATCAGGAGGTCGTAAAAGATCTCGGAGCCGATTCGCTCGACGTCGTCGAACTCATGATGGCGCTTGAAGACGAGTACGGCGTAACTCTTCCCGAGGGAGAAGTGGAAAGCATTAAAACGGTGCAGAACATCGTCGATATGCTTGAAAAGCTCGGTAAATAATAATACGTTCGAAAACCCCCGACTGTTTGGTCGGGGGTTTTTGTATGCGGAAAAACGTGCGGAATGCGGGAAGTATTTCAAAAAATGGTGAAAATTGGAACTAAATTGAAAATGTTTTGGAAAATTTTTGCAAATTGATTGAAGAAATCTAAATATATTGTCGGCAAAACGCAAAAAAAAGAAAAAAAGTTGTAAAAAAATAAAAATTTTTTTCAAATAATCTTGACTTTCTTCCAAAATCGTGTATAATGACAGTATAAGGATAGAATTCCCGTAAAATGCTAACGACAAACGGGTTTTCACAGGAGGAATTATGAGAAGTAAGAAGACAGCGGCTTTGGTCCTTAGCAGCGCAATGCTCTTTACCGCGATGCTGGGGCTTGCGGGGTGCAGAGATAAGGGAGGCAACAAACCCAATCCCCCCAAGCCTTCCACTGCGGATCGCCTTACCCCTAAGGATCCTGCCGCACAGGGCGTTACGCTCCGAGAAGACGAGCGTGTGAAAGCGTACGTTGCGTACAAACCGGACGGCACGGAATTGGGCAAATTTACGACGCTTGCCGCGGCGATCAACGCGGCGGTCGATGAGGACGCCGACACGGAAGTGTTCGGCAGTTACGTGACGAAAGCCGGCGGTACCAGACATTTGTTCACCAATCGCGCGGGTTATACGAGCGAGAACTCCGACATGTTCTGGTATTACGAGGACGGTACTAAGCTTGATCAAATGTTCTGCTGGGACGACGTAAACAGTATCCAACTGTTGCAGAATACCGACTATGTCGTCCATCAGGTTTCTTCGTTCGGGAAGAAGTCGATGCAGTCTTGGAACAGTTACGGTCTATTAGACCTCAACGGTAACCGTATCGATAAAGAAACGCAATCCGCGAAGTCTTACGAGCTTTCGAGCTCGATGGACGCGGCGATGCTGTCCTTCCCCAAGCGGTTAAACGGCATTACCAAGCAGGTATACAATATCGACCTTTCGGGCGTCAGGATCACCCCTCCCTATCAGGGCGGCGATCCCGTTTACGCGTTCATGGGCTTTTACAGCTGGCAGGATTACTACGTCGTAGACCTCGGTATCGCGTGCGACGTGACGACGGGTAACTGGTATCCCTTCGAAGCGTCTTCCCGTGACGACAGCTTCTCCGATGCGAACTATACGTTCGATATGGAAAAAGGTTGCATTATGACCTCTACTTGGGACGCGGCGGGCGGTTATTTCGTGCCCGATATGGCAAGCATTTCCATGAGCATCGAAACGCAGCTTGTTTCCGATCCCGATTTCCCGGACGAAATCTACCAGTCCAACTACCTTGTCGTAAAGGATAAAGACGGTAAAATTATGTACGAGCGCCGCCTCGAAGCGGACACTTTGTCCAATTTCTTCCCCAGCGCAAACATGGGAAAAGAAAATACCTATATCTTTACTGCGGGGCTTGATATCAAAAACGCCAATGCGCTCAGCGACGGCGTCCACGTGAAAAACGCGGATTACTTCAACGGCGCGAAATTCGAAAACCTCACCATTACCGAGGCAACGGCTTACTTCCCGACCGTAGAGGAAATGTCGGACGTGGATTACGGCGCGGGCGGTATCGACGCGGATTTGAGAGGGAATACTTACAGCATTCTCCTTGCGGACAACATGAAGGATACTCCCTCCACGGGCGTGTTCGACTACGTGATCCTCAACAACAACCTTTGCACTTCCTACGAGGCGAAGGAAGGCTGCGACGTTTACAATTTCAGCTTTGACCACGTGCCCGTAGCGGACGACGAGTTCGGTACGAACTTGAAGGGCTATCAGGATCAGATCGATGCCTTGAAAGGACTTACGATGGGCGAGATCGCAGACAAAGTTGCGGACATCGAAGCAATCAGAGATAATATTTATCTCAATGAAAAAGAATTGCAGAAATTCCACAGTTTGTTGGATTTCACCCCCTTCACCGCGGCAAATGATTTGCTTTTGGAAGCGATGAAGCTTTCCGAGGAAGGCAAAGCGGTTGCGGAAGACTTCAAGACGCTCGGAAATATCCTCGATTATGAGATCAGAGGCATTTCGACGACCGAAGAAGAAATTACGGGCTACATCTATAACGAAATCGAAAAATTCAAGACGATCAAAGCGGCGTACGAAGGGCTTGGCGCAGAAGATAAGGAAAGAATTTTCTTCCATATCGAAAAAGCGAAATTCCAGAAGTGGGATACGCTTGCGACCGAGATGCCCGCTGCGATTGCGCAGGCAGAAGCTCTTACGGAGAAAATCATGCTTGGCGCGAAGAACACGACTGCCGTTAGCGCTTGGACGGAGCAAACGGCGAAATATGCGCTCGATCAACTCGTTTATTATTCGCTTGCCGTAAAGTGCGGTCATGCTTGGGACTATGATGGCGGTGAAAACGACACTACCAACAGTAACAAAGTCAAAGTTATGAACTTCGACGACAATACGTACGTGTCTATCCGTATCTTGCTCTGCAAAGAGTTCCTCGAAGCAAACGGCGTGGAAATTCCTTCCTATATCGAAGAGGCGCTCACGGCGATCGAGTACGACAATTTCTGTCAGTACGGATACTATCCGATTTACGGAACCGTGCAAGCCGCGATGAAGATCCATAACAACGAGTGGCTCAACGACAAAGATCTGGAAGATTTCCTCAACGACGTATGGGCTCCCGATTACGAGCTTCATATCCTGCTTTCCTGGAACTGGAACAGCGGCGAGAAGTTTGAAAAGTACTTCTCCTCGCGTACCCGCTATATCGCGTCGATCGCGGGCGGAACGTTGAAAGACGGCGAGAACGATTACAAGACCTATCAGTATTACGAAGTGGTTGCAAACTTCCTGAGCGACACCTTGGGCTTCACCGTAAAGGGTAACGGCTGGGGTATCGAAGAGGGCACGATCGACCTCGGCGGCGACGAATCGGCGGCGGCTCTTGCGGTTGCGGAGAAGATGAATGCGCTCGGCACGCTTGGTACTTCTTACGAAGTGAAGGGTTGGACGGCTCCCGACGGCGAGAGCGTAGCGGGCTACTATTACAGCGAGATCCTCGCTTACCGTTCGGCGCTCGAAGAGCTCAACGCGCTCAGCGCACGCGAACGCTTCGCGGCTCTCGGCAAGGCAAACGCCGCTAACTGGGCGGCTTGGGGCAAGGAGAGCGAAGCGCTTGCGGCGATCGTTGCCAACGACAAGTACACTGCTTCCACGAGCATTCTCAAGCTTGCGGATACGCCTACGGGATCGACGTATACGGACAGAACTCCCGAATATGCGTTGCAACAGCTTACCTATTGGGCAAGCCGCATCGCACGCGGCACGCAGTGGTCTGCGGATGACAACAGCGACGCGCCGAACCAAGGCGGCGTGAAGGTGTGCAACTGGGACGACAACGCATATCCGAGCATTCGCGTGGCAGTTCTTGCAAACTTCTTGCAGAGCGATTTGGAATTGACGCTCACCCCCTATATGCAGGAAGTGCTCAAAGCGATCAAGAGCCAAGAATTCTACAACGACTACTATTATATCGTTGCCAACACGGCAACCCTTGCCAAGTCGATCACCGGCGGAAACAAGACCAAGATCACCGATCTTACCGACGAAGAACTCGCGTTCGTAAAAGCTTACTTCACGTCAGGCTACACCGGCACGCTGAAATCGGGCTTTGCAAGCTTCAATCAGTGGCAATCCGCCCGTGCGCTCAGAGGAATCGTGAAATACGTCGGCGCGGAAATCGAGGGCAAGACGGACGTCAAGGGCTACTTCGACGTTGTAACGAACTTCCTTGTTGAAATCGGTTACACGGCGGACGCGCAATGGGGCGTAACGGAAGGCATTCTTCTTGACGGCGATATCGCAAAAGACGAGTTGCAGGTCATCAACCTCATCAACGGAATCAACGATATCAGCAGCAACGCTTCCGTGGTCAAGGGTTGGAAGACCGAGGGAACGGTAATCAAGGGATATCTCGGCAACGAGCTTGAAAATTACAGGAAGTTCAAGGTAGAACTTGCCAAGCTCGACGAAACGAAGCAGGCTTCCGTAAAAGCTAAATTCGGCGACGCCATGCTCAATGCTTGGGATAAGTTCGACGAGGAAATGACCGTTCTTCAAGCAAACGACGCGTTGAAGAACCTTTCCGTCAAGGCGGTTAAGGTAAAGGGCGACGTTCAGACCTTCACGGGCGAAGAGGCTATGACAGAGCTGCTCGCAGCGCTTCTTGCAACCTCCCGCGGCGACAAGTACGTCGACGCAGACGACACCGGCAAAGCTACGGTGATCAATTCCGATAATAACTGGATGGCAAGTTTCTATATCTGCTTCCTTGTTGAGAAGTTCAACGAAGCAGAGGTTAAGCTTCCTTCCATTATCGACGGTTTGCTTACGCAGGTCAATTATAAAGATGCCTCCGGCAAAGCAAGCGGATTCGTGCAAGACTTCAAGTATATCTACAACGTGGCGAGCCTTGCCGAGAAGATTACCAACGGCACTGCTTCCCAGAACAGCATTCTCCACGTAGTAAACAACTATATGGTAGGCTTCAACGATTTCAAAGATAACGGCTTAGCTTGGAACTTCAATCATAGCAAGGGTGTTGACTTCACGTATCGTAGCAAGGCGTACGTCAACTACTTCGGCTTCGGCGCGAAGAAGGTAGACGGCAAAGACGTTCCCGCGAAGACTTTGGCGGAAATCGTAGCTATCGTTAAAGCCGAACTCAAAGACGTTGAGTTTGTGGCATACGAAGGTCATGGCGAATACGCTGCAAGCGAAGAAACAAACAAAGCATTTGCAGGCGGCGTGAAAACGGCAATTACGGTTGCTAACTTGAAGAACACTTGGCCCGAGGGCGATCCCGCTCCCGAAGTGCCCGCAGAACCCGATTACGTTGATGAGAACGGTACTATGCTTCCTGAATTTACAAAGGATTGGGAGCATTCCACCGACGTAACGGTCGAAGCAACGGAAGACGGCTACAAAATGGTCGGTTCCAATGCAGATGGCTGGGCGGACGTACACCACAAGGATATCAACGAAACGGTAACGATTACGGGGAATTCGCTCTATTACGATTTGAAGACCTCTTCTACCGATACGGCAGTTTGCGGTATAGAGATTGCATTCTATGTTGATTTGAACGGCGAAGAGAAATACTTCTACCTTGGCGAGCAAATCGGCGACATGAAGAACAATATCAAGGGCGATTTGCAAGGTCATATCGAAATGTCTACGATTATGGACTGGTTGGTTGCAAACAAAGGCTTTACCGCAGGGACGGATACGTTGAAAATCAATAGAATTCGCGTAACCGTCGACAAGGGCGAAACCGCAACGATTACGAGTTTGTATATCGGCGAAACGGTATCCGAATAACAGACAACCCAAACTTATTTCCTCCTTTGTGTTCCCGAAGGGCTTTCGAGCCCTTCGGGTTGGAGGGGGGAATGACAACTGAATGCAACAAAGAAAGCGACAGGCATGGCAAAACGGCAGCGTTTGCTGCAAGATGCAACGGCTTCTACGGGCGGTAAAAATGTCTGATTACCGCCTGTAATTTTTTGTTGAAGAATTTCGTACAGGAGCTTTCCGTTGGCGGAAAGACGAGAGCAAAGGACAGAATAAGTTAAGTTAGAGATTCAAGGAGGAATTTTCATGAAAAAAGCAGCGGCTATTTTATTGGCGGGCGTAATGGGGCTCGGTATGGTCGGTATGCTCGCCGGTTGCGGCGGGGGCGACGACAATAACCTCGATGACAACCCCAACTTTGTAGCGGTAGATCCTTTTGAACGCGGCACGGGCAGAGACGACGACCTCATCAACTGGAACGCCGACACGAGCACGCCCATTGAAATTCAAGGGCTTTATCCCGAAATGGGTTTGGGCGGTTTGGACGTAAACACGTCCGATACGGCAAAAATTATCGAAAAAACAACGGGTTATCATGTGCAGTACAGTGAAATTGTCGGTACGGGCGACGATCAAGTACGTAATTCGCTGATGAACAGAGATCCGTTTAACTTTATGAAATTAACTTCGGCGCAGTTCACTGAACAGCTCGAAAACGAAACCTTTCTCGACTTGACGGGGCTTCTTACTAATACACCCCAAGGGCGCAAGCTGAAAGAGCTCATCGGGCTCATGGATTACGGTTGGGACTCGGTTACGTATACGGATACGAAGGGCTGGACGGGTATTTACGCGATTCCCGACTTCGGTTACTGCATGATGGAGGATTCCGCGCTCATATGGAACAACGCGCATTTGAAGGAGATCGGTTATGTCAACGAGGACGGATCGGTAAAAATCCCGTCCACTTTGACGGAAGTGACGGACGCGCTTCTCAAATTGCAGACGAAATTCGGCTCGAACACCAACTATCACGCGTTCGGTATCGGCGGCGAAAACTCCGCCCGCGTAACGCCTTTCATGTCGGCGTTCGATTGTCCCATCGAGTTCGGCGTAGACGACGAGGGGAAAATCCAACTCTACATCTACGACGACAGCGTGATTGACTATGCGGAATACATGAATATGTTGAAGCGCAAGAGCGTTCTCTCCGCCAGCTGGCAGAACAGCGACGCGGCGAAGCTTTGCAGCAATTTTGCGGACGGGCTTTACTCTTGCGTGTATATGGCTTACTGGTGGGTAACTCCTCTTATCAATGCAACGGTGGCCAAGGGTACGCTTGCAAACGATCTCGGCATCACCAACGATTATCAGACGGTACACGACGACGGCGTTTCCTGGAACACCCGTATCCGTGCGGACGGCTATTCTTGGACGAACGACGTGACGGGCGTTACCTACACCGCTCCCGTACACGAAAAAGCGAAGCTTCACGGCGGCGACGACGGCGTGAGCTATTACACCGCTATTCCTTACTACATGGCGGATCAGGCGCTCAATACGATCGACTTCCTTGCAAAGAAGCTTGAAAACTTTGCCGCATATTACGGCGGAGAAGAGGGCACGCACTGGAACAAGGTAGACGCTCCTGCGGGCGCTCCCGATATTTCGAAATGGGAAGAAGATAATTTCTGTATGCGCCCTTATGAAGATTACAAGAACAAAATCATCTTCATGGATCCTTACAGCTACGAAACGGTCGACGACGACGGCAATAAGAAGACGGTGTCGGGCGGCGGATATTGGATTCAGCTCACCGACCGTTACATTTCGCAAATCGCGGATAACTCACAGTATTGCAACGGCACCAACCGCGTAGAGGCGAAGGTGCTCTTCCACCTCCGTGAAACAGGCTTTGACGCATGGTCCGTTACAGTTCCTATGGATGATACGGTCATCAGGAATCCTATGTCGATGATGCCTCCTTTGAGGAGTTGGTCGAACGTGAACATTCTTTCCCGTACCAAGGCGCTCCGCGGGATTGCGGCGGCAATGAGCGCGGAAAAGGGCAATGCGGCTGCTATGATCGAGAATACGAGAGCAGGACTTAAAACGGATAACGTGAAGGTTGGTAATACGAAGTATTATTATTGGTCGGATACGATCGTTACCGAAATGACTTCCTGGTTTAAACAGGTCAAACCCGGTTGGAAGCAAAATTAAGTAAGGAGCGTTTATGGAAAACGACGTAATGGAACAGGAGAAAGCGGACGCCTTACAGCCGTCCGCCCCCTCCGAGCTCAGTGAAATCGAGAAAGCGGAGTCGGTGCTGGGGATAGACAGGAGCTTGTTTGAAGAGCCCAAGTTTTGGAGTCTTCAAAAAAAGCGTTTCATCAAATACCGCAAGGTGCTTTGGTTCATTATTCCTGCGGCGCTCTTTTCTCTAATATTTTCGTATATCCCCATGTTGGGTGTTGTTTTCGCATTCAAAGACCCCGGGCACTTCAACCTGTACCGCTACGACTTATGGCATGAACTTACTAACGGATATTGGACGATCAACAATTTCGGTAACATTTTCAACGACAAGTTTTTTGTTTCGGTTGGAAACACGTTGCTCATTAACGTGATCAAGCTGGTAATTTGTTTCCCGTTATCCATTTTTATCGCCGTTCAGCTCTCCGAATTGAAGAGCCAAACAATGGCAAAGGTCGTTCTCATCGTCATTTGCATTCCCAACTTCCTCTCTTGGGCGGTCGTTATCGCTACTTGGGCGGGATTGCTTGACGGCGACGGAGGGGCTCTGAATACGTTGCTTGTTACGTTAAAATTTAATTCGCCCAATCATCCGCTCATGCAGGAAGCGGGACTGTATAAGTTTTTCGTTATCTTCCTTTCCGCATGGAAAGGCGCGGGGTGGGGCTGTATTATGTTCTACGCGGGTATCATTGCAATCGACAAGAGTTTCTACGAGTCGGCGACTTTGGAAGGGGCGAACAGACTTCACAAAATGTGGTACCTCACCATTCCAATGATTATTCCCACGATTGCGCTCATGCTGGTTCTCAACATCAGCGGAATGCTCGCAACGGGATTGGAAGTTGTTTTGCCGCTGTTTGACATGATACTTGCGGACGAGGCGCAGTTAACGCTCGACGTTTATCTATACGATATTACCATCGTAAATCAAAACATTCCTATGGCGGCGACCCTTGGCGTATTCAACGGACTTGTGGGGCTTACGCTTATGATCGTGGGCAATCTCGTCACGACTAAGACGCTGCACCGCGGTTTGTGGTAAGGAGGGGGACATGAAAAACATCAAAGAAATTTTCAAGAGAAACCCCAATAAAATCAAGGAGAGCAAGCTCGATACGTCGCTTGTCGTCGTCAATATCGTTTTGCTCGTGCTCTTCATGATCGTGATTATCTTCCCGCTCCTGAATTTCTTCTCGCTGTCGATCAACGATTATAGGCGGAACGGTGACGTTATTCTTTTTCCCGTGAAGCTGTCCGGTTTTGGGTTCAGAACCGTTTTTAAAGGGAGCGAGGCGGCACACTTATGGAGAGCGTTCGGAAACTCCGTGATTATCACGATCGTCATTACGATCGGCAGTAACTTGGTGGAAGCGATGGCGGCTTATCCGCTCTCTAAGCGCGATTGTCCCTTGCGCGGCGGTATCATGATGTATTTCATCATCACCATGCTGTTCTCGGCGGGTACCGCTCCCATTTATTTGTTAATGCGGCAGTTCAATCTGACCGATAACATTTGGTCTTGCATTCTCATCTCGATCAGTAACGTCGGAAATCTGCTCTATTTCAAGGTGTTCTTCGAGGGGTTGCCCAAGGATATCGAGGATTCGGCGCGTTTGGACGGCGCAAGCGAAATCCAAATGTTCTTCCGCATCGTCATTCCCATGTCTTTGCCCGTCATCGGAAGCTGTTGTTTCTTCTCTATGGTGGGTGCATGGAACGGCTACGGGTCTGCGTTGCTTTTCATTAACCCGAATAAGTTCGACGCATTCCCGCTCGCTTACTATTTGTATTTGTTAAACGAGCGTCTAAGTACCTCAAAGGTGGAGGAAATTTTGATGGGGCGCAAAAATATCGAAGCCGCGGCGATGATTGTGAGTATCATTCCCATTATCGCTTGCTATCCTTACGTCATCCGCTACATCAAGGGCGGATTGATGATCGGTTCGGTGAAAGAATAAGAGGACTTCGGAAGGAGAACGAAAAACAGACATGAAGCAGTTAGATTACGTCGAAAAAACGGGTACGGGCTACCGCATAACGTTGAAAAGGCCTTACCGCGCCGTATTCGGCTTCGGCGAAAAGTTTGACAGTTGCGACCAAAAGGGCAAGCTCGTGCGTGCTTGCGTGCGCGAGAGATGCTTTTATCAAGGCGATTATACCTACTTATCCATGCCCTTCTTCCTTACGCCCGACGGCTTCGGGCTGTACGTGGAAACCTACGTGGAAGTAGATTTCGACCTCCGCAAAGAAGGGGAGATCACGGTGGAATTCCCCGTTGGAAGCAGGGGCGAGGAAGCGAAGGTGTGGCTCTTGGAGGGCAGCCCTAAGGAAATCATCTCCGAGTTCCGCTCGCTTGCGGGAATGCCCCGCGTATTCCCCAAATGGGTGCTCGGCGCTTGGATGAGCTCCAATCGCTGGCACACCCAAGCGGAGATCGAAGAGCAATTGGAACTCACGAAAAAGCACAACTTCCCCCACAGCGTACTCGTAATCGAGCCGTGGAGCGACCATTCTACTTACTATTTATGGAGCGGGAGCTCCTGCAAGGCGAACAAGGGCGGAGAGGTGATTTCCGCAAAGGACGTAGACGCCTCGGCTTCCGAATTCTGGCACGACCCGAAAAAACTTGTGGACGACGTCCACGCGGCGGGGCTCAAACTCCTGCTTTGGACGGTTCCCAGCCATGCGCAGGGCGAAAATATCATGAGCTCCTGCAACGTGGAACAGCGTCTTGCCGACAATCAATTCGTTCGCGAACAGGGCGAAGTCGTCAAGAACGCGGACGGCACGCCTTACGAGATCCCGCACACTTGGTGCATCGGGGACATGGTTCCCGATTTCACGAATCCCGTGGCGCGCGAGCATTGGTTTAACCGCTTCCGGCATTTAAAGGAGCTCGGGATCGACGGATTTAAAACGGACGGCGGGGAATTTATTCACGACCATACCGTAACGTTTTCGGACGGCACGACGGGCTTGGAGGGGCAGAACGAGTTCTGCGTCAATTACAGCAGGGCTTATGCGGAGTTTGTCGGCGAAAAGGGTATCGTGTTCTCCCGCGCGGGCGGACAGGAAACCCCTTGTTTCTCCGTCGTATGGGCGGGTGATCAGGAATCGACTTGGTCGGAGTACCGCTCCATTTTAAAGGCGGGGCTTACGGCGAGCATGTCGGGCGTAAACTGCTGGGGCTTCGACATCGGCGGGTTTGCGGGCTATCTGCCCACCAAAGAGCTTTACTGCCGTGCCGTGGAAACGGCGGCGTTCGTGCCGATCATGCAATGGCACAGCGAGGCGGTGCGCAACGGCAGGTGCGATTTTTCGGGGGCTTGGAAAATCAACGACAGAAGCCCTTGGAACATGGCGGACTTCCACAAAGACCCCGCGATGCTTCCCCGCTTGCGCGAAAGCTTTTATTTGCACTACAATCTTCTTCCGTATCAATACGCGCTTTTGCTCGAATCGGGCAAGACGGGCGTTGCGCCCATGCGCCATTTGGTGTTGGAATTCCCTGCCGACGAAAAGGTTTACGGTATCGAGGACGAGTTTATGCTCGGCGACGCGATACTCGTCGCGCCCGTGTTGGAGGACTATGCGGACTCCCGAAGCGTATATCTGCCCCAAGGAAAGTGGTACGACCTCTTTACGGGCAAATGTTACGAGGGCGGCGTACATTCTTTCAAACTCGGAAGAACGCCCGCGCTCATGCGCGAAAACAAGTGCGTTCCGCTCAATTTGAAGGGCGGGAAGCTCTGCTCGGACGTCGGGAGCGAATTGGACGGTTATACCGAACTCACCTTCCTCGTGAGCGGAGCGGGAAAATACGATTTCTCGGACGATCTCGGCAATGAAATTTCTATCGAGTGGGATACGAAGGGACATCGGGAATTGAAAAATAAAAAAGGAACGGCTTATCGGATCTTGCATATCGAGCGCGATTCGGTTCGTCCCGAATAAGGGTGAAAAGAATGATAAAAAAATTATGGTGTTTGACGGCGCTGTTACCGCTTTGCCTCGCCTTGCTCTTATGCGGCTGCGGCGAAGATAACGACGTGCCTCCCGCGACGACGGCGAGCGTTACGTTGGATGCGGAAACGCTTACTTTGACTGCGGGCGACACCGCGCAGCTTACGGTTACGGCGGTGGACTGCGCGAGCGTTTCGTGGGAATCGCAGAACGAAGAGGTCGCGACGGTGGAAGCGAAGGGTTCCGGTGCAACGGTGACGGCCGTTTCCGCAGGAACTACGGTCGTTACCGTAACGGGTAAAGACGCAAACGGCGTCGAGGTTACGGATACCTGCACGGTTACGGTCGAGGCGAGAAGTCTAACCGTTTTCCTGCCCGCGGGGAAGCTGGTCCTCACGAGAGAGAAATCGGCTACCGTAAAGGCGATCGCGGCGGAGGGTTTGACGGGTGAAATCACTTGGGAGAGCTCGGACGAAAGCGTGGGAACGGTGGAATATCAAGGCTTGATCGCGGTCGTTACGGCGCATAAGAAGGGCACGTGTACGATCACCGTACGTTGCGGAACCGCAGCCGCTTCGTTCGAGCTCATTTGCGGATTGACCTAAGGAGGCAAGAGATGAAGAAGATTACGGCTGTAATTTCCGCGGCGCTTGCCGTCGCGATCGGCTCGGGCGTCTGCTTCGGCTTTCAAGCCAAAAACGCTCACGCCGTGAAAACGTATGCAAACTATATCCCGATCAATCCCGATGACGACGGGCTTATGATCGAACCGACGGCAATTTTGGAGCCCGCTTCCTTTGCGGAAATATCGGGCATGGCAAATTCCGTGATTCTCACGCCGTCTGCGGACATGAACGTGACCCTCGGCGGCGAAACAAGGTCCTTCGAAAGCGTATTCGACAACGATCTGAAAGCGAGATACATTCCCGTCGTTCGGCTCACCGCCTCTACGGTGGACGGCTTCATCGATTGGATGACGAACGTCTACACGGTGAGCGACATTATGGCGATCTCCTCCGATTTGAGCGTCATTCAAAAGCTCTATGAGGACGAGGTCTGCCAAATCGTAAACACCGTGTACGATTTAACGGACAAGGAGATCGGCGCAGACCGTTATTGGGCTTGGCAGTATTTGGGCGACGCGAACGCGGCAGGGTGCAACATTTTGATGCTCGACGTATCCGACGAAAACATGCCCGTTGCGGCGGAATACATCTCGGCGATGTCCAAGGTGTGCTGGGGGTATGCCGAGGATAAGATAGAGGGCGTTACCGCGGTGACGGCGGGTTGCTACGGGATCGTTTCTTCCTCGACCGGCGTGCTCGAAAACACCTTAGAGGTGTTCACCGAGGACGGTTTTGCCCGCGCGCAGTACATTGCGGCGCACCGCGGCATCACGACTTATTGCAACGAGCAGTCCTTGACTTCGGTCGCGGCTTCCGTGAACGAGGGGGCGACGCATATCGAACTCGATATCCAAATCACCAAAGACAGGGACATTCTCATTTGTCACAACTCCGAATCCAACGGTACGGGCAGTAAAAACGGTTACTATTTCGTGAGCACGCTTGCTGAGCATATGCGCCGTTTACAGCTTGTAGACTATTCGAATAAGTATGACGACACCTATCCGACCCTGCGCGAGGTATTCGATTTGGTGCGCGGAACGGACGTCATTCTCATCTTGGAATTAAAGTTCGACAACGGCTCTACCGTAGCTTCCGAGCAGTTGAACGCGATCGAGAAGCTGAAAGAGATCACGGACGAATATCCCGACATGGCGGGACATTGGTTTGCCATTACATTTTTCGCGCCCTATGCGGAGGGCATGAAAACCTATCTTCCCAAGGTTCCCGTGGGGCATCTCGGCGGAGGCTTGGCGGGTGCGGAAAAGGATAAGAATTTACCCGCATGGGGCGGTAATTGGTGCGGAATGGGCAACATGGCTTCTAAAATCGCATTCACGAGAAGCTATAACATGGTGTTCGACGAAACCTATCAGGGCATGACGAATACCATGGCGCTCTCCTATCTCGCGCGCGGTTACGTGCAGAACACTTGGACGTTCGACGATTTGCGTCACTTCGACGCAAGGGCGAATATCGCCACCACGAACAAGGCGGAGGATTGCGCGTTGTTCGTAAAGGAGATCTCCACCGAAGCGATCACGCTCAGTGCGGAGGAATACGCAAAGGGAACCGTGGAGGCGGAATACACCACTTATAACGGCTGGGTAAAGAGCGGCGAGTGCAAAATTATAGAAGTCGCCCGCGAAGGGAATACCGTAACGGCGCTCCTGCACTACACGCAACCCTACGCCTACGGCGGCGCGGACAGAACCTACGGGCTTTACAGTAAACCCGTTACCATCACGATCGAATAAAGCGAGGAGCTTTTCATATGAACGAATTAAAGAAACTGAACGCTCTCATGGACGGAAAGTGCCCCGTGACCGAAGAGGTAAAGGTAAAGTGCTTCGTGGACGGCAGTTACGGCGAAATTACCGAAAAGAGCACGGACGTCAAAGCGGAAATTTATACCCGCACGGGCGTTGTCATGGCGGATATCCCCGCAGGGTTCTTGTACGAGTTGCCCGCGAGCGAGTGCGTCGTAGACTATGCGATCGCGAAGTATCACACCAAAATCGCTTTCCGCGACTGCATCTTAACGGTGAGCGCGGAATCGGGCAATCCCTATTTGGACAGGGACGATCCGTGGTTCATCTACGGCGACGAATGGCTGATGCGGCATTTGAACAGCGAAGCGTTCATGAAGAATTGCAGGATCAAACGTCTGCGCGCACCCAAGCACTTGCTCACGCGCGAAGAGCCGTACGGCGATTTGGATATCAAAGCGGGCTACGACGTGTACCGTTACACCTTCTTCGTGGAAGATTTTGCGTTCCCGTATTACGAGATCGCTGTCGTAAGAGCGAAGGACGATATGAAAAATTTCGCGCTCTTCGTCATGAAATCCCAAACGGAAAACTGCGGCGTTATGGACGCCATTGTGGAGAGCTTCACCCGCTTCGAGCCCAAAGGGGAGGCGCGCAGTTACTTCCATGCGGAAAAACCGCAGGGCAATCCGAATTGGAATCAAGAAACCAAGGATTATTTCCATTCGCTTTATGCTCGCAAACATCCCGCTTGGGGCGTGTTCAGCTACTCCATGCCGGGACTTGCCGAAGAGCTCGACGAGAACAGCGAGGGCTATCGAAAATTCTATAACAACAGCGTAAAAATTCAGGCGGTGATCGAAAAGGGCTGGGGGAAGAAATTCGATATCTATCCCACCTACACCCATATCGGGAAGGGGACGGATTCCGAGCGCTACGCGCCCCATCACTTTCCGAGCAAAATGGCGGCGGCGCTTGCGGACGGCGACGGGAAGAACGGAAAACCCGTGTTGCAGTTCACTTATCAGTTCACGCTCAACAATAACCTCGTCTTTGAGGATCAAACGCCCATGTTCGATATCCTGCGCGGCAAATACGACGAACAGTTCCGTCAGCTCGCGCGCGATATCAAGGCGTACCGTCATCCCGTGCTCTTCCGCTTAAACAACGAAATGAATACCGACTGGACGAGTTATTGCGGCATGATGACGCTGCTCGATCCCGATATCTTCAACGAAACGTGGATCCGTTTGTACAACATTTTCGAGGAAGAGGGCGTGGATAACTGCATTTGGATCTGGAATCCCATTGCGACCACTTGCCCGTATTGCTCTTGGGGAGAGGACCTTTGCTACTTCCCCGGCGTCGATTACGTACAGCTCCTCGGCGGAACAAGTTACGAGATGAACAACTATCCGGCAGAAACCGCTCCGAAGCAGGTCGTCGGCTTCCGCCCTCATTATGAAAAGCTCTACCGCAAGAACAGCCGTAATTTCACCGATTGGTGCATGATCATTTCGGAGTTCGCCTGCGGCGCGGGCGGCAGCACGAGCGGCGAGCTCGGGCGCAATATCCCCGTACAGGCAAATTGGGTCAAGGAAATGTTCGAATGCCTCAACGCCGATCCGCAGGAGGAGTGGGTGAAGCAGATAAAGGGCGCGGTTTGGTTTAACTGCGACGATATCTTCGACGGCTTGGTGGGAAACCGCTTGCGGTTTATCGACCCCGACGGAAAGGGAAACGAAGCTACGGTGGAGGAATTCCGCAAGGGCTTTGCGAACGCAAAATAAAATGCCGTGATCGGCGAAAATAATAAAAGGATGAGGAACAAATTATGAAAAAAATCGCAACATTATTACTCGGCGCGACCATGGTGTTTTCCTGCGTGCTTGCGGGATGCGGGGAAAAAGACCCCGACGATTCCGCGGACGTCCCTCCCGGAGGCGAAGATCCCGTCCCGCCGTCCGATACGGACGACAGCGTGCAGACCGACCGCGAGTCCCTCGACTTTTGCTTTACGGGGCTTTATACGAAAGGGGAACTGAAAGATCCCGACAACGGATTTAACACCAACGCGGACGTTAAAGGCGGCAGATTTAATATCAATAACGCGTATAAGACGACGTATCGGGAAGCTACCTCCCGTCAGGATATCAAGCTCGAACTGTTCGGCGAGAGCAAGACCCGTATCGTGCAGGCGTCCTTGGGTTATACCTTCACGCTTCCCACGGTTGACTTTACGGCGGACTACTCCATTTCCCACTACCGCACGCAGTACAAGTTCGGCGATTCCATTCTTACCACGAGCATCAACACGCAGAACCCCTATACCGCGCTGTCCGACCCTTGGTACGTGTATTGCGGAGAGTGGCTCATCAACCACGTCAACAACGATACCTACCTTGCGAATAACGGCTTGGAGCGCATCAACGGCACGACCGCTTACGATTTCAGCACGAGCCATCCTTACGGGGATTTGGAGTTCAAGCCCGGTTACGACGTGTACCGTTACGATATCAAGATCACCGACGAAGGCGGAAAGGTGGAATATCCCTATTACAATATCGGCATCGTCCGTCAGGAAAACGATCCCATTGCATTCTCGCTCTTCGTTATGAAGTCCAAGACCGATCAGTCGAGCGCGATGGACGGCATGATCACGAGCTATAAGCGGATCAACTCAAAAGGCGTGAAGAGAGCTCCGTTCAACGCGGGCACGCCCAAGCCCGATCCCAACTGGGACGAAGTGACCACCAACTACTACAACAAGCTCATCGCTTCCGAAAAGGTGCATTGGGGCGTGTTCAGCTGGTCGATGCCCGGCACGGAGGGGTCTTTGCACCCCGGCGAAGTGGGCTACGATTCCATGCTTTCCAACAGCAAGCGCATGAAGGACGGCATCGAAGAGGCTTGGGAATATACCTACGACATTTATCCCACCTACACGCACATCGGCTGGGGCGGAGCAGGCCCGGAATCTCCCAATTTCCTGTATCACTACTTCCCGCTGGATATGGCGAACGAGCTTGCGGGCGGCGACGGCGTAAACGGCAAGCCCGTCTTGCAGTTCACCTATCAGTTCACCACCAACAACAATATCGTGGCGGACGAAGTTACGCCCATGTTCGATATCCTGCGCGGTAAATACGACGATTACTTCACGCGGCTCGCCGAGGACATTAAGGAATACGGCAAGCCCGTGCTCTTCCGCTTGAATAACGAGATGAACACCGACTGGACGAGTTACAGCGGTATGATGACCCTGCTCGATCCAGACGTGTTCAATATGACCTGGATCCACCTCTACGAAATTTTCGAAGAGGTAGGCGTAGATAACTGTATCTGGATCTGGAATCCCATTGCCACTTCCTGCCCTTACAGCTCTTGGGGCGAAGATCTGTGCTTCTTCCCCGGAACGGACTACGTACAGCTTCTCGGCGGAACGAACTACGAAATGAACAACTATGCGAAGGGCGCGAGCGGTATCAAGAGCTTCGCGCAGTGTTACAGCAGTCTTTTCCAAAAGAATCAGGCGGCGTTCTCCGAATGGGCGATGATCCTTTCCGAGTTTGCTTGCGGTTCCGGCGGCGACTACACGGGCGAGCTCGGGCGCAACGCGGCTACGCAGGCGAAGTGGGTAAAGGAAATGTTCGACGCTTTCGCGGCGGAGAATATGCAGCCTTGGGCGAAGTCCATAAAGGGCGCGATTTGGTTTAACTGCAACGACGTGATCGGATCCGGTTCTGCGCAGAAAATTACCAACCGTCTGCGCTTCTTCGATCCCGACTCCGATCAATACGCCGATCTCGCCGATACGGTGGCGGCATTCCGCGACGGGTTCAAGCGTGTCAACGAAAAGCTCAACAAGGAAGAGAACTAATAAACAGACGAAGCGTTGCCGCTCTCCCGAGCGGAGGGCGGCTTGCAAGTCGGAATTTGTAGATTTAAGGAAAGGGGATACCCATGAACGGAATGATACCGAGAGGACTGGTCGTGTCTTGTCAGGCATTGAAAGACGAACCGCTTTACGGCGGAGATACGATATCCAAAATGGCGCTTGCCGCCAAACAGGGCGGAGCGGTCGGGATCCGCGCGAACACCGTGCGCGACATTAACGCGATCTACGGGACTTTAAACGGAGAACTCCCGATCATCGGGCTGATCAAGCGGGAATACGCCGATTCGCCCGTGTACATAACGCCCACCGTGAAGGAGGCGAAAGCGCTTATCAAGTCTAAGTGTTCGGTGATCGCGTTGGACGCGACCAACCGCCCCCGTCCGGGCGGACTTGCGCTCGAAGAGCTCGTGTCCTATCTGCGCGCGCACACCGATAAATTATTGATGGCGGATATCGCGACCTACGAAGAGGCGATGAACGCGGAACGGCTCGGCTTCGATTACGTTTCCACCACCATGCGCAGTTATACCGCGGAAACGAAGGGGATTTCCATACCCGATATCGAATTTTGCAGACGGTTGTATAGCGACATTACCAACGCTACCGTCATTGCGGAAGGAGGAATCCACACTTTCGACGAGCTTCAAGCCGTGCTCGAAGTTGGCATCGACCACGTAATCATCGGCGGGGCAATCACCCGTCCGCAGAACATCACGCGCGATTACGTCGACGTGTTCAAGCAGTCCAACGTGTTTAATTGCGTGGGAGCGCCTTCCGTCGGCAGAGAGGACGCTTCGCGGTTCGCGGCGTTTTACGAGAAAAAACAGTGAGGTCGAGAAAACGATGCAAGTGTTTACCGTTGCAATTATCGGTTGCGGCAACCGCGGTGCGGAGGCATACGGCGCGCTGATCCACGCGCGTCCCGAACAGTTCCGCATCGTCGCGCTCTGCGAGAACAATCCCGAAAAACTCAATAAATACGGCGAGCGGTTCGGGGTCGGAGCACGGTTTGAAAGCGAAGAGGAGTTTTTCCGTGAAAAGCGGGCGGATCTGCTCGTGATCGCCACGATGGACGCCGACCACGTGCGGCAGGGCGTAAAGGCGCTTTCGCTCGGGTACGATCTGTTGCTCGAAAAGCCCATATCCTCCAAGCGCAAGGAGTGCGAACAGCTCTTAAAGGCTCAGCGCAAATACGGCGGAAAGGTGCTCGTGTGCCACGTGCTCCGCTATGCGCCGGGGTTCTTGAAGGCGGCGGAACTGTTAAACGAAGGCGCGATCGGCAGGCTTGTCAGCATTCAGGCGCTCGAACAGGTCATGTACTGGCATCAGGCGCACAGTTACGTGCGCGGCAATTGGCGCAGAACGAAGGACACCGCTCCCATGATCCTCGCCAAATGCTGTCACGATCTCGATCTATTGCAATACTATGCGAAGTCCCGCTGTAAGAGCATTTCGTCGGTGGGGGAGCTCACTTTCTTTACTCCCGAGAATGCGCCGAAGGGCGCGGCGAAGCGTTGCGCCGATTGCAGTTTGATAGAAACCTGCCCTTACAGCGCGAAGCGCATTTACGTGGATATGTGGCACGAGGAAGGGTGTCTTGCCACCGTTTGGCCGCATAATCAAATTACCACTGCCTATCCCATTACGGACGAAGCGCTCTACAAGGCGATCGAAGAAGGCCCTTACGGCAGATGCGCGTTCGCCTGCGACAACGACGCGGTCGATCATCAGCTCACGCAGATGACCTTCGAAAACGGCGTCAAGGCGGAATTGCTCATGACGGCGTTTACCGCAAAGGGCGGGCGCATCTATAAATTTTTCGGCACGCTCGGCGAAATGGTGCTCAACGAGGAGGAGGACGAAATCACCGTGAAGCCGTTCGGCGGCGAGGTGCGGGTCATTCCCATAAAACCTCTCATCGAGGGCGGTTACGGACACGGCGGCGGCGATTCGGGGCTTATTGCCCAGCTCTACGATATTCTCACGGGCAAGGGGACGAACGAAACGACCTTGGAAGCTTCCGTCGAAAGTCACCTCATGGGCATTTGTGCGGAACAGTCCCGTCTTGCGGGAGGCAAGCTCGTGTATTTACACTGAGGCAAGGCGTTGGTAAACATAAGATAAACAAAAATTGTTTATTTATTTTTTATCAACTATTGACAAGGTTAAATTTTCGTGATAGAATGCAGATGATCACGATTTCGAGAAAAAACGAAAAGCCGTGAGAACGGCTTTTCGTTATATAAATGGAGGTATTGTATGCAGTTAAATCTCGACAAAGCTTTTTATCCCATGATTTGCGCGCTCACCGATTTCGAGCGCGACGTGGAGCGGGCGGACGGGAAGCAGAAGGTCACGCTCGTGGTGGAGCGAAGCGGCGGGCGGTACGTTTATTCCTACGACAGCTTTATAGACGGCGTGGACGACGACAGGAGCTACCGCATTGCGGAGCGTCTTGCCAAAACGGTGCTTTGGACGTGCGGCGGTTACAGCATCGGCGTTGCGGGCAGTAAGGAAATTTATCGCCGTTTAAAAGCGGATTATTGCGAAACGGGCGCGAGAGCGTTCGACGCGGACTTTATGAGCGGCGTTTACGAACGTCCCTTCGAAGTCGTTTGGTTTGAGGAGAACGAAATTCCTCCCGCAGTCAACGCGTCTTATCGCGTGGGCGGGTTTAGCAAGGGCTGCCGCATCGGGTTCGACGCGGGCGGAAGCGACAGGAAGGTGAGCGCGGTGATCGACGGCGAGGCGGTGTACAGCGAGGAAGTTATTTGGCACCCCAAAACGCAGGAAGATCCTCACTATCACTACAACGAAATTTTAACTGCAATGAAAACCGCCGCGTCCAAAATGCCCCGCGTGGACTGTATCGGCGTATCGTCGGCGGGCGTTTACGTGGATAATAAAATCATGGTTGCTTCCCTCTTTTACAAGGTGGACAAAAAGAAGTGGGGCGACTATATCAAGAATATGTACATAGACATTGCAAAGGAGCTCGGGAACGTGCCTTTGACGGTTGCGAACGACGGCGACGTCACCGCGCTTGCCGGCAGTATGGAGCTCGGCGAGGGCAGAGTGCTCGGCATTGCCATGGGCACGAGCGAAGCGGTGGGGTACATCAACGCAGAGGGCGGGATCAACGGCTGGCTGTCCGAGCTGGCGTTCGTCCCCGTAGACTTTCATCCCGAAGCCATGCAGGATGAATGGAGCGGCGACGTGGGCGTGGGCTGTAAGTATTTCTCGCAGGACGCCGTCATCAAGCTCGCGCAAATGGGCGGATACGTGTTCGACGAGAAGTCTACTCCCGCAGAGAGGCTCAAAGAGATACAGGCGCTCATGGAACGCGGCGACGCGCTCGCGCGCAAGATTTACGAGGACATCGGCGTCTACCTCGCCTATACCGTTCCCTACTATGCCAAGATTTACGACATCAAGCACATTTTATTGTTGGGGCGCGTAACGGGCGGCGCGGGCGGAAACGTGATTTTAGATACCTGTAAACGGGTGTTAAAAGAAGAGTTCCCGCAATACGCCTCGCTCGATATATCCTTGCCTGACGAGAAAAACCGCCGTTTGGGGCAGAGTATTGCCGCGGCGACTCTTCCGCCCGATGCGGAATAAGGGAGATACGCAAATGAAAATAATCATTACCGAAAATTACGAAGAGATGAGCGCGAAAGCGTTCGGGTTGATCAAGGCGGTCGTTACGGAAAACCCGTCCGCGCTTTTGGGGCTTGCTACCGGCACCACTCCGCTCGGACTTTACAGCCGCATGATCGAAGACCATAAACAAAACGGCACGAGCTATAAAGACGTTTCCACCGTCAACCTCGACGAATACGAGGGGCTGGACGCGTCGAGCGATCAGAGCTACGTCTATTTTATGCGGAAGAATTTATTCGACGGGCTCGATATCGATTTGAAAAACACCAACATCGAAAACGGGAAAGCGGGGGACGCGCAGGCGGAATGCGCCCGCTATAACGAACTGCTTCATTCCCGCGCGCAGGATATACAGGTGCTCGGGATCGGATCGAACGGACACATTGCGTTCAACGAACCGCACACGCCGTTCGGCTCGGAAACGCACGTCGTGGAGCTGGCGGAGAGCACCATTCGCGACAATTCCCGTCTGTTTAAGAGTATCGACGAAGTTCCGCGCAGAGCGTTTACCATGGGGCTCAAAAATATTATGAACGCAAAAAAAATTCTCGTGCTTGCAAACGGCGCGAGCAAAGCGAAAGCCGTTTACGGCATGGTGCACGGAGCGGTGACGGAGGAAGTCCCCGCGAGCGTGTTGCAGTTGCACCCCGATTGCACGCTTATTTGCGACAAAGAAGCGGCCGCACTCATAGTATGACGGGAGGTGTTTTATGAAACATTTTAAAAACGCGCTCGTATACGTTGCGGGCGAGGGGCTCAAAAAGTGCGATCTTTCCTTCGAAGAGAAAATTCTTTCCTTCGAGGCGAAGGGCGAGGAAGTAAAGCTTCCCGCCGACGCGGTGGTTCTGCCGGGCTTTATCGACGAACATATCCACGGCGCGGGCGGCTCGGACGCCATGGACGGCACGGAGGAGGCGCTTTCAACCATTGCCCGCACGGTCGCCGAAGAGGGGACGACGGGCTTTTTGGCGACGACTATGACGCAAAGTCCTTCGGCGATTTTAAAGGCGATGCGCGCCGTAAAGGCGTACCGTGCCAAATCCCCCAAAGAAGGGGCGGCGGTTTTGGGCGTTCACTTGGAGGGGCCTTTCATCGCCTGTAAATTCAAGGGCGCGCAACCCGAGGAATACGTGGCGAAGCCCGATACGGCGGTGTTCGACGGGTACAACGAGGCGAGCGGAAACGCCGTGAAGATCGTTACGCTCGCACCCGAAGCGGATGGGGCGCAGGAGCTCGTTGCGCACCTTGCGGAACGGGGGATCGTCGCGTCGATCGGACACACGGCGGCGAAGTGCGAAGATATTGCGCGCGCAGCCGACGCGGGGGCGCGCAACGTGACCCATACCTACAACGCGCAATCTCCTTTGCATCATCGGGATATCGGTACGGTCGGAAGCGCGCTTTTGGACGACAGGCTCAACTGCGAACTCATTGCCGACACGATCCACGTGTCCGTTCCCGCCATGCAGTTGCTTGTAAAATGCAAGCCCGAGGAAAAACTCACCCTTATTACCGACGCGATCCGCGCCAAGGGCTTGGGGGACGGCGAAAGCGAGCTGGGCGGGCAGAAAGTATTCGTCAAGAACGGCGAAGCGCGTCTTGCGGACGGGACGCTCGCGGGCAGCGTCCTGCGTATGAACCGCGCGGTGGAGAACTTGGTAAAGAGGGCGGGAGTGCCCTTCCTGCAAGCCGTGGATTGCGCCACGATCAACCCTGCGCGCAATTTGGGGTTGGAAAAACAGGCGGGCAGTATCGCGCTCGGAAAGAACGCCGATTTCACGGTGCTCGACGGAAACTATGACGTCGTATGTACGGTGCGCGGCGGAAATATCGTGTACGCACGGAGTTAATATTATGCGTGAAACGATTTGTTCGTGCGGGCTTTGCGTTACGGTGGACGACAGGGGCGCGGAGCCCGTTTCCCTTTCTTTTCAAGGAAAAGAAAGACTTTGGCAAAACGAAAACGGCGCATGGGCGGGGCACGCGCCTCTGCTTTTTCCCGTTTGCGGAAACTGCGAGGTGATAGTAGGCGGTCGTCGTTATCCCGTACCGAGGCACGGCTTTGCGCGAAAATCGCGCTTTGCGCTCGCGGAAAAACGGGAGGATTTCTTGCGCTACGAGCTTTGCGACAATGCGGAAACCGCGGGCGTCTATCCCTTTCCCTTTCGGCTTACCGTTTCTTATCGGATCACGGACGGCGCGCTTGAAATCGAGTACGAAGTAAAAAATACGGGCGCGGAGCCCCTCGTGTTTTCCATCGGCGCGCACCCCTGCTTTGCGCTTGACGGCGATCTCGGCGAATACGAGCTTGCATTCGAGAGAGAGGAGCGTCTTATCCATTTGCTTCACGACGATGCAGGACTTCTCACGGGAGAAGAGGTCGATTTCGGAACGCGCAAGGTTTTTCCCATTCCCGCGGAACGGCTCGTGGACGGGAAAACGCTCATCTTCGGAAACGTGCGGTCAACTTCGGTGCTGTTGCGCAAAAAGACGGGCGAAAAAGCGGTGGAATACACCTTTCGGGGATTCTCGCATTTACTGCTTTGGCGTCCCGAGGGGGCGCGGGCTATCTGTATCGAGCCTTGGTGCAACCTCCCCGGGAAAGCGGGCGCGCAGAGCGAGTTTGCGCAAAAGAAGGGTGTTGTTTCGCTCGGCGCGGGAGAAAGCGGAAGCTTTTTCCAAAAGATTCGTTTTTAGCTTGACTTTATTTTGCCCGTGTTATAGAATGGGTTAGAATTTCTTACGGAGAAAAAATATGATCACTTATTGCAAAGAAAAACGGTTGTTTCGTTTGAGCGGAAAGAGCTTCGACTACGTGATGTACGTCAACGACGCGGGATTTTTACAGTTCCTGCACTTCGGCGGACGGGTGGGGGCCGACAGCGATTTCTTTACCGCATACGGTAATACGCTCGCGCCCAATCCGAAAGACAGAAACTTCGACATGGCGTTTAACGAGATGCCAGGCGAATACGCCTTTTACGGGCACGGCGATTTCCGCGAGCCCACCGTGCTCATCGAGCGGGAGGACGGCGGACTTGTCAGCCGTTTCCGTTATGTTGCCCATAAAATTACAGCGGGCGTGCCCGACGTACCCGATATGCCGCACGTGCGCGTCGGGGGGGATACGCTGACGGTCGTCCTCAAAGACGATTTTTCCGATACGGAAATTTTGCTCAACTACAACGTGGCGGACGATTCCGACGTGCTTACCCGCAATGCGGAAATCGTAAATGCCGGCAAAACGCCCGTCACGCTCAAACGCGCCTTTTCTTTCTGCACGGAATTGCCCGATAATCAATTCAACGTCATGCGTTTGCACGGCACTTGGGGCGCGGAGCGCACTCCCGAGGTAACGCCGCTCGGGCACGGCATGGTGCGCCTGCACTCTATGCGCGGCACTTCTTCCCACCAAATGAATCCTTTCCTCGGTTTGCTTAGAAAGGATTGTGCGGAGGAGCACGGCGAATGCTACGGCTTCCAGCTCATATACAGCGGTTCTTATGCCATAACCTGCGAGGACGGGCCTTCCGATACCGTGCGCGTGCAGGGCGGAGTTAACGATACCGCGTTTTGCTGGCGGCTCGGCGGAGGCGAACGCTTCGTTACGCCTCAGGCGGCGATGTGCTATTCCGACGGCGGTTTGGGTAAGCTTTCGAGGAGCTATGCCGACTATCTGCGCGAGCGCGTGATCAATCCCGCGTACGTGCAAAAGCGCCGTCCCGTCGTCGTCAACAACTGGGAAGCGACCTATTTCGACTTCAATAACGAAAAACTTTTCGCCATCATCGACGAGGCGGCAAAGCTCGGCATCGACACGTTCGTTTTGGACGACGGCTGGTTCGGCAAACGCGACGACGACACTTCGGGCTTGGGCGATTGGTTCGTAAACGAAAAGAAATTAAAGGGCGGTTTGAAAACGGTTATCGACCGCTGTAAGAAAAACGGTTTGAAATTCGGGCTTTGGTTCGAACCCGAAATGGTTTGCAAGGACAGCGACTTATACCGCGCCCACCCCGATTGGGCGATCCATAAAGAAGGCGTTCCGCTCGCCGAAGCGCGCAACCAGCTCGTTTTGGATTTCTCGCGCAAAGAAGTGGTGGATCACGTCTTTACCGTCGTGAGCAAGATTCTTGCGGAAAACGACATTTCGTACGTAAAGTGGGACATGAACCGCAATATCACCGAAAATTATTGCGCGTCCCTTCCCGCCGATCGGCAGGGGGAACTTCATCACCGTTATATTTTGGGCGTGTACGATTTGGCGGAGCGCTTGATTTCGGCTTTCCCGAATATCTTCTTCGAGGGTTGCGCTTCGGGAGGCGCACGGTTCGACGCGGGTATGCTCTATTATTTCCCGCAGATTTGGACGAGCGACGATACCGACGGCTACGAGCGCGCTAAGATCCAGTGGGGCACGAGCATCTGCTATCCCGCAAGCGCCATGAGTTGTCACGTTTCCGCTTGCCCCAACCACCAGACCCGCCGTACGACGCCTTTTGCAACGCGCGGCGCGGTGGCTTCCCTCGGGGCGTTCGGTTACGAGCTCGATCTTTCCAAACTCGGCGGGGAGGAGAAGGCGCTCGTAAAAGAGCAGATCGCCTCCTATCATAAGACGGAGGAGCTCGTGCTTTCGGGCGATCTCTACCGCTTGATAAACCCGTTTACCGAGGATTATTTCTGCGAAATGCTCGTTTCCAAGGACAAGAAACAGGCGTACGTAGCGGGCGAGCGTCTGCGTTCGGTTCCGCTTGACAAGAACAGGCTGGTGCGTCTTACGGGGCTCGACGAGAGCAAGACTTACCGCGTCGAGGAGCTCGGGCTCACGGCGAGCGGCGCGTCGCTCGTTCGGTTCGGCTTGTTGCTTCCGCGCATCGCGGAGTACGAAAGCTGGACGTGGCACGTTCAAGAAATATAATGAAACGATGAAGAATCTATTATTCGATCTGTACGGGACGCTTATCGACGTTCGAACCGACGAAGAGAGCGGCGCGTTTTGGCAGGAAGTTTCGAAACTTTTACTGCACATGAAGGAGAGGGGTGGCGAGCTGAAAGAGCGGTACGCCTCTCTTTGTTTTCTTCAAAAGGAAAAATTGCCTCCTCTGGCGGAAATCGATCTTCTTGCCGTGTTCCGCGCTCTTCTACGCGAATGCGGGTTGCCCGACTCCCGCGCGGAAGAGTTTGCCGTGCAGTTCCGCAAACTGTCTTTGCGCCGTTGCCGTCCCTTTCGTGGCGCAAAAAAATTGCTCGCCGAACTGCGGGCGCGGGGCGCGGGAGTATATCTGCTTTCCAACGCGCAAGCGTGTTTCACCCGTGCGGAAATTTCCGCCTGCGGGCTTACTCCGTACTTTAACGGCGTGTTGCTCTCGTCGGAAGCGGGTTGGAAAAAGCCTTCCCCGCAGTTTTTCGAGGCGGCGTTCTCCCGCTTTTCCCTTGCGCCCGAACATTGCCTGTACGTGGGCAACGATTTACGCGACGACGTGGGCGGTGCGCACGGCGTCGGCATGAAATGCGTATATATTCACACGAAACAATCGGGAAAATATGACGATGCGCCCGAGCCGGACCTCATAGCAGAAAATCACAAAAATCTCTTGCAAATTTTAACAAAAGAATGCGTCGATGCATAAATTCTTTCTATAAGCGCATAACTACCGATATATAAGGGAATATATTCAACTATAATGTATTCTTATACCCCCTATAAGCAATCGGTACGGGCAAATGCGCTTTTTTCACGCAAACAACACAATGTTTGCTTGACTCACCCTCAAAAAACTGGTAAAATTATGAATCAATAAACGAAAGTATAATCTTGCGTTTATACGCATAACGGTTTTTTTCCGCGGATTTTTCTATCCGCGGGCAGGGAAAGCGTACCGCTTTCCCTAAAAAAACTTATTCGTTTCGCAAAGCTTTTTTAAGAGAAAATATATGGAGGTAACAACATGGCAAAATTTAAGAAGTTTGTTGCGCTCGCGTTAGTAGCTGCAATGTCTGCAACTACGGTCGCTATGGCGGTCGCTTGCGGTGGCGACGGAAAGAATCCGGGCAACAGCGGTTCGGAAACGACGAACAAGCGCAATGACGACGGGAAGTATACCTATCGTATTGCTACGCCGATGCTCGCAAATACTTGGAACACCCACACCTATAAGGAAAATACTTCCCAACTCTACGTGCTCGATTATACCGAGGACGGACTGTATGCCTTCGATTATAACGACGAGAAGGACGGCTATCAGGTCGTTCCCTCCATGGCAAACGCGATGCCGCAGGACGTTACCTCGCAGTACGTGGGCGATACGTGGGGAATTGCAAGCACGGACAGCTGGAAAGCGATCCGCGTTACGCTTCGTCACGATTTGAAATATGAAAACGGCGACCCCATTACGGCGCAATGCTTCGTCGATTCCATGCAGCTTCTCTTGAACCCCAACGCGAAGAACTACCGCGCGGACAGTTATTACGACAAGCAGTTCTCCATTGCGGGCGCCAAGAGCTATGCATATTCCGAGAGAACGGCGTATATCGACGCTTCTACGGTATTTGACGAATACAGCGAGAGCATCGACGATCAGCTCATCTTCTCGCTTTGGTATGAAAACGACGACGGGGCGAATTCCAATTTCGTAACGAGCCAATTCGAACCCGCAGGATACAATTTCGATACGTTTATTTCGGCGTTTGCGGCGGGTGCTTTCGGCGTCAGCGCAAGCGAGGCAAAAGACAGGGTAAACGCTTTAAACGGTAAAACGCTCGCCGAAATTAAGGCGGACAGCGCTTTGAAGGCGGATTTCGATACGATATTTGCTTTAATGGGCGATCTTGTAGGAGCAGAGCCCGGACAAGAAATTTACCTCTGCCTTACCAATAAGACCTTTGATAAATTTGATTTCGACGGCGTCGGGGTCAAGGCGGTAGACGATTACACCCTCGACATCATTCTCGAAAAGTCGTTGCAGGGTTTCTACCTCAACTACAACCTTACCTCCGCATTGTCGCTGGTTCACGTTCCCACCTATAAGGCGTGCGAATCTACGAGCCAAGGCGTATATACCAACGATTACGGTACCTCTAAGGATAAATACGTCGGTTTCGGTCCTTATAAAATTTCCAGCTTCACGGCGGATTCCGAAATCTCCTTTGCCCGCAACGATTATTGGTTCGGCTACGGCGACGCGGCGTACGACAATAAGTTCCAGACTTCTAATATTTCCATTAAGCAGGTGACGGACGATACGCAGAGATTGGAGATGTTTCTTGCAGGCAGTCTGGATACCTACGCGCTGCGAGCTGAGGATATGGAAGACTATCAGTCGAGCGAATGGACGTACTACACGGAGGGCGACAGCACTTGGTTCATCGCGCTTAATCCCAACGAGAGCGGGTTGAAATCGGCGCAGGACGCGGCTACTCCCTCGCAGGGCTTCAACAGCGTCAATAAGACGGTGCTTACCTTGAAGTCCTTCCGTCAGGCAATGTCCTTCTCCGTTGACCGTGAGGCGTACGAGCTTGCGCTCGATCCTACGGGCAGCCCCGCGAAGGCATTGTTCGGCAACATGATCATTTCCGATCCCGACAACGGTACGGCTTACAGAACGACGGACGAGGCGAAAAAAGTCATCGTGGATTTCTGGGGCTTGACCGATCAAATCGGCGAAGGCAAAGAATATGCGACGATCGACGAAGCGATCGCCCACATCACGGGCTTCGACCCCATGGGTGCGAAGGCGCTCTTCCGGCAAGCTTATGACGAAGCGGTTGCGGCGGGCATGATCGACACGACCAAAAACTGGGAAGTGCAAATCGTCATCGGTCAACCCGGAAGCGGCGGCTCGAACTACTATAATAACGGCTATGAATTCCTGAGAAAGGCGTGGCTGGATGCCGTGCAGGGGACACCCTTCGAAAACCACGTGACCATTACGCAGTCGCAGCCCCTTGGCAACAGCTATGCCGAAGCGTTGCAGGCGAATCGTGTAGACGTGCTCTTCGGCGTCGGTTGGACGGGATCCGCACTCGATCCTTACAGCCTTATGGAAGCTTACGTTTCGCCCGACTATCAGTACGACAGCGGTTGGGACACCAAGAAAGAATATATCGACATTACCATTCCCGCAGACGCGGATGCTACGATCGCAGGCAAAGTGCTTCGAGCCAATTTGTACGCTTGGGGTAAGGATTGCCTCCAAGGAAACGCGATCACCGCGAATATCGTAGTAAACGGCGAAATGACGAACGAAACCGTAACGATCAGTGCGGGTACGGCGCAGGTCGCTTCCGTCCGCCTTGCGATTCTTGCGGCGGTCGAGGGCGCGGTGCTTAAACAATACGACATGATCCCCGTCGGGACGGACGCATCCGCGAGCTTAAAGGGGAAACGCATTAAGTTCTATACCGAAGAGTACGTGTACGGTATGGGCAGAGGCGGCGTTACGTATATGACCTATCTCATGACCGATGCGGAATGGGCACAATACGTTTCCGAGAATAACGGCAGTATCGATTACAAGTAATCAGAAGCCTCATAAGCGGAAAGTTAAGGTAGCGGGGGTAGGAAAAACCCCCGCTATTTCACTTTTGGATGAAAACAGGGATTTTATCCCCAAACAAAATAAGGAGGTGACGCAGTATGTATATGTTCAAATATGTGTTAAAGCGACTTTTACTGCTGTTGCTTACGTTTTTTATCATTATCACGGTGAGCTTCGTACTCGTAAAGCTTTTACCGGATACGCCTATCAAGCAGCTCGGGAAGGATCCGACGCTGATCATGAACATTAAGGTGGCAAGACACCAGTACTATATTAACGAGGCGGGCGAATATATCAGAACGCCCATTATCGAGCAATATATTTACTATTTGGGGTATGCTTTCAAGGGCGACTTCGGCGTGAGCGAGCTGTTATATCCCGGTCAGGACGTTTGGAAGGTGTTTTCGGAAAAAGTTCCTTTTACCGTTGCCGTGAATTTGTATTCCATTTTGTTCAGCATTCCGCTCGGGATCGGGTTGGGCATCGTTGCGGCGGTGAAGAAGAACACTTGGATCGACCACCTTATTTCCACGGGTGTCATGATTTTCGTATCCGTTCCGTCCTTCATTTACGGATTTTTGGTGCAGTACCTTTTATGCTTTAAGTTGCATTGGTTCGAACCTGTTATGAACGCTTCGAACGGTGCGTTCAGCTGGACGGGTTTTTCTACCATGATTCCCGCCGTGCTCTGCCTTGCGTTCGGCTCTATTGCGGGTTTCGCCCGTTATACGCGCGCCGAGCTTACAGAAGTGCTCACGGGCGATTATATGCTGCTCGCCCGCACCAAGGGGCTCACCCGCGGGCAGGCTACGATGCGCCATGCGCTCCGCAACGCCATGGTGCCCATTTTCCCGATGATTCTTTCCGAATTCGTCGGCATCATGAGCGGTTCGCTCATCATCGAAGGAATGTTCACGATCCCCGGCGTGGGTAGTTTGTTCGTGAATTCCATCCGTTCTACTCCGAATCCCGATTATAACTTCTTTATTCTGCTGTCGGCTTTTTATATCCTCATCGGGCTCGTCGCGGGCATTGTCGCGGATATCAGCTACGGGTTTATCGACCCGAGAATCAGAATGGGGGCGAAATAAGATGAAAGACGTAAAACAAACGGTTGTTATCCCTAAGGAAAAATTCGAATTTGCTTCACAGGGCGATATGGTACACGATAAAAAGTTGCAAACCAAGCCCGTGGGGTACTTTAAGGACGCTTTCAGACGGTTCTGCAAGAACAAAGGCGCGGTGGTCGCCGCGATCGTCGTTATTTTCCTCGTATTGTTCGCGATTTTCGGACCTTTGTGCATCAACTCCAACTATACGGACGCATACGTTACCGACGCCGACGTAAAGCTCTATAAATATCTTTCCCCGAAGCTGTTTGAAAACGGTAACTTTTGGTCGGGAACACAAAAGAAAACCGCTGTGAACGAGTCCGATTACTATCAGGATCTCGCAATGGGACAAGAGCGCGGTTGCACGACAATCAGTGATTTCATTAAACAGTACGAGGTGTCCGACGTGTTCTCCACGTCTATCAAGTACGATTACCGTGTAGACGCCTATCAAACGATAGGGGCGTTTACCAAAACGCTTACAACGGAGCAGTATCAGGCGCTTATGGCGTGGCAGGACGAAAATCGGTTACAGGTCATTTTGCCCTCCGTCGACCGCAATGCAACGAGCAAGACGGAAAACATTTGGTATAAATGCCAGATGAAAGGAAACGCTTATACGACCAAACCCGAGTTTGACGAAAACGGCGACTTTATCCCCGCGTACCGCACGTATGCGTCGGCGGACGGCAGACGGGACGATTATACGAGCAATATGCGCCTTGCAAAAGATCCTTACGTAAACGGCGATACCGAGAACGGTTGGAGCTATGCGACGCGAACGGGCTCGGCGGATAAGGGATATAACTACGTGGTCCGCGTGAATCCTTACAATTACTTTATTTACAGGTACGGCTTCGAACCGAAATTTACATTCGGCACGGACGCGAGCGGATACGACATCTTTACACGGCTTGCGAGCGGCGCGCGGTTCTCTATGCTGCTTGCCGTGGGGATTTCCGCAATCAACCTTGCTATCGGCGCCATTTACGGCGCGATCGAGGGATTTTACGGAGGCAAGACCGACCTTATCATGGAGCGCGTTTCGGACATTTTGAGCGCGATCCCCACGATGATCGTCGTCATTTTGTTCAACCTGCATTTTTCGGCGACGGTCGGAGCGGTGCCCGCGCTTATATGGGCGTTTATCGTAACGGGTTGGATCGGTATGGCCGGCACGACGCGAATGCAGTTCTACCGGTATAAAAATCAGGAATACGTACTCGCGGCGCGCACCTTGGGCGCAAAGGACAGACGGCTCATTTGGAAGCACATCTTTCCCAATGCGCTCGGCACGCTCATCACCTCGTCGGTGCTCGTCATTCCGGGGGTCATTTTCAGCGAAACCTCGCTTTCTTACCTCGGTATTATCAATCTCGATTCGCCCACCCGTTCCTCCGTCGGCGCAATGCTTTCGGCAGGCAACGGAATGATGACGAAATATCCTTTCCTCGTGTTGTTTCCCGCGCTCTTCATCGGTCTTTTGATGGTGAGCTTCAACCTGTTCGGGAACGGCTTGCGCGACGCGTTCAATCCCAATTTGCGCGGAACGGAGGGTTGATATGGAAAATAAAGAAATCAAGCTCGAAGTAAAAAACTTAAAAATTTCTTTCCGCACCGACGCGGGCAAGGTTCAGGCGGTGCGGGATATCTCCTTCAACGTGTACAAGGGAGAAACGCTTGCGATCGTGGGGGAGAGCGGTTCGGGCAAATCTGTAACCAACCGTGCCATTATGGGAATTTTGGCGGGGAATGCCATTAAAGACGGCGGAGAGATCATCTACGACGGGCAGGATCTGATGAAAATCTCGGAGGAGCAGTTTCATAAGCTCCGCGGCGACAAGATCGCCATGATTTTCCAAGACCCGCTCTCCTCGCTCAATCCCATCATGCGGGTCGGCAAGCAAATGACGGAAGCGATGCTCATTAACGGCAAGCTCTCTCAGCGGGAATCGCGCAAAGATTTCAACGCCATGCTTACCACCCTCAACAAAAACATGGATCTCGCCCGCGGCGCGGACGACGAGCAGGTGAAGAGCGAAAACAGGCTCAAATGCAAGAATTTCGATAAGTTCGAATATAAACACTTGGAGCTCGAAAACGCCTATAACCGCGCGAAGGAGGCAGCGGAGGACGCGCTTGTCGAAATCGACGACATCTTGTTCCGCCTCGAAAACAAGTCGCAGGAGAACGTCGCGCGCGACGCGCTCGAAGCGGCGCGCGTCGCCCGTCACAGTGTGGAAACATACGTAGTGAGCGCGCGCGCGGAGGAGCTTGGCGGACTGTTGGATCAAATAGTCGCGCTAGCAAGAGTGCCTTTTAAGGAGAAAGTTACCGACTTTGCTCGTCTTTTGTTCAACCGCGGTGATAGTAGCGCCGTCCGTAAACTCGATTACGAAAAGCTTGCCGAGCTTTTGCGGTCGGTGAAGGAAATTCTGGAAGAAGCGGTCGCGTTTCCCATGCCCAACTTTTTTGCAATGGGGTACTATCTCACCTTTTGCGAAGATCCGCTCCCCGCGTCGGAAGTGCCCGAATTCAACAAGTTTTTGCGTAAATACCTCGACGATCATTTTATGCTCGACTTCATCGCGCTTGCGAAGGAGGGGATCGCGTACTCCCGCGGTCAGTCTTTGGAGAATAAACGCAAGGCGATCGAAAAAATCGACGGGCTTTTGCCCGTGTTCCGTGCGGAAATATTGGACAAACGGCAGATAAAGGAGGCGGTGCGGGAGCTCGTTCATGCCGTAGAGGGCGCGATCGATCGGTTGGAGATCGTAAAGGACAACGTTTCCTACACCTTCGCTTCCAGCCTGAAAGCGGCAATCAGAATGTATTTCGAGGGCGCGGAGCGCAACGCGAACGAGGAAAAGCGGTTTGCGGCGCAGACGGCGAAATTCGAAAAGCTGACCGCGAAGGGGAAAACGCCTTCTTGGCAGGTTGCCGATAAAAACCTTGTGGATATGGGCGCGGCGAAGGAGGATATCTGCCACATAATCGAGCGGGTAAAAGGCCGTTTCGAGCGTGATATCGCCGAAAAAGATAACGTCGATTACGACGCGAAAACGGTGGCGATGATCGACTATCTCAAAGAAAAGGCGAGCGGGGTCGCCCATAAGGTGACGCGCCGAATGGCAAAAACGCGCGCGTTGAAGCTCTTGGAGGAAGTGGGTATTCCCAATCCGAGAAAGCGGTTCAAACAGTATCCGTTCGAATTTTCGGGCGGCATGCGTCAGCGTATCGTCATCGCGATCGCGCTTTCCTCCAACCCCGATCTGCTCATTTGCGACGAGCCAACGACGGCGCTCGACGTTACCATTCAATCGCAGATCTTGGAGCTCATCAACAAAGTAAAGGCGCAAAGACAGCTCTCCGTCATCTTCATCACGCACGATTTGGGCGTGGTTGCAAACATGGCGGACAGGGTTGCCGTTATGTATGCGGGCAAGATCGTGGAAGTGGGTACGGCGAACGACGTGTTCTATGCTCCCGCGCACCCCTACACTTGGGCGCTTCTTTCTTCCATGCCCGATTTGGACACTAAGGAAAAGCTTGAAGCGATCCCCGGCACTCCGCCGAACATGATTTATCCCCCCAAGGGCGACGCGTTTGCCGAGCGCAACAAGTACGCGCTCAAAATCGATTTCGAACAGCAGCCGCCCATGTTCCGCATTTCCGACACCCATTTCGCGGCAACTTGGCTGTTGCATCCCGACGCGCCCAAGGTAGAACCGCCCAAGTCGGTTACGGATCGTATCCAAAGAATGAAACGGGCAAGGAGGAAGAGCGATGAGCAGTAACGACGTGCTCTTGAAGGTAGAACACCTTTGCCAATACTTTAAAATGGGCCCCGGTCAGGAGCTCAAAGCGGTGGACGACGTCAACTTCGAAATCAGGAAGGGCGAGGTGTTCGGGCTTGTGGGCGAGAGCGGCTGCGGAAAAACGACCACGGGACGCTCGATCATTCGCCTTTACGACGTCACGGGCGGAAGCGTGTACTTCAAGGGACAGCGCATTTGCGCGGGGATCCGCGCGTATAAGGATGCGATCCGCGCGGCGCGCGCGGAATATAAGGCGGAGGTGTCCGCCGTCCGCGCGCTCGTGAAAGAGGATAAAAACAACGGCATCGAGGGCGTGCGCCCCGAGTATGCCGAGCGGTTGAAGGCGGCGGACGAAAAGCTCGGAGCAATCGTTTCCGAGCAAAACGCCCTGATCGCCTCGGCGAAGGACGATCATAAAAACTGCAACAAAAAGTACGCGCAGGCGCAGATGCAAAAGGTTCGGGAAAAGTACGAACCCCTTCTTTCCGCAGAAACGGACGGGGAGAAAAAGTCTGCGCTCGAAAAGCAATTTCGCCGCGATTTGCGCCTTGCGGGAAAAGACCGCATCATGAACAAGATGCAGATGATTTTCCAAGACCCGATCGCGAGCCTCAACCCCCGCATGACGGTGCGCGAGATCATCGCGGAAGGACTCATTATCCGCGGAATCCGCGATAAGAAATATATCGACGAGCAGGTGTATAAAATGCTCGACTTCGTCGGGCTCGTTCCGGAGCACGCGGGCAGATATCCGCACGAGTTCTCGGGCGGACAGCGCCAGCGCATCGGTATCGCCCGCGCGATCATCTTAGAGCCCGAGCTCATCATCGCCGACGAGCCCATTTCCGCGCTCGACGTATCCATTCAGGCGCAGGTCATCAACCTGTTAAACGAGCTTCGGCAGAAATTAGGACTTACGATTCTGTTTATCGCGCACGATTTGTCCGTCGTTAAATATTTTTCGGATAAGGTCGGGGTCATGCATTTCGGAAAGATGGTGGAGCTTGCGCCCTCCGAAGAGCTCTTCGCGCATCCCCTGCACCCCTATACCAAATCGCTTCTATCGGCAATTCCCTTGCCGGATCCCGAGTTCGAAAAGGGCAGAAAGCGCATTATCTACAACCCCATTGCCGAGCACGACTATTCGGTGGATAAACCCGTGATGCGGGAGATCTCCCCCGGACATCTCATCTATTGCAACAATGCCGAATTTGAAAGATACAAAACAGAACTCTGCGGAAAGTAAACCAGAGGGGTTCAACAAATGGAATCTCCTGCGGTACGCGATTGCGCTTGCCGTAGGGCTTCTCATTGCGTTCGTTTTCATGCTCGCAAAGTCGATATTTTCCGAAACGGACAAAGTTGCCATCATGCGTATTTTATCGGACGCCTTCTTTTTGTCGGGCGTTTTGCTTACCGCTGCGGGTCTTCTGCTCTTTGCGAGCGCGGGCGGGGCGTTCGATATGCTCGCGTACGGGTTTCGGATGCTCTTCGTCATGCTCCGCAGGGATCTTTCCAAGCGCAAGTATAAAGACTATTACGAGTATCGGCAGGCGCGGCAGGAGAAAAAGCGCAGTATCGCATACATGCTGATCGTGGGGCTTTTTATGCTCGCGCTTGCGGCGTTATTTTTAATTTTATTCCATAATGTATAGAGGTGAAAAATGTTACGGTTTCCAAAGGGTTTTTACACGGACGTGCGCGTTGAAGAGCGGTTTACTACGACAATCGGCTATCGCGACGGCACGCTTGAAGAAAGTAAGCAGACTTCGACGAAAAAAGCGTTTATCCGCGTGTTCGACGGCGAAATGTGGTACTATGCTTCCACGTACAAAACGGATGAATTGCAGAGCGAGGTGGACGCGCTTTGCGCGGGCGCAACGCTCAACCCCGATATCGAAAATAACGAAACGGTAACGCGTTTTCAGGTAAATACGGGCAGTTATCTTCAATTTAAAGACGAATGCGTCAAAGATATTCCCTTGGGGAAAAAGCAGGAGATGCTTCAAGAAAAATTCCCCGTTCTCAAACATACGAGCGAGGCGGTCAAAATGTTCGTCGCGCGCTATCGGGACAGATACAGCAGGTACGAATTCTATTCCTCCAAAGGCGCGAATTTGGAGTATGATTTTCAAGTGAGCGGGGTTTCTTACGGATTTGCGATGGGGCGGGGCGAGGACACCTTCGAGAACGCAGTCCAGCAGGGCAGAGCGCGTTTTTCCGAAATCGACATTACAAACGAGGCGGTTGCGCAGGCAATCCGCGACGGGGAAGATTTCCTCATTCGTGCAAAGGCGGTAACGGCGGGGAGCTATCCCGTCATTCTCGCGCCTATGGTCGCGGGCGTGTTTGCGCACGAATCCTTTGGGCACAAGTCGGAGGCCGATTTCATGATCGGGGACGAAACCATGAAGCGCGAATGGGCAATCGGGAAGAAAGTGGGGGCGGATATCCTCTCCATTTACGACAGCGGTCTGAATTTCGGCGGGGGATACGTTCCGTTCGACGACGAGGGCACCCGCGCGGGAAAGACGTACCTTATCAAAAACGGCGTGCTTGCGGGAAGATTGCACTCCGTTGCGACGGCAACCGAACTCGGCGAAGCGCCCACGGGCAACGCGCGCGCGATCAACTGCGATTTCGAGCCCATTCCCCGCATGACGAATACCGTCATCGAAGCGGGCGGGCAAACCAAAGAGGAGCTGTTCGCGGGGATCAAACACGGCTATTTCGTGAAAGATATCAAGCACGGCTCGGGCATGAGCACTTTTACCATCGCGCCCAATCTTGCATACGAAATCGTGGACGGAAAGATCGCAGGGCCGGTAAAAATTGCGGTGATCACGGGAAGTGTTTTCGAAACGCTCAACCTCATCGACGGGCTTTCAAACAAGTCCGAGGAATTTACTTTCGTCATGGGCGGTTGCGGAAAAATGGAGCAATTCCCCCTAAACGTTGGTTTCGGCGGGCCTTACGTAAGCGTTTCCAAGATGAACGTCCAATAAATTTACGCATATTCATTGGTTTATGCGGTGTCGAACTCTAAAAAATAAACGAGGTATCTCCTTATGGAACAGGAAAAGCTAATTAAAAAGCAGACTGCATACAGCGTAAATATTGCGGGCAGCAAGGTCGATGCGCTTCGGGTAAAGGAAGATTTGCAGACGACGATTCGGGTTTACGACGGTAAAAGCATCGGCGTTGCGGGCGCGGTCGGAAATGCGGACGAGAGCGCGCTTCGGAAGGAGGCGGAGGAAAAGCTTTCGATCGGCATTCCCTATCCCTGTATGCTCGCGGAAGGACAGGAACGCAGCGTAGACGAAGGGAAGGAGATCGTTTCAAAGAGCGACTACGTCAAGACGGCGAAAAAACTTGTGAAGCGGCTTTCCGAATGCTATCCCGATTTTATCTTTTCGGGCAAGATCAACATGTCGGACGAGGAAACCGACTACGCGAACAGTAAAAAAACGCACTTTCACTATAAAGGAAGCTCCCTTGTCGTGGCGCTGTCTATCAAGAAAAAATCCTCGGCGAACGTATTCGATTTGTTTTACGAGAGCATAGGCGATACCTATCACGAGGATACCGTTGTCGAGAACACGGGTCGGCTTTTGAGCGTTTACGGCAACGAGCTGGAAATTCCCGACGGCGTTCCCGTTATTATCGGGACGGATATCGTCTTTAACGCGTTTAGCGAAATGGTTGCCGAATCGTACGTGTCGGGTGCAAGCCTGTTCAACGGCAAGCTCGGGCAGAAGATTTTCGACAGTCGGGTGAACGTGTTTACCGACCGTTCCCCGTCGCAGGGGAAGGGGATTCCTTTCTTCGACGCGGAGGGCGTAACGAACGAGGGCGACAAATTCTATTTTGTAAAGGACGGCGTATTCTCGGGGCTCGTTACCTATAAGCGTTCGGCGGGCAATTTTAACTTACCGCTTTCGGGCGGAGCGCAAGCGGCGTTCGACGGCGTTCCGAGCATGGGCGTTCAGGGGCTATGCCTCGGCGATACCGCAAAGAGCATCAAGGAGCTCGTGAAAGGGAAAGCCATTTACGTGTGGGTGACGGCAGGCGGAGATATGACGCCCGACGGTACGATCGGCGCGCCCATTATGCTCGCTTATCTGTACGAGGACGGAAAGCTCGTCGGCAGACTGCCCGAATTCGGCATTACGGGGAACGTTTTCGACGTGCTGGGCAAAGACTTCATCGGCGTTGCGAAGAACGACGTGTTCGAGGACGCCAACACGAGCGTTCTTGTCGCCCGTTTCAAAGTAAATAAAAATCAATAAAATTTGTTGCGATCAGAAGCCCCGCGTTTACAGTAATTCCCATAGGGAATTTTAGGCAAGTCGCAGGTGAAAGAGAATTAGGCGTGGCGTGAAGCCACGCCTTTTCTGTGCTTTTTTTCGTGGACGAACTAGGCTACTCGTAGCCTAGTGAGATATAGATATGT
>CAMUFJ010000004.1 GCA_947088135.1 uncultured Clostridia bacterium
AGCCCGTGCCGTTCGTATCCTCTAACTTCACCGTGCCCGTGCGGCGGTAAACGCTTTTCGCCCGCATGCCCGCGCGCTCCGCCGCGGAGATCAGCTTATCTTCGGGCGCGTCGGCGCAGACGTCGAAATCTGGTTTTTTCGCGGGCGAAAAGCCCGCGAGAAAATCGCGCACGGCGCCCCCCACGAGATAGAGGGGGAAGGCGCATTCTTCCGCAAGCGCGGTCAAAGCGTCGGGTATGGGAATTTTTACCGTTGCTTCCGTAAATTTTTTCATAAAAACAGTGTAACACATTCCGAAAAAAATTGCAATTCAAAAAAAAATATTGTATAATATAAACAATAGGGATATTTTACTAATTTTTGAAGCTTTAAATTAAATGCGGGGAGTATGAAATGTTAAATTTTTTGGTGAATCCGCACGCTTTTCGCGGCGGCAACGGGTCACTGATCGATAAGCTTGAAAAACGCTTGAAAGCGCGCGGCGTGCAGTATCATATATTCAAATCCGAGCAGGAAGGGGGAATCGGGAAATACGCCCGTTCGCTTTCCGCCGCAGGGCAGACGAAGTTTATCGCCGTGGGCGGGGACGGCACGCTTAACGAAATGCTCTCCAATCTTGCCGATCCGTCCGTCTGCGAGATCGGGCTCATTCCTGCGGGGACGGGCAACGATTTTGCCGCGGCGGCGGGGATTCCCAAGGGAATCAAAGCGCTCAAATTCCTCTTCGAAGGAGAGAGCAGTTACGTCGATTATATCGAATGCGGGTCGGGGCGCAGGAGCATCAATATCGTCGGGCTGGGGATGGACGTGGATATTTTAACGCGCCGTTTGCGCGCCCACGCGGCGGGAAAGAAAATGAGTTATTACTCGGCGCTCCGCGCCTCTCTCAAAGAGTACAGGGGCTTGAAGATAAACGTGACCGTCAACGGCGAAACGAAGGAGTATAACACCATGATCGCGGCGGTGTGCAACGGCAGTCAATTCGGCGGGGGAATCCGCATTTGCCCTCCCGCGAACATTGCCGACGGCAAGCTCGGGCTCGTGCTTGTGGATTATCCCGAAAAACATATTCTCCGCGAGCTCTTCGCGCTTTTGAGAGGAAAGCTGTTAAATCGTAAGATCGCCCGATACATCGAATGTACGGAAGTCCATATCGTACCCGAAACGTCCGAGAGCGTTCAGTACGACGGTGAAATTTATCCCACAGGGTCGCTCTATGCCCGCGTGGTGAGCGGTAAACTCAGAATGTTCCGAGGTTAAAATGCCCAATCTTTATCGGGAAGTGCTCGACAGCGTGCCCACTGCGGCGATCGTCGTCGATAAAAGTTTTAAGGTGCGGTACACCAACCGCGCTTTTCGGGAATACTTCCGCTCGCAACGCGCGCGCGGAAGTTTTCGCGACGTCATTTCCTGCGGAGAAACGGAGCCTGTTTGCGGAACGGGCGTGAAGTGCGCTTATTGCCCCATACGGAGCGTCTTTTCCGACGCGCGCAAAGCGGGGGGCAAGGCGTTCCGCAAGCTTATCGTGCGCGGAGAGCGGGAGGACATTTCCCTCACCATTAAAATCCAGCCGCTCGGGAAATATTTTCTCGGCATTGTCGACAACGCGTATGAAACGGAGATCGCGCGGGAAATGTACAATGCGCAAGATATTCAGCAGAGGCTTTTGCCTCCCGCGCGCGGGGGGAACGGCACGCCGTATTCCTTTTTGTATATTCCCTGTCGGGAAATCGGCGGGGATCTGCCCGACGTATACGAAATAAACGGCGACACCATGGGGCTGATCGCCGACGTTTCGGGGAAGGGTATTTCCGCGGGAATGCTCTCCGCGTTCGTCAAGGCGGGTTGGGACAGGAGCGAGCTCTCGCCCGCAAACGCCATTCGCGGGCTGAACGCGAAGTTCCAAGAATTGAATTTGGACGAACGCTCCTACGTGACGGGCGCCGCCGTGCGTATCGACAGGGCCCGCCGGGAAATTATATACAGCGTGGCGGGGCACAATGCGCCCCTGCTTTTGAAGAGCGCGCTGGGTATCGACGAGATTGTAATGAATTCTCCGCCCGTTTCCACTTGGATTCCGGAGTTTGCGTACGAGGACAGGGCGATCGGCTATTCTTCGGGCGATATTCTGGTCATGCTTACGGACGGGGTGATCGAGAGCCGAAACGCCAAGGGGGAGCAGTTCTCCTTGGAGCGGGTAGAGGGCGTTTTGCAAAAGTCGGAAAACGCGGAACGCTTTATCGAGCGGTTAAAAGCGGTGTTAAAAGAATTCTGCGGTGCTTTTTCAGACGATTTGACCGCCGTCGCATTCGATCTTTAACCTCTCGCGTCAGTCCGGACTCCCTTGCGGGATATTCCACGGGGCGGAGCGCGTAACTATAAGATCCAAAAAAGGAGAGTAGCTCGCGGATTTTACGCGGGCGAAAAATTGTGATTTTGAAAAACCTTATGATCGCGTCGGATATTCACGGTTCGGCGTACTATTGCGAAAAGTTGAAGCAGCGTTTCCTCGAAGAGGGGGCGGAAAAGCTGATCTTGCTCGGCGATCTGTTGTATCACGGAGCGCGTAATCCGCTTCCCAAAGATTACGATACGCTCAAAACGGCGGAAATTTTGAATTCTCTCAAAGAGCATATCGTATGCGTGCGCGGGAATTGCGACAGCGACGTGGACGGAATGGTGCTGTCCTTTCCTATCCGCGCGGAGTTCGCTCTCCTTCCGCTTGATCGGGCGAATCTCATTTTGACGCACGGGCATTTGGAACCGCCCGTATTGGGAGAGAACGATATTCTCGTAAACGGACATTTTCACGTGCCCGCGTTCGAGCGCCGTGAAAATTACCGCTATTTAAATTGCGGTTCGGTGTCGATCCCTAAGGAAAATTCTCCCCATTCTTATCTGATATGCGAGAACGGATCGTTCAGCTGGAAAAACATTCTAACGGGCGAATGCTTCCGCGAAGAGCACATATAAGGCGCATTTTGAATAAAATGTTGGGAAAAGGCTTGACATACGCCGGAAAAGAATTTATAATAAAATTGTAAAAATAAAAAAGGAGATAGGTTATGGATAAGTGGTTTCACAAACAAAGTAAACTCGTTCAAATCTTACTGCTTCTTATTCCCGTTGTAAACTGGATTATTGAAATCGGCGTAAGATGGTCGGCTTGGCTCAAAAAGGGCGGGGTTCTTCGTCTGATTATCTGTATTATCGTGACGATCCCCAGCGGTATCATCATCGGCTGGCTCGATATGCTTTGGATTTTGTTCTTCAACAGACTTTGCGCAGAATAACGTGGTATAAAAAAGACGCGGGAATTCCCGAAGTTTCCAAAGGGAGTTTTTCCACATAAGTATTGATAAGTATAGGCGCACTATACCTTGCAAGCAAGGCAGTGCGCTTTCGTTTTGCTTGTTCATTTAATTGTTGTATAATAACAGAGCGATAACAGTAATTTTTTATATATTAATTAAGATAAATCAAGAAGTGATCTTATGGATATTTACAAGACGTTTCCAATACTTGAAAACGAAAAATATATTTTACGCCCTGTGCTTGACGCGGATTTGGACAATTTGCTAAAAGTGTACAGCGACGTAAAAGCGGTACCGTTGTTTAATAGTGATAACTGCCATGGCGACATTTTTTATTACACTACGAAAGAACGCATGAAACAAGCGTTGGACTTTTGGAAGCAGGCTTACGACAACGGTTGGTTTGTAAGGTTTGCAATAGTTGACAAAAAATCCGGCGAGTTGATAGGTACAATCGAGGAATTTCATCGCGACGAGAAAGATTACTTTACGAACTGCGGATTACTTCGGCTTGACTTACGTAGCGACTACGAAAAGGCAACGGAAATAGACAGCATGTTGTCTTTAATTGCCGCGCCGTCGTTTGACTTGTTCGGCTGCGGTATCGTCGCAACGAAGGCTATTCCGTCAGCCGTCGAGCGCATAAAGGCGTTGAAGGCTACTGGCTTTAAGCTCTCGCACGAGCCGCTTATCGGTTACGACGGAACTAAGTATTATGACTATTATGTGTTAAATAAGGATAGTATCATATAAATTTCAATTTAGCTTACTTAATTACAAGCATAAAGAACTCTCGAACAAATTGTTCGAGAGTTCTTTATCGTTATTCGATTTTTCATTCCCTCTTGGAAGCGCGCTTTCCCGCGTCTTTTTACCTGACCGTTATAAACGAAGAAGCTCTTTTATTTTGGAAATAACGCCGCCGTCGTCGTTGGAGGGCACGGTTTGACCGATTTGCTCTTTAAGCGGGGCGTAGGCGTTTTCGGGCACGAACGCCCGTCCGCATTCCAAAAGCATTCCGTAATCGTTCATATGGTCGCCGAAGGCAACGCAATCCTCCCGCTCCAAGCCGAAGCGCTTGCGCAGGAAGCGTACCGCCTCGCCCTTGTCCGCCTCGGGTGCGGAAACGTCGCACCAATCGGCTCCCGAGAGGGTCGTGCGCAGGTTGGGAAGGCGCGGAGGCAAAAGCTTGATGCAGTGTTCCGCCGCAGGGAGTCCGTCGAAGATTGCGATCTTGCAAATATCCTCTTTCCCGATGATAAGGTCGAGGTTGTCCGTTTCCTCGCAAGCGGTGTAGGAGGCGTGCGCATACGTGCGGAAGGGTTCTTCCCTGTTTTCGATATAGGCGGAGCGCACCCCGCACAGCATGGGAAAGAGGTGCGGAATCGCGCGGATCTCGTCGAGCGCGCGTTTGATGCTTTTGCGGGGGATCGGGTCGGAAAAGAGGGTTTCGCCGCGGTATTTCACGAGCGCGCCGTTTTCGCAGATAAACACGAGTTTGTCGGCAACGGGTGCGAAAAATTCCAATAAGCTCGCGTATTGCCTTCCGCTTGCGGGGCAGAACAGCACGCCCTGTCCGTACATTTTTTCAATGAGCGGAAAAATCTCCCGCGGGAGATTTTTTTTGCTGTCGAGCAGTGTTCCGTCCAAATCGGTGGCGATGAATTTGACCATAGACCGTCCTTTGTTGAAAAATTTTTCCGCTATAAAAAAGGCAAAAAGAGCTGTACTAACATACGGGCGAGGCGTGCGAAAAAGCGTTCGCGGGGGACTGCCGTGCCCGTTTCCCACGCCTGCGAAAAATCCCGCTCCACGTCTGCGGCAAGCCCCGCGTCCCGCGCGAGCAACCCGCATTCCGATTGCAGATACAAACTCCTGTAATCGAGGTTATAGGAGGAAACGAACGCGTATTCGCCGTCCGCCGCCGCGCACTTGGCGTGCAAAAAGCCGTCGGTGTATTCCCGTACGTTTGCGCCCGCGTCTTCGAGCTCCCGCGCAAAATGGCGGGTGAGCAGGAAGGCGGTTTTTTTGTCGGGAATATGCGGGATCATGATTCTGACCTCCACCCCCGCACGGACGGCGCGCTTTAATTCGCGCAACAATATTTCGTCGGGCGCGAAGTACGGTGTAAAAAAGCAGAGGCTTTTTTTCGCGGAGCAGACGAGTGCGCCGAGCGTCCCCGCCCCCGCGCGAAAAACGTTGTCCTTCGCTTCGTCCGCGATCACCGCGCAGGGAATTCCCTCATTTGTTTTGCTTTTTTTGGAAGGGGGCTTGATGCCGAGCGTTTTCCCGATCAGTGAAGCAAAAATTGCGGCGGGCTCGCCCGTCACGCGGACGGCGGTGTCTTTCCAATTTCCGAAACGGAGCTTTTCGCCGGTGTATTCGTCGGCGAGGTTGACCCCGCCCGTATAGGCGATCTCGCCGTCGATCACGGCGATTTTGCGGTGATTTCTGCGGTTCACGGCGCTGGGGCGCGCGGTGAGCGGGCGCGCCTCGTGCGTGCGGATCCCCGCCGAATTGAGTTGGCGGACGTCTTTTTTGGAGAGAGTGAGCGAACTCCCGAACCCGTCGTATAAAAGGCGCACGTCCACGCCTTCTTCCGCCTTTTTGGAAAGCGCAAAAAACAGGCGGTTAAAGAGCGCGCCGCGCGCGACGATATAGTATTCGAGCCAAATATAAGATTCGGCAGAGAGAATATCCTTTAACAGTTCGCGGAACGCCTCTTTCCCCGTGGGGAAATAGTCGATGCCGTCCGCATAGGTCACGTTGGAGCCCGTAAACGGGAAGGCGTACGCCGCCGCGCGGGAAAGAATGCCGTCCTCTTTGTCTTTCGGCGGGCGGGGCGGGGGAAGCAAACGGGGCTTTCTGCGCCATAAGAAACACAAAACCGCCCCCGTCCAAGGGAGCAGGAGCAATAAAACGAGTTTGGAAAGCTTGCTTTCGGGCGTATCGCGCGAAAGGACGACGGCGATTCCCGCAAAGAGGGCGATCAGCCGTTCGAGCGCGGCAAGCGGAGCAAGCCAACGGGGAAGATAGAGGGCGAGCAGGGCAAGCCCGACCGCCCAAAGAAGAGCAATCAGCGCGCACGGAAAGAGTTTTCCGCGCAAAAAATTCCGTACCTTTTTCATTATGTACGTACGGTTGCCCTCACTCTATGGAAAGGGCGGGAAAGCCTGAGAAATTACAACAGCGTAATATAATCGAAACTCATGGTGTCGCGTTCCTCGCGGGAAACGAAATCGCGTATGAGTTCGCCCACTTCGTTTTCCTTGGCGGAATGGGAGTGGAAACAGTCGATATTCACCGCTTTTTGGGCGAACAGGTTGATCGCCGTCTTTAAATAGTCCGCGCAGTTGGAAATGCATTCCACGGTGAGCTGTTTGCGGAGCGCGGTATTGAGATCCATGCGGATATTGCAGGGGGGAAGCCCCGTGACCACTACCCGCCCTTCATGGCGGCAGCAGAGGAAGGGGAGCGCGGGGTCGTTGCCCGAAGCGCCCGTCACGTAAACGGAACCGTCCGCGAGCCGTCCGCCCGTCACGGCGGCGATCCCGTCGATGAGATCCTCGTCGGCGAGCGCGGTATAGTAGATGCCCGCTCCCTTTGCAAAATTCAAACGCGATTGCTTGGCGTCCACAAGCATGGGCGAAGTCTGTTGATAAATGAGAAGCTGGCAGATGAAAATGCCGAGCGTGTTCGCGCCCACGACGGAGATGTGCTGTCCCTTCTGGGCGTTCAGCGTGTCCACCGTCGCCTTGGCAAACGCCACGTGGTGCAGCAATAGCGCCTGTTCGTCGCCCACGGAATCGGGCAGGGCGGTCATCTCGTCGGGAGAAAGATAGACGATGTCGCGCAAGAAGCCGTCGCAGGAGCGTCCGCAGGTCAGATATTCGTCCTCGGAAAAGTCTTTTTTCGACGTGCCCGTATCGGGCGCGGGGCGGAATGCGTGCAACACCACGCGCGTGCCCTTGGGGAAAAACGCGTTCCCGCTCTCTTCTGCGATAAGCCCGATTGCAAAACAGCCGGGAATGATGGGATAGTCGATCTTTGCCGAACCGCGCAGGACTGCCACGTCCGAATCGCACAGCAAAACTTTGGTCACGCGGACTTTAAGCTTTCCGGGCACCGGCTCGGGCAGCGGCTCGTCCGTGCGGGTCAGTTTTTCCGCGTCGGTAAGCTTCCATACGTTCATATAAAAAACTCCTAATCAGTTCACAAATTTTTCGTTCCGAACAATTTGTGAGATTGTAACCGTGTTGTTATCTCTCAGTTGCAGGGGTCGCTTTCTATATAATTATTATACCCCATTTGAGAAAGTTTGGCAAGCATTTGCGAAGGAAAACGCATTTTTCGCATTCTGCGCGCAAAATTCCGCACGGGGAAGGCAAGTTTTTTTGTTTGCGACGCCAAATCAGTTGACGAATCGGAAAAAAACCGATATAATAAACCATGATATTTAGAATTTCCGAGTGAGGTGAACGAATATGAAAGCGGATATTCATCCCAAATACCACGAAGTAACGGTCGTTTGCGCCTGCGGGGAAACCTTTAAAACGGGTTCCACCAAGGACGTGGAGACGTTAAAGGTCGATATTTGCAGCAAATGCCACCCGTTCTTCACGGGCAGACAAAAGCTCGTTGATACCGGCGGACGCGTGGATAAGTTCAAAAAGAGATACGGTATCTGAGCGGGGCGCGAAAGCGCGCCGCACCCCAAACAGCCTCGGAGATAAGAGGTTGTTTTGTTTATTGCAGGGTTCCGAACAGGCAAACGGTTTCGGCGAGTCGAATCGGAGGCGATAAGAGATGAAGAAAAAAACCAATCGAACCTATATCGGCGGGCAAGCCGTCATACAGGGCGTCATGATGCGCGGCAAACGCGGCATGGCGACCGTCGTGCGCGACGATAACGGGGAATTGCAAACGGAAGCCAAGCGGATCAAGCCGCCCGAAGAGCGGTCTATTGCGACCCGCATTCCTTTTTTGCGCGGCGCGATCAATTTCTTTTCCTCGCTCGTGGACGGAATGCGCGCTCTTTTGCGCAGTTCCGAAGCGGTCATCGTAGAGGATGAAACGCCCTCCAAACTCTCCAAGTGGATGGAGGAAAAATGGAAGGTGAGCGTCAGCGACATTTTGACGGGCTTCGCGCTCTTCATCGGCGTTGCGCTCGCGCTCGTACTCTTTATTTGGCTTCCCGGATATTTGACAGATCTCATTGCGGTCGCCGCGCCCGCGATCGGGGGGAGAGGGGAAATTTGGTATTCCCTCATCGAAGGCGGGTTCAGGCTCGTCATCTTTATCGTCTATATTTTGCTAACGCTTCTTATGCCCTCCATGCGCATGACCTATCGGTATCACGGCGCGGAACATAAGACGATCAACTGCTACGAATACGGGCTGCCGCTCACGGTAGAGAACGTGAAGAAGTGCTCCCGTCTGCACGATAGATGCGGGACGACTTTTCTTTTTATCGTCATGATCATCTCCATCTTGCTGTTCGCGCTTGCCAACTGGGTGCTCTTCGGCGTTTTGAACTTCACGACGACAATCGCCGTGCTCGACAGGCTGATTTCCATGCTTGTCAAGCTTGTTCTGATTCCCGTCGTGGCGGGGATTTCATACGAGATCCTGAAATTTTTCGCGCTCTTTCAATCGCCCTTGGTGCTTCCTTTCAAAGCTCCGGGGTATCTTCTCCAAAAGCTTACCACCAAAGAGCCGACGGACGACATGATCGAATGCGCGGTCAAGGCGTTCGAAAAGACGCTCGAAATGGACGCCGATCCGGATTCTCCCGAAATGACGTTCGCGACTTCCACGAAGTTGAAGAAAATGTCCGAAATGATGAAAAAGAACTTCGCGGAGAGGGGGATCGACGAGTCGGACGCGGAATGGATTTTGAGCTTGACGCTGAAAATTCCCCGCAGTGCGTTAAAGACGGAGCGTATTATTTCCCGCGCGGAGTGCAAGCAGATTTTGGAGGTCTACGAACAGCGTTTGACGGGCAGACCGCTTTGGTATATCTACGGCAACACCGAATTTTACGGCTACCCGTTTAAGGTGGACGAACGCGTTCTGATCCCCCGTCCCGAAACGGAAATTCTCGTCCGTCAGGCGGTTTCCGCCCTTAAAGACGGGGAAACCATGCTCGATCTTTGTACGGGAAGCGGAGCGATCGCCGTCACCGTTGCGGCGGAGGTCGCAAAGGACAGGTCTGTGACCGTGACGGGAACGGATATTTCCGCGGGCGCGCTCCAAGTGGCGCGCGAAAACGCCCGCGTCAACAAAGCGAACGTCAACTTTATCAAGTCCGACCTCTTCGAAAGCGTTCGGGGCAGATTTAATCTCATCACAGCCAACCCCCCCTACATTAAGAGCGGGGAAATGGCGACTCTTCCCAAGGACGTGAAGGATTTCGAACCGAAGATCGCGCTCGACGGCGGGGTGGACGGATTGGACTTTTACCGCAGGATCGCCGAAAAAATCAACCGCTACGTTGCACGCGGCGGAATGTGCATTCTCGAAGTGGGCGAAGGACAGGCGCAGGAGGTCATCCGCATCTTCCGCGAGAAGTCCCGTTGCGATTTCGCAATGGTCGTAAAGGACCTTGCAGGCGTGGAACGCGTCGTAAAGATCGGATTTTAAACTATGCTGGAAAAATTGGAAGAAATCGCCGCACGGTACGAGAGCATCGAAGAAGCGCTTGGAAAGCCCGATATTTTGTCGGATATGGATGCGTGGAAAAAGCTTACCAAGGAGCGCGCGGAGCTTAGCGAGCTTGTGGAGGCTTACCGCGCCTATCAAAGGACGCGCGGAGAAATGGAAGCCGCCTTTCGGGAAGCGGAGCGCGAGCAGGGCGAGATGCGCGATATGCTCCTCGAAGAGGGGTATGCGTTGAAGGAAAAGCTCGCCGAGAGCGAAAACGAGCTGAAAACGTTGCTTCTCCCCAAGGATAAAAACGACGAGAGAGGCTGTACCCTCGAAATTCGCGGCGGAGCGGGCGGAGAGGAGGCTGCGCTCTTTGCATACGAGCTGTATAGAATGTATCAGGCGTATTGCGAAAGACGGCGTTTCCGCTGGGAGATCGTCGATTTGAACGAAACCGAGCTCGGCGGAATGAAAGAAGCCATCGTAAACATAGAAGGAAAGGGCGCGTACAAACGGCTCAAATACGAGAGCGGAGTTCACCGCGTCCAGCGCGTTCCCGAAACGGAATCGCAGGGCAGAATTCATACCTCCACCGTAACGGTTGCCGTGCTCCCCGAGGCGGAGGACGTCGAAGTGGAGATCAAAGACGAGGACGTTCGCGTCGATTTATTCCGTTCTTCCGGCGCGGGCGGGCAAAAGGTCAACAAAACGGAAACGGCGATCCGCCTGACCCATTTTCCGACGGGCATCGTCGTGACTTGTCAGGACGAGCGTAGCCAACTCAAAAACAAAGAAAAAGCGTACCGCGTGCTCAAAGCGCGGCTGTACGATTACTATAACAGCAAGGCGAACTCCGCGGAGGCGCAAAACCGCAGGAGTTTGGTGGGAACGGGGGACAGAAGCGAACGTATCCGCACCTACAATTTCCCGCAGAGCCGTATCACCGATCACCGCATCGGGCTGAGCCTGCATTCGATGGAAGCGTTTTTGGCGGGCGAGCTCGACGAGATGATCGACGCGCTCGCGCGTTTCGACACCCAGCAACGCCTCAGCGGAGAGTGAGTAATTCATTTTTGGAGATAGTATATATGTCGCAAAGGCTCGCGAAAAGAATGGGCAGTATTTCCCCCTCGCTTACGCTCGCAATCAGCGCCAAGGCAAAGGCGATGAAGGCGGAAGGCGAGAACGTCATCAATTTCGGCGTGGGCGAGCCCGATTTCAACACTCCCGAGCATATCGTGCAGGCGGCGGTGGACGCGCTCGAAAAGGGGCATACCAAATATACTCCCTCGTCGGGGCTTCCCGAGTTGCGCCGCGCGATCTGCGAAAAGCTTCAACGCGACAATAATTTGGAGTATTCGCCCTCCCAGATCATCGTATCGAACGGCGCAAAGCATTCCATTTTCAACGCGTGCTTCGCGCTTCTCGACGAAGGGAACGAGGTGATCATTCCCGCTCCCTATTGGCTCACTTATCCCGAAGTCGTAAAGGTATGCGGCGGGGTGCCCGTCATCGTAAAGACGAGCAAAAAAACGGGATTTAAAATCACGCCCGAGCGTTTGAAAGAGGCGATTACGCCCAAAACGAAGCTGTTTATTTTCAACTCTCCCTGTAACCCTACGGGAGCGGTTTATTCGGAACAAGAAGTGCGCGCTTTGGCAAAGGTCTGCGAAGAGGCGGGAATTTTCGTGCTTTCCGACGAGATTTACGAAAAACTCGTTTACGGCGAAACAAAGCCCTTTTCGGTTGCCGCCTGTTCGGAGAAAATGAAGGATCTGACGATTACCGTAAACGGCGTTTCCAAAACGTACGCCATGACGGGTTGGCGCATCGGCTATCTTGCCGCGCCCAAGGATATCGCCAAGGCGATCGACTCCCTGCAAAGCCACGCCACGAGCAACGCCAACTCCATCGCGCAGTACGCGACGATCAAGGCGCTCAATTCCTCCGAGGCGGCGGTGGAGGAGATGGTGGCGCGGTTTGCCCGCCGAAGGCTTGCGATGATCGAGCGGGTTTCCGAAATGCAGGGCGCGTACGTCATTATTCCCGACGGCGCGTTTTACGCCATGCTCGTCGTGAGCGGAACGTACGGGAAGAGCTTCGGCGGTACGCCCGTTACCGATTCGGTGAGCTTTGCAAACTGTTTGCTCGACGCCGCGAAGGTGGCGGTCGTGCCGGGCGCCGCGTTCGGGCAGGACGATTGCGTGCGCCTTTCCTATTCGCTTTCCATGCAGGATATGCTCGAAGGGCTCGACAGGATCGACGCTTTTATTCAAAGCCTCAGATAACCCGCAAAAAAACCACATTTCCAAAAAAAATTTTCGGGTTTTTTAAAAAAGTACTTGATAAGTACGCAAAAACTTGATAAAATAGTATTACAAATAATGCCGAACGGCTTGGAGGACATAATGATCAAAATTATCAGCGGTGCGAAGGGAAGCGGAAAGACCAAAAGAATCATCGACGCGGCAAACGAGGCAGTCGGCGCCGCAAAGGGACACCTGATCTTCATTACCGATACCAAAAGATATATGTACGATTTGAAGCGCGAGATTCGCTTCATCGACGTGAGCGACTATGCGATCGCGGGCGAGGACGCGCTTTGCGGATTCGTGAAAGGCGCGGTAGCGGGCGGTTACGACAACGAATATCTCTTCATAGACGGAATCGCGCGGATCGCGGGCAAAAAGCTCGACGACATGGCGCAGTTTTTCTACATGATCGAAAAGATTTCGCTCATGCGCAATTTGCAGGTGTATATCACTTGCAGCTGCGCCGAGGCAGATCTTCCCGATTTCGCAAAAAAGTACCTGTGAGTTTTGCGCGGATTTTTCCGTCGGGAAAAGTGAACATACCGTAAAAACCGCCTTCCCCCCTACGGGGGAAGGCTTGCGCGTATTGTAGCCAAAGTTATTTTGGCGAGTTACAGCAAGGAGAAAGATATGGAATTTGTAAGTACGAGAGGAGAGGAGCGCGTAACGGGTGCGCGCGCGATCGTACAGGGAATCGCGAAAGACGGCGGGCTGTTCGTGCCCGAACGTTTTCCCGAAGTGAGCGAAGCTGAAATCACGCAGATGCTCGAAATGGACTATCCCGAACGCGCCGCGCTCGTCATCGGTAAATATTTCGACGAGTACGACGGGGAGAAGCTTCTTTCCGCTCTGCAAGCCGCTTATGCCCGCTTCGAAGAGAACGACGCCGCCCCCCTCGTCCGCATCGAGGACGGCACTTATATTTTGGAACTCTTTCACGGGCCTACTTGCGCCTTTAAGGACATGGCGCTCACCGTTTTGCCCTATCTGCTTGCGGAGGGATGCCGTTTAACGGGCGTTAAAGAAAAAATTCTCGTGCTCGCCGCCACCAGCGGGGACACGGGCAAAGCCGCGCTCGAAGGCTTCAAGGACGCGGACGGGGTAAAGGTGATGACCTTTTATCCCGACGAGGGCGTTTCCAAAATGCAGAAACTGCAAATGTGTACCACGGAGGGGGACAACGTAAACGTCGTTTCCGTGAAGGGCAATTTCGACGACTGCCAAACGGGCGTAAAACGCATTTTCGCCTCCGAGGAATGCAAAAAGAAGCTTGCCGACAAGGGCTATGTGCTCTCCTCCGCAAACTCTATCAATATCGGGCGGTTGATTCCGCAGATCGCGTACTATTATTCGGCTTATTGCGACCTGCTTTCCTCCGGGCAAATCGAATACGGCGACAAAGTGGATTTCGCCGTGCCCACGGGGAATTTCGGCAATATTTTGGCGGCGTACTATGCCAAGCAAATGGGGTTGCCCGTCGGCAAGCTCATCTGCGCGTCCAACCGCAACAACGTGCTCACCGATTTTTTCAAATGCGGAACTTACGACAGCAAGCGTCCGTTTTATAAAACCATGTCGCCCTCGATGGATATTCTCGTTTCCTCCAATTTGGAACGGCTTATCTTCGAGCTTTCGGGCAGGAACGCAAAGGTTACGGCGGAGCGGATGCAGGCGCTTTCCGAGCGGGGAAAATACTCGGTCACGCGCGAGGAAACCAAGCTCTTGCAGGAAACCTTCTTCGCGGGTTGCGCCAACGAGGACGAAACCGTGGAGAGCATTTACGAATTCTTCATCGAGTACGGCTATCCGATGGATACCCATACGGGCGTTGCCATGAGCGTCGTCGGAGCATATAAAAAATCGCTCGAAGAGGACAAGACCGCCGAAGAACGCCCCGTTGTCGTCGTTTCCACCGCAAGCCCCTACAAATTCCCGCAGGACGTGCTGTACGCGCTTACGGGCAACGACGTAAAGGACAGCTTCAAGGGCGTAAAACGCATCAATCTGCTTACGGCGATGAAGGTGCCCGAAAGCCTGAAAGCCATCCGCTACAAGCCGATTCGCTTCAAGCAAATCGTTTCTCCGCAGAAGATGTTCGACGAAGTGTTGGCGTTTGCAGATTAACGGAATAAAAATAATAACCCCGCCCAAGCGTTCGCTTAGGCGGGGTTTGTCTATTCTTTAAATTTCTCTGCCGAGAACAAAATCGATGGAACAGCCGAGGAAGTCGGCAAGTTTTATCACGTTATCGAGAGAGGGCTGTCTTCTGCCTTTCAACCAATCGTAATAACAGCTTTTCGTAATTTTTGCGCCTTCGTAAATTTCCTTGTCCATCATTTTGGAATTGGAGAGCGACTTTAAATAGACGATCCGCTTGGAAAAATCCTCCGGAACGTGAACATTTTTAAAGTCCTTTTCGTATTTGCGCCCGAACAAAAAGTCGATGGAGCAATGAAAATAGTCGGCAAGCTTGATCGCATTTTCCACGGTCGGCAGCTTCTCGTTTCGGATATAATCGGTGATACGGCTTTCGCTGATCCCGATTTGTGCGGCGAGCGATTTTTGATTCAATCCGTTTTCGGAAAGAAGCTCTAAGAGCGATTCAGACAGTTTCGACATTTTTCCCCCAAATTAGTGTTTTTTCTACAAATATTATGTTTGAGTTTCAGAATTATTTGCTTGCAATTCCGCGAATCAAACTTTATAATAGAGTTATACTAATTTGTGCGCACAATTAGGAAAAAATATAAGGAAAACAGATATGATAAACAAATTTATGGAAACCGATGAACTGATTGCAAGAAATGAACCGCAAATTACAGCCAATGAATTACTTGCGGAAATTAAACCTTTGCTTAGCGACTTTTTTTTGGGTGAATTTGTGCAAGACGGGCGAAGCATTACATATCGTATGCCGAACAACCAATTATGGGAGATAAGCGCAAAAGAAAAAATCTGCAAGATGGAATGAGGGACACAAACAACCCCGCCCAAGCGTTCGCTTAGGCGGGGTTTGTTGCCATATGGTGAGCAGTGGCGAGCCGTATTACAGGACGTTCGTCAGGGTGTTTACGGTGAGCTCTAAAAGACGGTTGTGACGGCGGGCGGAGGATATGACGGAGGGGGTAATGCGTTCCCCCGCAATCGCGATCGGCTGTCCCGCGCTGTCGTAAACGCTTTTTTTCAGCTTTCTGCCGAGCAAATTCAAACGGTTCAAAGAGTACTGTACGCCGTTTTCCGTCTGCGTGCTTGCCGTTTCGCCGAAGGGCTTTCTCGCCTCGGGCGCGGGCTTTTCGGGCGTTCCCTGCGTCGGGGAAAAGGGGAGCTGTTCGGGCGGGGTGACGGGCGTGGGCATCGGCGTCTGAACGGGGGTGCTCGGCTGTTTCTTTTTTGCGGAAGGGGTAGACGACGCACGCGTTTTGGGTGCGCGCTTTTTCGCCGCCGCGCTGGGGTAGAGAATGAGCGTTTCCCCCCGCGCCGCGCGGGAGAGGGGAACGAGGATCTCTTTGCCGTCCTTCCATAAAACGTATTGCGGCTCGTCGCCGAGCACATAGTCGCATACGACGCCTTCAAGCTCTCCCGTGTGGGAGTAGGCGGGCGTCATCAAAGGCGAAGGCGCGCCCGTTGGGGCGGGAATGCGGGATTTTCCTACGATGAGTGCGTCGCCGTAAGATTGGATCGCGCGGGAGGGAAGATAAAATTCTTCGTCCTCGCCGTCCGCACAGCGCAGGCAGGAAACTCCTTTGAGGGTTTGCGTGAGCGTAGCGTCGAGCACGTAGCCGAGCCGTTCCCCCGCGGGGGAGAGTAATTGTTTTCCGATAAGCGATGAGAGCTTGCGTTCCATGTTGACCTCCTGAGCCCGCTGTTACGGGACATGATACATTATGTCATACCCCGAAGAAAGCTTCCCTACGAATTACGGGGAAACGTTACGGGTTTTGTCGAAACTGTTTTGTGCCCGTCCTGTGAAAACGGGCGCATTTTTTTGTGAAGTGCGTGAATGTGCGCTCAACCCCGTTGCAATTTTTCGGAAAGTATGGTATAATTGGAATAATTAACCGAAATCGGGAGTGCGTTCCCGATACGGGGAGAGTTATGGAAAAGAAAATCATGTATTCGGCGGCACAGCCGAGCGGGAAACTTACGATAGGAAATTACGTCGGCGCGATCTCCAACTGGGTGCGCTTGCAAAAGGAGTACGATTGCTTTTTTGCGATCGCCGATATGCACGCCATCACCGTACGGCAGGAGCCGCAGGAGCTTCGCCGCCGCACCTTGGAGCTTGCGGCGCTCTATATCGCCTGCGGGCTCGAGCCCGAAGCCTGCTCGCTCTACGTGCAGTCGCAGGTGTCCGCGCACGCCGAACTCGCTTGGGTGCTCAACACGATTACCTACGTGGGCGAGATGGAACGCATGACGCAGTTTAAGGATAAATCCCGTCAGCACGCCGATAATATCAACATGGGGCTCATGGACTACCCCGTGCTGATGGCGGCGGACATTCTCTTATATCAGGCGGAGTACGTTCCCGTGGGAATCGACCAAAAACAGCACGTGGAGATCACGCGGGATATTGCGGGGCGCTTTAACAACCGCTACGGCGCGACGTTCACCGTGCCCGAGCCTCTCATCATGAAATCGGGCGCGAAAATCATGTCTTTGCAAGAACCCGAGAAGAAGATGAGCAAGTCCGACGAAAATCCCAACGCCGTGGTGTTCCTTTCCGACGATAAGGATACGGTGATCCGCAAGTTCAAGCGCGCCGTGACGGACAGCGACAACTGCGTGCGCGCGGGCGAGGATAAACCGGGCATCACAAATTTGCTTACGATATACAGCGTCTTTCAAGGTTGCACCGTGGAGGCGGCGGAAAAGGAGTTCGCGGGCAAGGGCTACGGCGAATTCAAGCTCGCCGTGGGGGAAACGGTCGCCGACGCGCTTGCGCCCATTCAGGCGGAAGAGGCGCGGCTCCTTTCGGACAAGGCATATTTAAACGGCGTGCTCGCTTCGGGTGCGGAACGGGCGTTCAAGGCGGCGCGCAAGACGCTTTCCAAGGTCTATCGCAAAATAGGCTTTTATCGGGGTGAATGACCGTGCTCGGCTACGTAAAGTACGATTTGCCCAATTTATGCGTGAAGGATTTACAGCTATACAGAGCGATGTATTGCGGACTGTGCAAGGGGATCGCAAAGTCCTGCGGACAGCGCGCTCGCATGGGGCTCACCTACGACGTCACTTTTTTGTCCGTTTTTCTGCATAATATTTTAGGAATAGACGTTAAAATAGAGAGGCAGGGATGCATTGCGCACGTGAAAAAGCGTTCGATTGCCCTAACGGACGAGTTGACGGAGGAGCTCGGCGCGCTGAATACCTTGCTCGTGTACTACAAGCTGACCGACGACATCGCGGACGGCGGAAAGGGTCGGGGCAAACGCGTATTCTTCAAAAAAGGGTTCCGTCGGGCGAAGAAGAAATATCCCGCGCTCGTAAAGCTTGTGAGCGACTATATGGCGGAGCAGGAGAAGGCGGAGAAGAGCGGGGCGAGCTCTCCCGAAATGGCGGCAGACCCGTCCGCTTGCATGATGCAGGCGCTCTCCGATCACTTTTTGAAGGAAAAGGCGAGCAAGGCGACGCGGAGCTTGTTTTACGAGTTCGGCAAATGGGTATACCTCATCGACGCTTTGGACGATTACGATAAAGACAAAAAGAAGCGGGAATACAATCCTTTCGTTCTTACCTACGGTTCGGAAAGCCGTAAGGCGCTCATGGAGGAGCACGGGGAGGAAATCTCCTTCCTGTTCGATACGAGCTTTTACGCCATGCGCGAGAGCTTGGAGGAAATTCCGTTTTCCTTCAATCGGGATTTATCGGACAACGTGATCCTTCGCGGGCTTCCCTTGGAAACGGCGCGCGTCATGCGGGGCGAGCCGATTCGCGTAGAGAACGTGAAGATTTGAGGAAACGCAAATGTTTTCGCAGGAAAATTTGGGAGATCATGAAAAATACGCCGCCGTGCGGGAAAAGCTTGCGGGCGATCCCGCCGACGAAGCGCTGACCGCGGCGCAGGAGCTTCTCGATGCGGAAAAAGAACGGGACGCAGAATGGCACTATATGCAGGCGGCGGTACACTATTATAGACGCCGATACCTCGATTGCCGGAAACGGCTGGAAACGGCGATCAAACTCGATCCGCTGAATCCCCGTTACCGCGCCGATTACGACGGATTGTTGCAAATGTCGCGCGCGGCGCAAGAAGAGCAACGCAAAAAGAGTTCCAAAGCGACGGACGGTTGCGCAGAGGGCTGTTGCGAATGCTGTTGCAACCTTTGCTGAGCATTCACGCTTTCATAAATCGAAACAAAATAAGGAAAATAGATATGAGTCAAGAAAATTACAACATTTTACAGGTGAACGAAACCGCGACCGACGAGGAGATCACGGCTTCCTACGAACAGCTCAAAGCCAAGTACAACGAGGACAAGTGGCTGGACGGAGAGGCGGGAAATGAAGCCGCGCGCATGCTCGGCAAGCTCGACGCCGCCTATAAAGAGGTGATGGACGAGCGCCGGGAACGCAGGCAGAACACGAGCGGGGACAGCGCGTACGAGGAAGTTTCCAAGTGCATCCGAAGCGGCGATATTGCGCGCGCGCAGAGCCTTCTTGACGGCTTCAACGAGCGCACGGCCGAGTGGCATTATCTGCAATCGGTGGTATTCTATAAAAAGAATTGGATGAACGAGAGCAAAAAACAGCTCGAAATCGCCATGCAGATGGACGGCGGAAACGCCAAGTACCGCGAGGCGTACGAGAAGCTTAACGCCCGCGCCGATTACAACACGAAGACGGGCGGCGCGCCCAATACCAATCCCAACGTCAATTCGGGCGACGAGCAGATGGGCGGGAATTGGTGCGCCAACTGCGCAAGCTTTTGCTACACCTATCTCTGCATCAACTGCCTGTGCAATATGTGCTGTAACTGCCGCTGAGTATGAAACGCCCGTCCAAATCTTACGAGATCGCACTGTCGGCGATCGCCTGCGCCTTTGCGGCGATCGCGCTCACGATCGGCTCGTACGTGAGCACCCTGCTCCCGTCGGGTTATATTTTGGCGGTGTTTGCGCTCATGCTTCCGCTCGCCAAAGGTTTTATTTGGGGAAACGCGCTCGCGTTCGCGGGCGCGTCGCTTCTCGCTTTTCTCTTTAACATCGGCGGGGTTTTAAAGCTCATTCCCTTTTTCATGTTTTTGGGGTTGCATCCGCTCGTGAACTTTCTGCAAAAGAAATTCGTGCGGAGCAAAATTCTCAACGGGGTCGTGTTTGCGGTAAAGGCGCTTTGGTTCGACGGAATGCTGCTCTTTACTTGGTTTGTGCTCACCCCCGTTTTCGGGTTCGCCGAGCTTACGTTTTACGACGTTTTGGAAAAATATCTTTGGTATCTTGTCTTTTTCGGCGGGACTGCGCTGTTTGCGGCGTACGACTTTGCCATCTTCCTCTGTCAGCGCGCGATGGACACGGTTGTGAAGCGTTTGAGGAAGTAGCGGCGGGAATTTGTTTGCGGGAGGCTTGTTTTGGAAAAAAACGAAACGATCGTTGCCGTTGCGGACGGATTGGGGACGAACGGAGAGGGTATCGTACGGCACGAGGGGGTCACGCTTTTCGTGCCTTATCTCATTTCGGGTGAAAAAGCGCAAATTAAAATTTTAAAGCGGAAAGGAAACGTCGCTTACGGCAAGGCGGAGGAAGTGTTGACGCCCGCCGAGGAACGGGTGCGTCCCGTCTGCCCCGTGTTCGGGAAATGCGGGGGCTGTCAGCTCCAACACCTGCGTTACCGCTCCCAGCTCAAATTCAAAACCCGCCTCGTAAAAGACACCCTGCGCAGGATCGGCGGGATCGAAGTACCCGTCAACGAGTGCGAGCGCAGTGAAAAAGAATACGCCTATCGGAATAAATTGCAGTTGCCCATCGGGCGGAGCGGGGGCGAGAACGTCATCGGTTTTTATGCGGAACGTTCGCACCGGATCGTTCCCGCCTCCTCCTGTGCGCTTCATCCCGAATGGGCGGAGAAGCTTATTTCCGCCTTGCACACTTTTATGCAGACCTGCGGGCTGGACGGCTACGACGAACAGACGGGGGAGGGACAGCTCCGCCATATCGTGGTGAGAGAGCTCAGAGGTCGCTTTCTTGTCACTCTTGTTGCGACGGTGCGGGAAATCAAGGGGATCGATTATCTCCTCTATCTTTTGGATCAAATTTTCGGCGAGTACAGTTTTTTCCTCAATATCAACCGCGAAAAGACCAACGTGATTTTCGGCAAGGAGCATATTTTGCTCAAAGGCAAGGAATCGTTCGAATGCATCGATTGCGGAGTGACCTTCGAGGCGGGCGCGCAGACTTTCGTACAGGTCAACGAAAACGTGCGCACCAAGCTTTACGAAAAGGCGCTTTCCTTTGTGGAAGAGGGGGAAACGGCGATAGACTGCTATGCGGGCGGCGGCTTGCTCACCGCCATGCTTGCCAAAAAGTGCGGTAAGGCGTACGGGATCGAAATCGTTCCCGAGGCGTGCGAATGCGCCGACGCCGTGCGCGATAAAAACGGACTTGAAGGAAACATGACCAATCTTTGCGGAAGGGTGGAGGATTTAATCGGCGGCGTTTTGCAAAAAGCGCCCTCCGCAACCGTATTGCTCGATCCGCCCCGCGCGGGCGTGGCGCGCAGCGTTTTGAATACGATCATGGCGCAGAGAATAGAGCGGCTGATCATGATTTCCTGCGACCCCGCGACTTTGGCGCGCGATCTGGGCATTTTAACGGGCACGCTCGTGGAAACGGCGGGCGGGGAGCTCATGAAATCGGACGGCGCGGACGGCGTTTATAAAATCGAATTCGTACAGCCTTTTGATATGTTCCCGCAGACCAAGCACGTCGAAACGCTCGTCGTGTTGCAAAGGAAATAAGGGTTTCATTGGCGGGAGAAATTAAAAGACGGCGTTTTTGCTATCGGAGGACGGAGGAAGAGACCAAAACAAATTATTTTTAAAAAACGATTGACAAATCATGTTTTATATGTTACAGTATTTTTAGCAAAATATTTTTGGAAATATTTGGAAAAAAAGACGGATTTAACTGATTTTTAAAACAATAGAACTTTGACGGAGGTGCCCGCCAATGCAGTACTGTATGAATTAAGCGCAGAGAAAATTTCAGGTTTTCTTTGCGCGTTTTTGTTTATAGAGCGTCGATGCAAATAAGATGAAAAAACAGGGGGAAAAATAATGAAAAATTGTACAAAAAAGTTATTGATGACTTTATCTATTATCGGCACTGCGTTACTATTCGCTTTCATGTGTATATTAAACACGTTCCAACCTGTGCAATACGCGATGGCGTCGGAAGAGAAAACTGTATCGGAAAAAAAAGAGGAAGAAACCTATCATCACCAAAAGCCAACAAATGTTGATATCGGAGTTTCAAGCTACAATGTAATAGAAATACTCGGCGAATATGACGAAACAACAAATAGCATAGTTGCAGATGATTTTTTATTCGAAGATTTAGACGAATATTTATACTATAAAATAATTGGGAAAGATTGTATCGTTGCCGATTTGCCCGAAAGTAACAGCGAATCTGGAATAATCGCAATGAAAGTAATTGCAGACGGAAGCTATTATCAAATCGGAGCTTCTATTCAGGACAGTGATTTTATTGAGGTGCTGTATTACGAGGCTAAAAATTTAACTTGTGTTTGCGCGCCTATTTTAAAGTATTTTGAATTCGAAGGACGGGCAACGGAAAAGGAATTGACCGATGACGAGTTATCGAAACGACTTTTAGAGAGTTTAAATGCAAAATCCGAATTTGCACAAATGCGCTATGAGGACGCGCAAAAAATCCAGTCGGCGCAAGCAACGGGGAATAGACCTAATCGGGTGGTATCCAATACAAACGCTTCTTATCCGAGATATACCGATACGGACGGAATTATTAAAAACTACTTAAACCTTTCTATGAGCGCAAGCAATAGGATGATTTATGACTATTACGGTAAAGCGCATAAACATAAATCCTCGGGCGAGAATTTAAGCGACGATCCGATTACCAAAATCATTCCGAAATCGTTATTCAGCAGCACGGGAACGACGATTACTATCGGTTTGGAATACGGTTTCTATATTAACACCTATAATTCTTCCGATAAGATGAACAATTCTAAATTTCTTGTATTCGATATCGAATCGGAAAAACTTTCTCCCAAAACGACTACGGGCATGGTTCAAATTAAGCCGTTATTCGGGGGAACGGCAACATATGTAAAAGATTTAAAAGTAGTGACCGTTTCAAGCGGAACGAAGCTTGCGGTAAGCGATGTTGTAGTTGCCGTAAATTTGAGCAATAAAGATGGATTGAATTTCGGCGATAGCGGTTATGACGGATATAAAGACTACGGCTATTTTGTAAGTGCCGGAGCGGTAGAGGCGCACGGTACTAGTTGCAGCTACGGAAACAGTGCGGCAGATTTTGCCAAATTAGCAATAGGAACGGTAATGGGCAAAATTCCTAAGTACGGCGGTATCCTAAAAACAGTGTTTAATGCCACGACAACTATTGCAGAGAAGAATTATAAAGCAAAAACGCAAATAGCTACAAATCAAAATGTAATTCAATTTATCGAGAATGCAAACGCGTTGTCAATTTTGAGCACGGGTCAGCCTTTGCCGAAGGCATTTCGTATGGAATTGAAGGATCAGGGGAATCCGGAAGCTACTAATAGAACGCCGTTGCTTTATAAGCCGTTTAACAATGGAAACTATTATTTTAAATTGCAATACCAAGTAGACCAACGAGATGATGCTATCAATTGGGATACGCTTGTTTCGACCCAAATTGAGTTGAGCGTGGTGGAAGATAATACTTCTAAAAATCTTTTTGGTAAACCGAAAGGCACTTTGGATTTGTGCGCGCATACCATGGGCGGCTTCGTAGAAGAATATAATAATAATCCCATAAGGGATACCCAAAGCATTGATGCCGACATATTTTATGGAGCGGAATTTGGTTACGGACAAAAATATAAAGAATTTGAGTTTACTCCAAACTGTAATTACGATTATGTAATTGAAACAAGAGGCACTATTCCAACTTATTTATTTCTTTTAGACGCAAATGAACTATTACTTGTAAGTACCGACGAGCAACCCCATATAGGAATCAATGCAAGACTTGTATATCATTTAATTGGCGGGAAAACTTATAAAATTAGAGTGGAAGAATATCATATAGGTCTTGGCTCCACGGCGCTTATTGTGCATAAAATAGATACAATTACAGAATTGGGGAGAGGGTATTCGAGTGCGTTTGAAGGAGCAAGACAATATACTTACGATAGTATCTGGTTTGAATTTAAACCTATGGCAAATGCCATTTATACAATATCTACTGCATCTGGTTCCTCTATGGATACATACTTTACCGTCTACGATGAAAACTTGAATGTAATCGCCTTTGATGACGATTCCGGAGAGGGCAGATTTGCCTTGCTTGATATGTATTTGTTGCAGGGCAAAACATATTACATTAAAGCTAATACATATAACAATAACAGCTCTGGAAACTTTACAACCATAGTAACAAGACAGCAAATGCTACCCAAATATGCCGATTGGGAATTGAACAATGAAGAGTATATTTATTATAGGATAACTGTTCCCGATTTAACGACGGGTAGCTATAAAATGTCGGCATTTGCGCGCTCGGGGAGCACGAACGACACTTACTTGACGTTATTAGATAACAGCTTTAATTACATGACGCATAACGATGATAGAAGCAGTTCAGACCGTAGCTCCGAGATAATTTACACCCTCGAAGCGGGAAAAACCTACTATCTTCAACTGAGGCTATTCAGCACGTCGGCAAATGCGGAAGGTATGATTGAAATTGAGAAGATATAAGGAGGTAGCATGGGAAAAACAAAAAGAATGATGATGGCGTGCATTTCATTGGTGTTTTTGGTGGTGGCTATGCTTTCTTTTACGGCTTGCAAAAAGGCTCCCGAACCGAAAGAGAAAATCGATTTTCATTGGTCCATGAGCGCGTTGACGACGGCTATCGAACGTTCCTATGCAAAAGCGACGGGCGGAAAGTCGGAGGCGGTGCTGGATTCCTCGGCGTTAAATGACATGGTCGCCTCGGTCGACTATGAGCAAGTGAAACGACTCGGGTTACCGTTTTATTGCCGTTCTCTTTATTCCGTTGAAATCGAGGAAATTCATGAGTTTTACGTGGAAGGAAGCTTTGACGATGTTATCAGTGAATATTGCGGTTGCGGACCTTACCGCGTTTTGATTACGAGATACAACTTAATAATTCGGCATTTATATGTTGTCTATTCTCCGGAAGAAGGCTTTGTTGAAGATTATTTTTGTAGCAGATGGGGTCCTAATAATAATTATTATATAATCGTAGAGGGTGCGGACGGACAACTGTTATGCGGTGATGATACTAGCGGTTTAGTAGGAAATCAGGTTACTAAATTTAACCCCAAAGGATATGCTTTGGGGTTGGAGTGGGAAAATTCGGACTTAGAGATACCGCCTTACAACGAAATCAGGCTCACCTACGACGGGGCTTGGAGCTTTGCTTGCGTTTATTATGAAGGGACTTTCCAAAATGAAGACGAGATTTATCGGCATGAATACAGTATTCGGCGGGAAAGCCTTAAAACGTACCAACTGAACGACGAACACCTCGTAACCGATTTGGTAGTACCCATTTGGTACAACCACGCGGATTATGCGGAGAGCCCCTCAGGATAGACGGGGCGATTGTGAAAGGATGTAAAAAACGGCGGTTGCAGAATGCGGCCGCCGTTTTTGTGTTGCCCAAAAATAAAACCCCCGCGCAACCGCACGGGGGATATTTGCTTATTCAGTTGTGAGAAGCTTATTCTCATAACCGCGTTGTGGCGTTCCTAAAATAATGCGCTAACTTGCTCGGCGCATATGCCTGTCGGTTATTTCTTCGCCCCTATCAAAAAGTAGTACATTGGTCCGTCCTCCTATGCTTCAATCTTCCGTGACGAGAGATTGAACATGACGCATACCTCCCCGATTATTTTTCGGAAGCCTTGCCGTCCTTCGTTTCGGCTTCCCTGCGATTACGGACTTTCCCGTCCGCCCATCTCAGTTGTGCATCGGTCTACTCCTTCCAAAAGTGTTTGTGGCTAACAGTTCATGAACGTTACTAACCTTTTGTACCTTTATTATAGCATACTATTTGCGTTTGTCAATACTTTTCCAAAAAATATTTTAAAATTTTTTTTGGGAATTTTTGCCGTAGATTTAAAGAGACCGAGCGCAAGAAACGGGGTGCGCCGTCGGGGGTGAGAGCGGAGTGCGAAAGAGGCGGGCAGAGCGAAAGCGGAATGACGGGAAAGGGGGCATAATCGCGGACGGGCTTTCATACTTTATTTCTATGGAAATGTACGAATTGAGCGCAGGGGAAGTCTTGCGGGAAACGGGTAGCAACGAGGGCGGGCTTACTTCCGCCGAAGCGGAGAAACGGCTTGCCTTGCAGGGCAGGAACGTTTTAAAAGAGGGCAAAAAACGCAGTAAAATAGGGCTGTTCTTCGCGCAGTTCAAAGATCTCATGACGATCATTCTGATCTGCGCGGCGTTTTTGTCCGCGGTGCTCGCCTTTGTCACCAAGGACAAGAACGAGCTCGCCGATACAGGCATTTTGCTCTTTATCATTCTGCTTAACGCGGTCGTGGGGTTTTTACAGCAATACCGCGCGGACGCCGCCATCGAAAATTTAAAAAAGCTGTCGGTGTGCGAAGCCAAAGTCATACGGGACGGGCGCGTGATCGTCATTAACGCCGAAGAACTCGTCGTGGGCGATATCATCGAGCTCGAAGAGGGCGACCGCATTCCCGCGGACTGCCGAATCTTGCGCAGTGAAAATTTCCGATCGGACGAATCGGCGCTCACGGGGGAGAGCAAGCCCGTGAAGAAGTACGACTGCACCGTGAAAAAATCCGCCCTTGCGGAGCGGAAAAATACGGCGCACTATTCCACCTTTTGCGTAAAGGGCTCGGCGCGGTGCGTGGTAACGGCGTGCGGCATGGATACGGAGATGGGCAAGATTGCAGGACTTTTAAACGAAGCGAAGCCTACGCCTTCCCCGCTTGACAAAATAATCGCCAAGCTCGGAAAAATTATTTCCATAACCGTTTTATCGGTGGCGGGAATCCTCTTTATCGGGGGCTTGCTTGCTCACCGCGTGAGCTTTTTGCAGAACGTGATGAACGCCGTTGCCGTCGCCGTTGCGGCGATCCCCGAGGGCATGGGGGCGGTCGTTACCGTCATTCTCGCCATGGGCGTACAGCGCATGGCAAAATCTCACGCCGTTATGCGTAAGCTCTCCGCCGTGCAGACTTTGGGCGGGTGTACCTGTATTTGTTCGGACAAAACGGGCACGCTCACACAGAATAAAATGACGGTGGAGGAGATTGCGACCCGCTTCCCCGCTTCGGGGGAGAGCTACACGGGCACGCGCGTGCAAAAGGAGCTGTTGCGTTGCGTGCGCGTCTGTCACACGGTAAAAGGAGGTGCGGGCGGGTACGTCGGCGATCCGACGGAGGTTTCTCTGCTCGAATACGCCGACCGCACGGGCTTTGACTTCGAGGCGACCGTCACGGGCGGGATCCCGTTCTCTTCCGAGCGCAAGATGATGAGCGTGATCGCGGAAGGAACGCTTTACGCTAAGGGAGGCGCGGACGTACTGCTTCCCAAGTGTACCCGTATCATGACGGAGGACGGGGAGCGCGCGCTCGGGCGGGAAGAGCGCGAGGCGATCAGTGCGTCGATCAAGGACTGTTCTTCCCGCGGCATGCGTGTTTTGGGCTTTGCGCGGGGCAAGGGCGCACGGGAAGAGGAACTCACCTTTTTGGGACTTGCCGCCATGCTCGATCCTCCCCGCGCGGGTGCGGCGGAGGCGGTGGCGAGTTGTAAGAGGGCGGGCGTGCGCACGGTGATGATCACGGGGGACAGCGCGGATACGGCGTTTGCGATCGCGCGCCGTTTGGGAATCGCTTCCCGCGAAAGCGAGGTGATCACGGGCGAGGGGCTCGATGAAATGGGGGAAGAAGAATTTTCCCGCCGCGTAAAAGAGTACAGCGTGTACGCCCGCGTGTCGCCCAAGCATAAGTCGGAGATCGTGACCGCGCTCCAAAGCAGGGGCGAGGTGGTCGCCATGACGGGGGACGGCGTGAACGACGCGCCCGCCTTGCGCGCCGCGGATATCGGCGTTGCAATGGGCTCGGGTACGGACGTCACGAAAAACGCCGCCGAGGTAGTGTTGACCGACGACGATTTCTCCACCATGGTACACGCGGTGGAAGAGGGTCGCAACGTTTTTTTCAACGTAAAAAAGACGATTTCCTTCTTCCTCGCCACCAATCTTGCGGAAGTGTTCGCGGTGCTGATCGTTTCGCTGTTTTTGTGGAAACATCAATTTTTAACTTCCACCCAACTGCTGTGGATCAACCTCATTACCGACTCCCTTCCCGTGCTCGCGCTCGGCGTGGAGCGCACGGACGGGGTCATGACCAGACCGCCCGTTTCCGAGCGGGAGATTTTTTCGAAAAAGTCGCTATGTACCATGCTGTTCTTCGGCGCGGTTCAGACGGCGATCATTGTCGGGCTGTTCTGCTTCGGGCTTTCCCGTTGGGGAAACGCCTGCGCTTCCACCGTCGCCTTTCTCACGTTGTCGCTTTTGGAGCTCTTCCACGCCTTCAATGTACGGCAGGACGCGGGGCGCACCCGTTTCAAGGATTACTTTTCCAACCGTGCATTGCTTATCACGGTTGCGATCGGCATTCTGCTCAACGTGCTTCTCGTGCTCGTGCCGCCCCTTCGGGTCGCGCTCGGGCTTGTCGAACTCACCCCCTTGCAGTGGCTCGCGGTGTTCGGCTGTTCGGTTGCGATCATACCCGTCGGGGAAATCGTAAAAGCCGTAACAGCGCGAAAAGAAAAACGCGCGCCGTTAAGCCGTGAAGGCTCGAAACGCGCGCGCAGACGGGCTTCCTTTCCGCCTCAGAAGGCGCGGAAGGCATAGCCTGCTTCCCGAAAGTATGCGATGATGCGGGGAAGCGCTTCCGCGGTGGGGGTGTGGGTGGTGGAGTCGTGGCAGAGGAGTACGACCTTGCGGATCCCTTTCGCCGTCTTTACCGTTTCTTCGTACAGCGCGTCCGCGTTTGCTCCGCGGATTTCCTCGTCGCCGCATACGGCGTTCCAGCCGACGACCCGATATCCCTTTTTCTCGATGAGCGGGGCGAGCCGTTTGCGCTCCTTAGGCCCGCCGAAAGGAAAGCGGTACACGTTCGGCACGTTTCCCGTCACGCGTTCGATCGTTGCGGCGCAGGCGTCGACGTCGGCAAGCAAAGCCTTGTCGGAGGCGTAGATTTGGGAAAAGCGATGCGTTTGCGAATGCACGCCCACGGTGTGTCCGTCTTTCACGATACGGCGAAGGATATCTTCCCTGCCCGCGATCCTGTCGCCCACAACGAAAAAGGTCGCTTTCACGTTTTCCTCTTCGAGAATATCGAGAATACGGGGAGTTACCTTGGTGCTGGGGCCGTCGTCGAAGGTAAGGTAAACTTCTTTTTCTTCCTCCGCGAAGGTAAACGCGGGCACCGCCGCCGTGAGGCGCACGCCGATATGCGCGAGGATCACGAGCATGATGACTAAAAGAGCCGCAAAGGGAATGTACTTTTTATGCATATTCCGAGTTTGAGTAAATCGTAAAAATTTATTTACTTTTTCCGTAAGTTGTGTTATAATGACGTTACAAAAAAGAAACACACCGTGTACGAGAGGAATACGAGTATGATCACGAAAAAACTTTTCGGCAAAACCAAGGACGGACGGGACATTTATGCGTTTACGCTGGGCGACGGCAATTCCTACGCTACGGTGCTCGATTTGGGCGGAACGTTGCAAAGCCTCGTCGTTCCCGATAAAGACGGAACTCCCACCGACGTTCTGCTCGGCTATCGCGACGTAGCGGGTTACGAGAACAACGGCGGATATTTGGGCGCGCTCATCGGCAGGTTCGGCAACCGCATCGGCGGGGGCAAGCTCACGGTGGACGGCAAGGAATATTCTCTTTATCAAAACGACCGCGGCAACCATCTGCACGGCGGGAAAGAGGGCTTCGATAAGAAAATTTGGGCGCACAAGATCGAGGGGGACGAGCTCGTGCTTTCGCTGTTTTCGCCCGACGGGGAGGAAAATTACCCCGGCAATCTCAGCGTGGAGGTGCGCTATTCCTTCTCGGGCGGGAAACTGACGATCTGCTATCGCGCGACGACGGATAAAAAGACCGCCGTCAATCTCACGAACCACGCCTATTTCAATTTGAACGGCGAGGGGAGCGACACCGTTCTCGACAATATCCTGCGCATTGACAGCGATTACATCACGCCTACCGACGTCAACATGATCCCCGTGGGGGGATTCCGCGCCGTAAAGGGCACTCCGTTCGACTTCACCTCGCCCAAGGAGATCGGGCGGGACGCGCAGGCGGACGATATCGATTTGAAACAGGGCAACGGGTACGATCATTGCTTCGTGCTTCGCAACAAATGCGGGGAGTGGGTGAAGTACGCCGTCTGCGAGAGTGCGAGAACGGGCATTCGCATGAACTGCTATACCGATATGCCCGCCGTGCAATTCTACGCGGGGAACGGGCTCAATCAGGACGGAAAGAGCGGGCATTATGCGAACCGTTCGGGCTTTTGCTTGGAAACGCAAGCGATTCCCAACAACGTGAACGTAGAAGAATACGCCGCGCGCGGGAGCTCGTATCTGAACGCAGGCGAGGTATATTCCTTTACCGCGATGTACGAATTCGATATCAGGGACTGATTCGGAACGCTTTGAAAAGAGCATGAAAAAAGACGGAGCGTGAGCTCCGTCTTTTTTTGTGTGCCGTTAAAGTACCAAGCCGAGAATCATCCAAAGCAGAACGCCCCAAAGGACGAGCCCCCAAGCGCCGCACTGACCGCATTTCTTTGCGAGTTCGGGCTTGCTTTTGTGCCAAGCGAAGTAGAGCGCGATGCCGGTCGGGAAAACCGCCGCCGAAAGGATCTGCCAGCCGATCAGCTTGGTGTTCGTGAACGTTTTCTTGAACCAAGGCCCGATCGAAGCGTAAAATCCGACGGTTTCGGGAACGCTCACCGCAAAGCCGACGCCGATAAACGCAACCGCGATGACGAGGTAGAGCCAGGCAAGCCCGAACGCTCCGCCCGCATTCGTGCAGAGGTTCATCACCATCGAGATGATCCCGACGCTCAAAAAGAAAGAAACGTCGTGCTCGGTGTGATTTGCTATGTAGGCATAGTAGACGAGAACGAATCCCGTCAGAAACAGCGTAATAACGCCCAAAGCAACCATAAAAATCATCCCCCCAAAAGATTCATTTCGGCTTTATTATAATACTCAAAACTGAACTTGTCAAGATTTTTGTGAAATTTTTTCGGACGAAAAAGATTGCATTTCCGAGTCGGGAAACAAAAACACGCGGATGCGCATAGGATAGAGTAGCTGTGGTAAAAACGAATGAACCACATATGAAACACGTTCGGGGGTTTTACGAATGCAGTGGTTTTTATCTTTGGGGGCGGTTTGGCAAGCCCTTCTTGCCTCGCTTTTCATGTACGCCATGACGGCGCTCGGCGCGTCCTTCGTCTTCTTTTCCAAGCGGATACATAAAACGCTCCTCACCGCGCTCACGGGTGCGGCGGCGGGCATTATGATCGCCGCAGGGTTCTTTTCTCTCCTTCTTCCCGCCATCGAGTATGAAAGCACGGTGCCCGCCTATATTTCGGCGACGCTCGGCTTTCTGCTTGGCGGCGCGTTGGTGATCGTCAGCGATTTTTTCCTTTCCCGCAAGCAGTTCGATTTCCGCGGGTTGGGAGATAAAAAGAACGCTTTGCTCTTTTTTGCCGTGACTCTCCACAATATTCCCGAGGGCATGGCGGTGGGGGTGGCGTTCGCGGTCGCGCCCTATTCGGCGGGGGCGGCGCTCTCCGCGCTCTTTCTTGCGATCGGCATCGGCATCCAAAATTTTCCCGAGGGAATGTGCGTCGCGTTTCCCCTCAGGATGCAGGGGATGAGCCCCGCGAAAAGCTTTCTCTTCGCGCAGGGCTCGGGCGCGGTGGAAATTCCCGCTTGCGTGCTGGGCGCGGTGGCGGCGAGCTTCATCATCGGGCTGATGCCGTGGGCGCTCGCCTTTTCCGCGGGCGCGATGCTCGCAGTGGTGTGTTCGGAGCTCATTCCCGAGTGCTTTTCGGGGAATAAGACGGTGGCAAGCGCGGGCATCGTGCTCGGGTTTTGCCTGATGACCGTGCTCGATTTGGCTTTGGGTTAAAAAACGAAAAGCGGAATTGTATAAAGGTTCCGCTTTTTGCGCATAATCCGAAGTATGGAAGAAAAGACGGAAAAAAAGGAAGAGCAGGAAGAAATTACGCCGCACGCGGGGCGCACGGCGATCATCGTGGGCGCGTCGAGCGGGATCGGCAGGGAAACGGCGCTCAAACTTTCGGCGCGCGGGTATCGGGTGTTCAATCTTTCTCGTACCCCCTTCAAGGGGGAAAAGGTGCGCACCGTTACGGCGGACGCCGCGCAGGAGGGAGAACTCTCCCGCGCCGTCCACAACGTGGGCGAAGAAACGGGCGGATTGGATCTTCTCGTCTATTCGGCGGGTTTTTCTATGGCGGCTCCCATCGAATACGCCAAGAGCGGGGATTACCGCTATCTTTTCGAGGTAAACTATTTCGGTGCGGTAGAGGCGCTTCGCGCCGCGCTTCCCTATCTCAAAAAGCGGAACGGCAGGGCGATTTTCGTCGGTTCGCTCGGCGGGGACGTGCCCATTCCCTACGATAGCTTTTATTCTTCCTCCAAGGCGGCGCTTTGTATGCTTGCGCGGGAGGCGGACGTGGAACTGAGGGAGCGCGGTGTTCGGGTGAGCGCGTTGCTTCCCGGCGGTACTTCCACCGATTTTACGTACAGTCGCAGAATTTACGGCGAGGAAGAGAGCTTGCATTACGCGCCCTCCCTTAAAAAGGCTTCCGCCGCGCTCGCCAACATGGAGCAGGGCGGAATGAATCCGTCGCTCGTCGCCGAGGCGATCGTCAAACTCGCAGTGCGCAAGAATCCGCCCCCCGTCGCGGTTGCGGGCGGGGCGAACGGTTTTGCCAGATTTTTGAGCAAGGTTCTGCCCGAACGGGTTACGGATTGGGCGGTGAGAAGAAAGTTTAATCAAAAATAATCCGAGGTTTTTGAAAACCCGCACGTGACCGTGCGGGTTTTATGCATTTTTCGGGCAAAAAAGAGCGAAAATGCGGAAAAAATCGAAAGGAGGTGAATTTTCAGTATTTTACCGCTGAAATCCCATATCTTGGGCTTGTTTGCCTCCTACGCGGAAAATATAAGACGTATGCACGGAGAATGGCGGGGTAAGGGCGAAAGCATGGGTAAATAAATGATAAAAAGTAACACAAAACAGCCTGAATATATGCGTTTTCCATAAATATATGCAATGAAAATTCGCATATATTCACGTTGTTATGCAAAAATTTCACATAAAAAACCAAAAAGTGGTGGAATTTTCGGGGGTAATTTTGTTGCCTTTTCCGCCCGAAAATGATATAATAAGATACATTCATATTATAAATGTGGGAAAGTCTACCCACAGTGCTAAATTTATTGAACATATTCAGTGGCTTGGGAGTACGGAATGAAAAGAAAGCTTGCGATTATATTTCTTGTTTTAATTATGTCGTTATGCACGGCGGTCGGGTGCAGTAACGGGGGCAACAAAAAAGACGTGACGGGAATGGTAAAGGTCACTTACCATCTGGAAGGCGGGGTTTACCGGAATTGCACGGAGCCCGTCGTCATGTATTACGGCTTCCAGGAAGGGACGGAGAACAAAATTAAGGATCCCGGCGCGGAGGACAAGAAGGACAGACCCAAAACCGACGACGCCAACGCGCAGGTGAAGCGCGACGAGTACAAGCTCGATGGCTGGTACCGCGTGAAGACGGGGGAAGGCGAAGACGCCGTATATTCGGACAAGTGGAACTTCGCGACCGACAAGGTCACGGCGGACGGCGTGGAGCTGTACGCGAAGTGGGTTCCCGTCGTGCGCTATACCTACAACGTGTGCTATATCGACGAGGACGGATCAAAGGTCGTTTTGGGAAGCTACAACGTAAACGCGGGCGATCCGTTTGAGGACAAGTTCGACTACAAGGACAAGCGGAACGGATACACCGCGCTGAACGGCTTCTACGACGAGAACGGCGATCCTTGGGATGAGAACTTCGTTCATCCCGGCGGGGACGAGAGCACGGCGATCGACGTATTCGTGAAATACGAGAAGGGCGAATTCGTGCAGGTCTATACGGCGGACGATCTCATCAGAAACCGAAACAAGGACATTATGCTCATGGCGGACATCGACTTGGAGGGCAGAGAGTTCTACGGCTTCGGCGATTATAAGAAGATCTTCCGCGGGAACGGGCACACGGTTTCCAACTTCGTGCTTGCTTACTCGGCGGATAGAGGCTCTCTCATCTCCGACGATGATTTGGGCGACGAGGGCGGAATCCTTTGCATCTCCCTTTTCGGAATCATGGAGAACGCGACCGTGCAGGACGTTGTTTTCGAAAACTTCACGATCGACGTAAAGACCTCTTTACGGCAGACGAGAAAGATCATCGTTGCTCCGCTGTGCGTGAAGGCGGAAAACAGCAGTGTGAGCGGGGTGACGGTAAAACCCGTTTATACGGTGTCGCAGCTGCCCGCAACCATCAAGAACGATCCCGACAGGCTCGTTTTGGTGAACGACAAGGCGTACTACTTCGAGCGGGAGAGCACGTTTGAGAACGTGACCGTTACGGTGGACGACAGGACGGACGCGGAATAACGCTTCGAAACAAAAAAAGAAATATTTAATACCGAAAAATAGGAAGGAGAAATTCAGAGATGAAAAAATTCGCGAAAGCAATTACGGTAGGAGTTCTTGCGGGGAGCATGGCGCTGAGTGCGGTTGCCTGCAAGCCCGACGAGGACGGCAACAAGAAGTATTACAACAACGAAACCGATCCCCTTCGGTTCACGACCTTGGACGTAGACGGAGTGTTCAATCCCTTCTTCTCGACCTCGGCGACGGATAGCAACATCGTCGGCATGACGCAGCTTTCCATGCTCGCGAACGACGCGGCGGGCAATCCCGCTTACGGCGACGACGAGGCGTGCGTCGTGAAGGATATGGAGATCATTCAGACGGGCGTCGAGGACGTCGACTTGAAGACGGAATATCGCTTCGTGCTCAAAAATAACGTGAAGTTCTCCGACGGCACCCCCCTCACCATGAAGGACGTGCTCTTCAACTTCTACGTCTATCTCGACATTGCCTATACGGGTTCGAGCACCATTTATTCCACCGACATCGTGGGACTCAAAGAATACCGCACGCAGGCCGCCGACGAGAAGGAGCAGGAAGCCTTCATGCAGAAGTTCGAAATCGCGGCGGACGCGAGAATCAACGCGCTCGTGTCGATGGCGGACGAGATCTTCGACGAGCACGCCGACGAGCTGATGAATACGGCGGATTTCAAAGAATATTTGCAAGCCAAGCAGGACGCGGGCATTTACCCGCATTTGGTCGCCGACTTCGATAAGGCGTTGCAGCTCTTCAAGGAGGAGCTCGAAGCGGACTACTCGGCGAACCTCAACACCTACGAGGACACCAAATTTACGGACAGGGACGGCAAGGTGTACGAGGGACTTTTCACGACCGACGTGGAATCCTTCCTCTACAACGAAGGCTATATCACTTGGAACAAGCGGGACGGCAAGCTCGAATCCGCGCTCACCAACAATCTCGGCGATTTCAAAGATCCTTCGAAGTGGGACAAGGATAAGGCGATCAACGCCATCATCACGGATAAAATCCCTTACGATATCGCAGAGGTCGTGCAGTATTGGAACACGGCGGTCACGCTGAGCGATTTCCTTGCCAAAGCGGAGCTCGAAGCGTACAATCAGGCGAATCCCGATAAGACCTATAAGAACATTACGGGCATCAAGTTCGCAAACGGCGGTACGGAGCGCGGCGGCGACAACAGCGTAAAGGTGAACGGCGTCACCTACGACAAGCCCGAATACGCGGCGGACGGCACAGTCACCGCGGGCAACGAGGTGCTCAGCATCACCATCAACAACATCGACCCTAAGGCGATTTGGAACTTCGCCATTCCCGTAGCCCCGATGAGCTACTATTCGGACAAAGCGCACATCGACGCGTTCGACTACGTGGAGCACTTCGGCGTGGAGTGGGGAACGCAGTCCTTCATGACGAACGTCGTAAAGAACCGCGATAAGCTGGGCGTGCCCGTCGGCGCAGGGCCTTACATGGCGTCAAAGTCGAGCGGCGGTACGGATAACGTAAAGGCCACCGACTTTTACAGCAACCGCGTCATCTACTTCGAGCGCAACCCTAATTATTTGATGGGGCCCGCTAAGATCAAGAAGGTGAATTTCGTCGTCGTTACCTCCACCTCCATGCTCAACAACCTCTATGCGGGCGACGTGGACTTTGCGGAGCCCAACGCTAAGCCCGAAACCATTCAGCAGATCGAAGGATATTCCAATTTGGCGCATAAGTCGATCACCACTTCCGGTTACGGCTATATCGGGATCAACGCAGGTAAAGTACCCGCGCTCGCCGTTCGTCAGGCAATCATGTACAGCATCAACACGCAGCTTTGCGTAGAGTATTACAAGACGGGCGCGACGCAGATCCACCGCTCCATGTCTACGGCAAGCTGGGCGTACCCCGACGGCTGCACCGCTTACTATCCGTTTATCGGCGGTCCCGTACCCGCAAACCTCAACGTAGTCGATCCTCAATATAAGGAATTTGTAAACAAAAAGGGTAAGAAGGCGGGCGACACGTTCACCAAAGAAGAACAGCAGGAATTCATCAAGCACCTTGTAGAGGACGTCGCGGGATACACGCCCAATGCGAGCGGGATCTACGCGAAGGGTTCCAATACCTGTAAATACACCTTCACGATCGCGGGCGAGGGCAACGACCACCCCGCATGGACGGCGCTCTTCCAGGCGGGTAACTTCCTCAACGAAGTGGGATTCCAAATCAACGTTACGCCCGATTCCAACGCTTTGAGAAAGCTTTCCACCGGCGATTTGACGGTATGGGCGGCGGCTTGGGGCTCGACGATCGACCCCGACATGTATCAGGTTTACCATAAGGAATCCAAGGCTTCTTCGGTTAACAACTGGGGCTATCCTCAAATCATTCTCAACGCGGGCGGACGTTACGACACGGAAGTCGCGATCGTAGACGAGCTTTCCGATTGGATCGAGAGAGCGCGTACCACCAACGATCAGAAAGACCGCGCCGAAATGTACTCCAAGGCGCTCGATCTCGTGATGCAGCTTGCGGTGGAGCTTCCCACCTACCAGCGCGACGACTTGTTTGCTTACGACAAGACGAGAATCGACGAAACGACGTTCAACCAAGACACTTCGTCCTACAAGGGACTTACGAGCGATATGCACCTCCTTTCCCTTATTACGGAAAAATAATTAACGCGCAGGATAACTTATGGTAAAGTATATCTTAAAACGGTTGGGAATTTCTATCATAGTTCTTCTCGGCGTTTCATTGATCATATATACTCTGGTGCGTCTTATGCCGATGAACTATATTCAGCAGACCTATCAGGAAAAGATCAATCTCGGTGAAATTAAGCAAGAGGACTACGATAACCTTTTAAAACTGTACGGGCTTGACGGCAGTATCATTTCGGGATATTTCGGCTGGCTCGGCAATATGCTCAAAGGCGAACTCGGAAATTCCTTCAAATATCAGCTTCCCGTTACGGAAGTGATTGCAAAGAATATGTGGGTATCCTTCGCGATCGCGTTGGTCGCCACCGTTTTGCAGTTCCTGATCGCGATCCCGCTCGGCATTTCGAGCGCGACGCACCAATATTCCGCAAGGGACTACACAGTAACCGTGTTTACCATGATCGGGTTGTCCCTGCCGACTTATTTCTTCGGCGCGATCGTCATCAAGCTGTTTGCGGTCGATTTGGGTTGGCTTCCCGTAAGCGGATTGGTGGATACGAGCACGACTTATGCGAACACCTTCGTGGGGCAGATGGCAAAACTCGGGGACATCATTCACCACATGATCCTCCCCATTACGGTAACGGTCATTCTCTCCCTCGGCGGGCTCATGCGTTACACCCGTACGAACACCCTCGAAGTGCTCAACGCCGACTATATCCGTACGGCGCGCGCAAAGGGGCTTTCGGAAAAAACGGTCATCTACAAGCACGCTTTCCGCAATACCCTCATTCCTTTGGCGACCCTCTTGGCGGGCATCATCCCCGGACTTTTCGGCGGTATGATGATCACCGAGCAGGTGTTCGGCATTCCGGGGATCGGGAACATGGCGTATCAGGCGTTGCTCGTAGGCGACATTCCTTTCGTCATGGGTTACAATATGTTTTTGGCAATTTTAACGGTAATCGGAACGCTTTTTTCCGATTTGATGTACGCAGTGGTAGATCCGCGCGTCAAGCTCGGGAGATGAGGTGGCAGGTATGAACGAAGGTCATGAATTAGACGAAAAACTCCATACCGCCTCCGAAGAGAACAAGGCGGAAACCGTCGAAACGGATATCTCCAAAGCGGAAGCCGTCAAAACGGAAGTTACCCAAGCCGTTGAAGCAGTAGTTGCCGAAACGGCGGAAGCGGGGGAAGAAGAGGCTACCTATAAGGAAATGAGCCCGCTCCGCCTCGTCATGCGCAGGTTCTTCCGCTCCAAGCTCTCCATCGTCGGGCTTGTCATGATCGCGTTTTTGTTCATCTTTTCCTTTTTCGGTCCCGTCGTGTATCGGGCGTGGGGGGAGGAAGAGCAGGATCTGACCCCTACGACGAGCATCGTGCAGGAGAGCTACTCCTACCGCGACGAGAACGGCGAGGAGATTACCGTTGTCGAGGTGCTCGAACACCAGAGCAGTACCAACACTTACGCAAATCCTTCCTCAAAGCATCTTTTGGGGACTGACGACAAGGCGATGGACGTGTTCGTCCGTCTTATGTACGGCGGGCGTATCTCGCTCATGATCGGCTTTATCGTCGTCATTTTGGAAACGGTCATCGGCATTATTTTGGGGGGCTTGGCGGGCTATTTCGGCGGCTGGGTCGATCAGATCATCATGCGTATCGTCGATATATTCAGCTGTATTCCGACGCTGCCCATATTGCTCATCGCCTCTTCGGTGATCGACTCATGGGAGCTCAGCGCCGACCAGCAAATATACGTGCTCATGGTCATCATCACGATATTCAGTTGGAGCGGCGTCGCGCGAATGGTGCGCGGACAGATTTTGTCCCTCAGAGAACAGGAATACATCACGGCGACGGAGGTCATGGGGCTTCCCACTTGGCGGAAGATTTTCAAACACCTCATTCCCAACGTAATGCCCCAGCTTATCGTTTCCATGACTCTTGGCTTAGGCAGCGTTATTTTGTACGAATCCACCCTGTCCTATTTGGGGCTCGGCGTAAAGTTCCCCAAGGCGGCGTGGGGGTCGATGATCGCGCTCGTGAACGACCCCATGATCATGCAATATCACCCCAACGTTTGGTTGCCCGCGGGCTTCCTCATCGTCATCGCCGTGCTCGGGTTCAACTTCGTCGGCGACGGATTGCGGGACGCAATGGATCCCAAGGCGAGGAAATAGCGTATGAAACCCAAGAAAAATACAAATTATATCTCGCTGAAAGAATCGCGCAAGATCATCAAATATAACGTCAAGCAAATGCGCTACTATGAGGCGCAAAAACGGCGCAAACTCACCCAAGAGGAGTTTACCGGCGTCATGCGCGACGAGAACAACATCATTGAAATCGACGGCTTAAAGACCTGTTTCTTTACGGACACGGGCACGGTCATGTCGGTCAACGGCGTTTCCTTCGATATCCCCAAAAATAAGATCGTCGGCGTCGTGGGGGAATCAGGTTGCGGTAAGAGCGTTACTTCGCTTTCTATCATGCAACTCGTGCAGGCGCCCCAAGGACAGACCGTGGCGGGGGAAATCCGCTTTAATTCCGACGATTTGGGTACCAACGAGGAAGGCAAAAAACTTGCCTACGATATCGTGAAGATGCCCACCCGCGAAATGTACAAGATCCGCGGGAAAGACATTACCATGATTTTCCAAGAGCCCATGACGAGCTTAAATCCCGTGTTTACGATCGGATTCCAGCTCGACGAAGTGTCCTTCGTCCACTCGCCCGACATGAGCAAGGAGGCGGCGAAGGCGTACAGTATCGAGCTCTTGAAAAAGGTGGGCATTTCCATGCCCGAGCACGTGTATAAGAGTTATCCGCACGAACTATCGGGAGGAATGCGCCAGCGCGTCATGATCGCTATGGCGATCGCGGGCAAGCCCAAGCTCATTATTGCCGACGAGCCGACGACCGCGCTCGACGTTACCATTCAGGCGCAGATTTTGGAGCTTCTGCGCGAACTGCAAAAGCAAGAGGGCTGTTCGGTCATGCTTATCACGCACGATTTGGGCGTGATCGCGGAAATGGCGGACGAAGTAGTCGTCATGTACGCAGGGCGGGTCATCGAGCGGGGCACGGTGCAGGATATTTTCTTAAATCCCCTGCATCCCTATACGGTGGGCTTGCAAAAGAGCAAACCGCTCCTCGATTCGGACGCGAACGAACCGCTCTATTCCATTCCCGGGCAGGTGCCCAATCCCATCAACTTGCCCAACGCCTGTTATTTCAAAAACCGCTGTAACCGCTGCACCAAAGCGTGCGCGGGCGAGTATCCCCAAACGGTACAGGTCAGCCCCACCCATTCGGTGGCGTGCTACCTTTACGCAAAAGAGTGAGCCGATTTATGGAAGAAATGATTATCAATGAAGAGAATGCGACTCCCGCGGAGGAGGACGCGCTTCTCAGAGTGGAGGGCTTGAAAAAGTACTTCCCTATCTCGAAAAAACTTCATATCGTCGCGCCTGCGAAGGCGATCAAGGAGCGGATCGTTCACCTGTTCAACAAGGATAAACCCGTTGAAACGGAGAAAATCAAGTGGAGCACGACGACCTACCTCAAAGCGGTGGACGACGTGAGCTTTTCCGTGAAAAAGGGAACGACGATCGGCGTCGTGGGGGAATCGGGCTGCGGCAAAACCACCCTCGGGCGTACCGTGCTTCGGCTTCACGAGTCGGACGGCGGAAAAATCGTCTTTATGGGCGAGGACATCACGCATCTTAAAAAGAAGCAGATGATGAAGTACCGCACGGACATTCAGCTCATTTTTCAAGACCCGTATTCCAGCCTTCCGCCGAGAATGACGGTGGGAAGCATCATCGCCGAGCCTGTGCGCGTTCACAAGATCGTACCCAAGAACGAGGTCTATAATTACGTTATCGACATCATGAAGCAGTGCGGTTTGCAACCGCAGTATTACGACCGCTATCCCCACGAATTCTCGGGCGGACAGCGTCAGCGTATCTGCATTGCGCGCGCGCTTGCCGTAAAGCCCAAGCTCGTCATTTGCGACGAGCCCGTGAGCGCGCTCGACGTTTCCATTCAGGCGCAGATCATCAACCTTTTAAAGGATCTGCAACGGAGTATCGGGCTCACTTACGTTTTCATCTCGCACGATTTATCCGTCGTTAAGTACATCACGGATCAAATTCTCGTCATGTATCTCGGCAACGCCATGGAGCAAAGCGAAACGGAGGATCTGTTCAACAATCCTCTGCACCCTTACACGAAAGCGCTTTTCTCCGCCGTGCCCGTTCCAAATCCCACGGTCAAGATGAACCGCATTATTTTGGAGGGAGATATTCCGTCGCCCGCCAACCCGCCCGCAGGGTGCAAATTCCATACCCGTTGCGCGCATTGTATGAAGGTCTGCAAGTTCAAACAGCCCGAATACGTCGAAGCGAAAGAAGGGCATTTCGTCGCCTGTCACCTGTATAATAAAGAAGTCATGGACAATCTCGCCGTTTACGACGAGGAGTACGACAGAATGGAAGAGGAAAGACGGATAGCCGCGGAGTTGGAGGCGCTTGATACCAAGAATGGAAGAAGAAGAAAAGTTAAAAAATCCGCAGGAGCAAGCGGAGCCGCAGATGGCGGAGCAGGCGACGGCGGAACCGCCGAAGCCCAAAGCGCGGAAGCGGAAGAAAAAAAAGATTAAATATGTAGACGACGGGCATACCGTTTATAATATGGAGAACGTGGGAAACCGTCCGCCCAAGGGCGAAAAGGTGGGTCTTACGCGCAAGGAACGGCGCGCGGCGATCAAAGCGGCTTTTGCCTGCTATTTCCCAATTTTTCTCGGCGTATTGCTCTGTTTTACCGTCGCCGCATTATTGATATACCTATGGCTGAAATAAAAACGGTCAAAAGGCAAAAATTAAAGGTAAGACTATTTCAGAAAGAACATTCATAGGAATTTAGGAATTAAGGAGTTATCATGCGAAAGACAGTTATTTCCGTTTGTATGGCGCTTGCAATGACGGCAAGCTGCGTTGCTTGCGCAGTAGCGCCCGAGGACGAAACGCTGGAAAAAAATCAAGGCGCGGAGTCGCAACAAATCGAGCTTATACAGAGCGACGCTAAATTTACGCAGGAGCAACAGCTCGCGCGCATTAAGGCGGAGTATCTCAAAGAAAACGGAGGGTACAAGGACAGCGACGCGGTCGTCGCGATCGTCACCTTGCAGGAGAACGCCGTAATCGACGACTATCTCGAAAAAGAGGACGTCAGCGTTACCCTTCGCGACTATGCGTTGGGCGAGGGCGCGGCGCAGGCGAAGCGCCAGCAGATGTTGCAAAACGCGCTCATTTCGGAGCTCACGAGAAACGATCTCATCACGGGCGTGGAGAACCGTTTTACCACCGTTATGAACGGTATCGCCGTTTCCACGCAATACGGCAAGCTCGACGATATTAAGAAAATCGCGGGCGTTAAGAGCGTGTCCCTTTCCGATACGTTCAACCGCGTAAAAACGGCGGAGCGCGAAGGCGCGTCAAGTATCGTCAACGACGTTGACGTGTACGACACGGGTATTTTCAATTCGGGCAGCGTCAGCTTCACGGGGAAGAGAACGGCGGTCGCCGTGCTCGACTCGGGCTTCGATTGCTCGCACTCCGTGTTTGCCCGTCAACCAGAAGGCGAGCTGCTTGTCACTCAGCAGAGCGTTTCGGAAACCCTGCCCCGCATGAACGCCTCTACGACGACGCAGGGGCTGGAAATGACGGACGTTTGGTACAGCAGAAAAATTCCTTACGCTTACGATTATGCGGATAAAGACGACGACGTGTTCCCTTACGATTCCGAGCACGGCACTCACGTGGCGGGCATCATCGGCGGGAAGGACGACGTGATCACGGGCGTTGCGATCGATACGCAGCTCGTGCTTATGAAGGTGTTCCCCGACCTCGACGACGGTGCGAGAACGGAATGCATTTTGGCGGCGCTCGAAGATTCGGTCACGCTCGGCGTAGACGCGATCAATATGTCGCTCGGCTCTTCCTGCGGATTCGCGCGCGAAGAGGACGGCAACAAAATCAACGAAGTGTACGACAAGCTGGGCGAGAGCGGCGTGAGCCTTTTAACGGCGGCGAGCAACAGTTACAGCTCCGCGTTCGGCGGAGAACAGGGCAACACCAACAAAGTGACCAATCCCGATTCGGGCACGGTAGGCTCACCCTCCACCTATGCGGCTTCGCTCTCCGTCGCTTCCATCAGCGGTGTAAAGAGCAGTTACCTCGTTGCGAACGGGAAGGACGTTATCTTCTTCACGGAATCGAGTTCCATTACGGGCAAGCCGAACGATTTCGTTGCCGAGCTCGAAGCGGCGGGTAAGCTCGAAGACGGCAGTAAGGAATTCGAGTACGTTACGATTCCCGGTTACGGAAAACAAATCAACTATTCGGGCGTTGACGTGCACGGCAAGATCGCGCTTGTAAAGCGCGGCGACAACACGTTCGAAGATAAAGCGTTGCAGGCGAAGCTCAACGGCGCGGTCGCGTGCATCATCTATAACAACGTGGAAGGCGATATCTCCATGTCTATGGGAAAAACCGACCACATTCCCTGCGTTTCCATTACCAAGGAAAAGGGCACATTGCTTGCCGCGCACGACACGGGCACGTTGATGGTGGACGTCAAGAGCAAGGCGGGGCCTTTCATGTCCGACTTTTCGAGCTGGGGACCTTCCCCCAACTTGGAGCTCAAACCAGAGATTACGGCGCACGGCGGTACGATCAAGTCGTCCGTTCCCGGCGGTGAATACGACGAGCTGAGCGGTACTTCCATGGCTACCCCCAACCTCTGCGGCGTCGTGGTGCTTATCCGTCAGTTCTTAAAAGAAAAATATCCCGACTATGCCCCTCAGAAAATCGTAAAGCTGTGCAATCAGATGCTGATGTCCACGGCGACGATCGTACTCAACGAAGAGGGCAACCCCTATTCTCCCCGTAAGCAGGGCGCGGGACTTGCAAGCCTTTACAACGTAGTGAATACCAAGGCGTACCTGTCGGTAGACGGGAAGGACCGCACCAAGATCGAGCTCGGCGACGATCCCGAACGCAACGGCGTGTACGAAATGGAGTTCAACGTGGTGAACGTGACGGGAAGCGAGCTTAGCTATAAGCTCTCCGTCGTCGGCATGACCGAAACGGTATCCTCTTCCGACAAAGAGTACGTTGCGGAAAAAGGACAGCTCCTCGGCGGTAAAATGCAGGCGGTCGTTACGGAGGGAGGCACGCTCTCGGGCGACACCGTTACCGTAAACGCTAACGCTACCGCGAAGGTGAAAGTCACTTACACCTTAACGGACGCGGACAAAAAGCTGATCGATTCGCTCTTCCCTTACGGTATGTACGTGGAGGGTTTCGTGAAATTGCAAGCGGTCGAAGAAAGCGATATCGATTTGAATATCCCGTTCCTTGCTTTTTACGGCGATTGGACGCAGGCGCCCATGTTCGACAAGACCTTTTACGAGGTAGAGTCGGAAGCGCACGACGGCTCGATCGACGACGAGGATAAGCTGAAAGCGGACTATTTCGCGACGACGCCCTACGGTTCTTATTTCTACAACTACATTATTCCGCTCGGTAGTTATCTTTACGATATGGACGACGGTTACGATCCCATTCCCGCAACGGAAGAACACATTGCCGTTTCCGACCAGTTTGCGGCAATCGATGGTTTCGCGGCGATCTACGGCGGACTTCTCCGCTGCGCCAAGACCGTTACCTACACGATCACCGACAAGGTAACGGGCGAAGTGGTGAAGGAATTCGTCGATTATAACGGCAACAAGGCGTATTCCTTGGGCGGAACTCCCATTCCCTATTACGAATATATCAATTGGAGAGCGCGAGATTTCGATTTCGTCAACAACCGTTCTTACGAGTTTAAGCTCGCCGCTACGCTTGATTACGGCGAGGACGGCGGGAAATACACCAACGTGAGAAACACGTTTGCGTTCGATTTCCGCTTCGATAACGAGGCGCCCGTCATCAAAGAGGCAACCTACGAAAAGGTTTACGACCGCACCCTGAAAAAGGATCGGTACTATATCAACCTTACGGTGTACGACAATCATTATGTACAGGCGATCACGCCCGTCATGTTCAATTCGTCCTCCGAATACACGACTCTGACCAATCATCCCATACCCGTGTACAGCGATATGGGCAAGGACAACAAGGTGCGCATCGAGATTACCGATTTCTTGGACGATATCAAGAGCGACGCGCTTATTACGAGCTCGCTTGCGTTCATGGTCGAAGACTACGCGCTCAACTCCAATTTGTATCTTTGCCAGCTTCCCGGCACGCGCGGCGAATTTAAGTTCACCCGCAACGGAGAAACGGACGGCAGCACGCTCACCATTCTCACCATTTACGAGGACGAGGTGGTGGACTTGACCGCATATCTCGCCACGAGCGATCAGACGGTAGACAGTAACAAAGACTATCTTAAACATCTCGTTTGGCAGTCTTCCAACGAAAAGGTTGCTCTCGTAGAGCAGGGACAGGTGCGCGGTGTTTCGGCAGGACGTTCCACGATCAGCGTGTTGGAACAGATGAATCTGCGCAAAGCATCTCTTCTCATCAACGTAGTAAAACGCGAAGAAACCGCTTCGCAACAAACGGAAGGGGGGAGGACGGCAACAACGCTTTCCGCCAACCATCAAGACGACGTTTCGGACGCAAAGCTCGAATCGTTGCGGTTTGATTATTTCGAAACGATCGCCGCCTTCGCCCGTGCGGGGCAGACGAGCGACATCGGCTCGGCGGGCTCGAGAATATTCCTTTCCAGTCTTGGTTCGCGCGTAAGCATGTACCCCGGCGAGAGCATCAAGCTTCACTACGATTTACAGCCTTGGTATGCGGAGGGGAACTATAAAGGTAAGCTTCACTATGTTTCCTCCGACCCCAACGTGGCGACCGTCAGCGAGGACGGCGTCGTAAACGCCATGAAGAAGGGCGCTGCGACGATCACCCTTCGCGTGGACGGCTCCAACATCATGGCGAGGCTCACCTTAACGGTAAACAGTGAATTTATTATCGAGAACCGCATGCTTGTAGCATACAAGGGCTTGGGCGGCGTGGTGGAAATTCCAGACGACGAGGGCATCTTGTACGTAGGGCCCTATGCGTTCTGCCTTTACGAAATCGACAGGACGATCGACGTTCCCGAGGACGATTTGGATGCGAACAAGATCCCCCAAAGCAACACTACGGTGACGAAGATCATCATTCCCGAAGGCGTGGAAGAGGTACAAAAGTATGCCTTCTACAACTGCTACGGGCTCGAAGAGGTGGTGCTTCCCTCTTCCGTAAAGTTTATCCGCGAGTTCGCCTTTTATCAGGACGAAAAGCTTGCAAGCATCAACCTCGATAAAGTTCAAGCGATCGGCGCGAATGCGTTTAACGGTTGCAAGGCGCTCGACAATATCGATCTCGCCAAGACTTATTCGATCGGGAGGAACGGTTTCAAAGGCTGTCTTTCGCTCTCGGCGGTGGACTTGACCGCCCTGCGTAACACGGGCGAAGCGGCATTCGAGGGTTGCACCTCGCTTGCAAACGTTACGTTTACCGAAAACACCAAACTTTCTCGGAGTATGTTCGCTCGTTCGGGTATCAAGACGGTCGATCTGTACGAGAGAATCGAAATTCCGCGTTTCTGCTTCGCGCAGTGTACCGAACTCACGCGGGTGACGCTTCATAACGACGTCGTTACCGTCGGTTACGGCGCGTTCTGCGAGAGCGGAAAGCTTGCGTCCGTTACGATGAAAGGCGTCGGCAACCTCGGCGAACAGGCGTTTTACGCTTGCGGCGCGCTCACCGAGATCACGCTGCCCGACAGCGAGGTGGATATCGGCAACTACGCGTTTATGGACTGCAACCAGCTTGCAACCGTCAAACTCGGCGCAAACACCGTATTGAACGGCATTACGGGGTCGGTGTTCCGCGGTACGGAGGTTTCCGCCTTCGAAGTGGCGGCGGGCAATAAAGCATACAAGACGGGCGCGGACGGAAAATTCCTGCTCGACGCGAGCGGAGAAACGATCGTCTTTGCGGCTATCGCGGATCTGCCCGAAAATCTTACGATCGGCTCTGCATACAAGAAAGTCGGCGCGAGCGCGTTCGGCGGAGCGAAGATCAAATCGCTCACGATCGAGGGCGCGGAAACGGAAATCGGCGACTATGCTTTTGCAAACTGCGAAGAGCTGACGGTTGTAAATTTCCCCGAGGGCGGAGTGAAGAGAATCGGTATTCACGCGTTCAACGGCGCGGTCAAGCTCGAAACGGCAGACCTTAGCGCTTTGAAATCGGTAGGGGATTACGCGTTCGCCAACAGCGGGTTGAAAAACGCCGTGCTGAGCGACAACGCCGAATTCGGCGAAGGCGCGTTCTTCCAGTCGAAGTTAGTTACGGTCACGGTCGGCGCAAATTCCTCCTTCGGGTTGGGCGCGTTCCAAAACTGCAAGGCGCTCACCGAGGTAACGATGCCGGGCGCGGGCGGAGTGCATTTCGGCGAAGCCTGCTTCTCGGGCGACAGCGCGCTCGTCACGCTCGACTTTACGAAGGTGGACGGCTCGATCGAGCGGGAAGCCTTCTACGGTTGCACTTCCTTGAAGGGCTTCGACACGAAAATCAACTTGGCTGAGGTAACGGAGGTCGGCGATTACGCGTTTGCGGATTGCGGAGCGATCGAAGCCGTGCTTCTTCCCAAGATCGTAAAATTAGGCGAAGGCGCGTTCGCGCGCTATGCGCAAACGGGCGGTTCGGCTCCCGCGATCCAAACGATCGTCTTGCCCGAAACGCTCAAAGAAATGGGCGACGGCGTATTTTTGGGTTGCGAGCAGTTGACCTCCGTAACCCTGCCCGCTTCCCTCGAAAAGATCGGTGATTATCTCTTCGCTTATTGCGTCAATTTGCAGTCGGCGGTCTTGCCCGACAACTTGACGAAGGTGGGCGGATATTGGTTCTACGGTTGCGAGTCGCTCAGAGCGGTCAACCTCGGCAACGTCGAGTTCATCGGCGATTATGCGTTCACCTCGGCGGAGTCGCTTCAAAACGTCGATATTTCTTCCCTGAAAGAAGTGGGCTTCGGGGCGTTTGCAAGCTCCGCGGTCACGGGCAAGCTTACGGCGAACAATCTCGTTAAGGCGGGAGATTACGCGTTCCAAGGCGCGAACCTTCTCGGCTTCGAAGCGAACGCGTTGCAGGAAATCGGCATCGCGGCGTTTCAAAACAATCGTAATTTGAGCGAATTCGTCTTTGCGGACGTGCTCAAATCGGTCGGCATCACCGCGTTCAACGGCTGTAACAATCTGACCTCTTTCTATACGACGAAAGACGGAGGAAAAACGGCGGACGGCGAAATCGGCAACAATGCTCGCGTGGAGGACGGACTGCTTTACACCAAGCTTCCCAACGGGAAATGGCAGCTTCATTCCGTGCCTGCGGGCATGAACGAGCAGACGCTCACCGTCGCGGAGGGAACTGTTGCGATCGCTTTCTACGCCGGCAACGCGAACACCAACGTGACGGCAATCGTTCTTCCCGATTCCTTGAAGCTTATCGGCGGGTATGCGTTCTACGGCTACAAGAAACTTAAATCGGTGCAGTTCAATTCGTTTACGGCTCCTGCAATGGAAACGACTTACGAAAAAGACGCGACGCTGTCGCCGACCGACCCCGGTTACGATCTGCTTCACAATCAGTTCGGTTTGTTCGGCAACGAATTGCACTATTTTAACTTTATCGATATGCTCGGCAAGAAGAAGCCCGTTACGATGATACTTCCCGCGAACGAAGATATCGTCGGTTACGATTCCATCGTATATCAGGGATATTTCGGAAAAGTGGAGGATGCGATCCGAAGCGACTACGTTGCAAAGGACGCGAACCTATCCGCGTTCCTCAATTACGCCGAGGAGATCGCGAAGATCGAGAGAGTTACGCTTGCGGACGAAAAGCTCATCAATAACGCGATTGTCGCGCTCAACGCAATTAAGCAGGACGCGACTGAATACGGCTATACGCAAGAGGAATGGCAGGCGATGGTGGATACCGTCACCTCCGCGAAAAAGACGCTTGACGATCTGAAAGGCGAGGTCAGCGTAACGCCCGAGCCTCCCGCGCACGAGCACACCTATTCGAGCGAGTGGACGATTACGGAAACAGAGCACTATCATGCTTCCACCTGCGGGCATGCGGACGAAAAGAAAGACGCGGGCGCGCACGACACGAACGGCAAAGACGGCTCCTGTTCGGTATGCGGTTACAAGGCGCCTTCCGGCGAAGAACCCGCGAAAACGGGTTGCGGTTGCAATAGCTCTATCGGGATTGCGGGCAGCGTCGGTATTGCAGTCACGGTCGCGATCATCTTTACGGTCGGCGTGATCGTCGCTCTTAGCAAACGTAAAGGAGGAGATAAAGAATGAAAAAGTTTATAAGCCTTGCGCTTGCCTGCGGAATGATTTTTACGCTCGCGGCGTGCAACGATGAAAAAAACAATCCCGCACCGCCCGACGTCGACGACCCGTCCGCGGTCGTAGAAACGCTTACCGCGCCTACGAACGTGAATATTACCGAGGCGGGCAGTACGGGTATCGTTCGCTGGGACGCCGTGGCGAACGCGACGGAATACGTCGTTTCCGTAAACGGCGTGGAGCAGACGACGAGAAATACATACATCTATTTGGATTCGCTCACGGTGGACTACCAAGTTTTCGTCGTGGCTCGCGCCGAGAACTATAACGATTCCGCTCCCTCTCAAACCGTCGTCTTTAACAAGCACGTCGTAACCATCGGCATCGAGGGCGGCACCGACGTCCGTAGCGGAAAAACCCTTCAACTTACGGCGAAGGTGACGGGCTCGGAAGACAAAAAGGTTCGCTGGGAAATTACCAAGGGCGGCGAGTTCGCTACGGTCGACGAGAACGGGCTTGTCACCGCAAAAGAGGTGACGGGCGATAAGATCATCACCGTTACGGCGACGAGCGTCGCCGACGGAACGGTTTCCGCATCCAAACAGCTCACGGTTACAGCAAAGCCCGTTCTCACGCAGGCAATGCTTGATAAACTTCAAACAAACAAAATTTCTTTTGAAGGTTATCTGACCATCAATTTGTACAACTTCGGCATTACAAACGATTTTTACCGCAGTTTCAGCTCCGACGTTTTAACGGCGATGGACGGTACGAATTGGTACACCCGCTACGAGAACGTGAGCACGGGCATTTCTTCGGGGCTCTATTACAAGAACAACAACGGCGTTGCGAGCCAAGTGAGCGTGAGCTTTATGAACGACGAGGAGTACGCGCCCATGCTCGATGACGACGGTAACGAAGTGAGCTGGGAAAAATCGGGACTGTACAATAACTTTATAGGCTTGAAAGTTTCCGACTTCCCGTTTAACGAAACGACTTGGCGTTACGAGTACAAGGGGAGCGATCCCACGCTCGTACAGCGCATGATCGCTTCCGCCAATCCTTATGATTTCGTTCCGAAGAATTTGGCGCTCATCGTGGAAGAGGACGAGATCGCAGGCATCTATTCGGAGGCGGAGGACGATTATACCATCGTTCAACAGTACGTTGCCCGCCAAGAGCTTACGGTGGTCGTCAACGCGGGGGAGGACGTAGAAGTCCCCACCGTTTCGAAATATCAACACAACGAAAAGCACGATAAGCTTGCCGAGGCGATCGAAAATATGCATTCGCTCGAAAGCTATACCGTCGATTTCCTGAACATCGGCGCGAGCTCCATGACGCAGGGATATACGTTAAACGGTTTCGAAGAAACGGTCACAAACGACGTCTGTCACTTCCGCCCTTTCAGGGTGACGGGGGAAACGGCGGGCGTGGGACAGGGCAACCGCGACTTTACCGGTCAGGACTACGGATACGTGAAGGTCGGCGAGAATTTGTATAATTCCTACGACGCTTCCGCTCCCGAGTACAGCGCGAGCCGCGCGTTCACGGGCGATTTCAAAACGGCAAAACCTTCGTTTGCGTTTGCGGCGGAAATCTTCAACAAGATTTACGAAGATCCCGACAACGGCACGACGACCTACTACGTCGATACGCCCATGATGGCGGTCGCTTCCACGTTCTACTACGGTTTGGGAAACGACGTCGCGCTTTACGGACTGTTTGCGGCGGAGGGACAGACTTCTGCGACTTCCTCCTTCACGCCTTATGTAGTCGTAAAGGACGGCTACATTGTAGAATCGGGCTTCTACTATTATCTCGGTTATCTGTACGGCGTCATCGAAATTGCCTACGGTGATTTCAATAAAGCGAAAACGCCCGCCGAGGTCCAAGCGGCGCTTGCCGAAATGCCTCCCCGTGCGATTCCCGCAAGCTGGGCGGACTTGACCATTCAGGCGACGACGGCGTCGGAACAAGAGATCGAAGTGAATGCGCTCGATTTCTTAAAAGAGTTCTTCTCCGACGAAGCGATCGCGGAAAAGCTTCCCTTCTTCGGGGATGCGCTCGGCGACACCTACGGCTTCGGAATGGAAACCTTCCGCGTCGTAAACGGCGTTAACCGCCATACGGTCGCATTCTATTACGACGTTCCGCTCGACGTAGATTATTCCATCGAATCGTCCATCAGATCGCTTCACGCATTGCTGATCAAGGAAGGCTTCCAAAAAGATAAAGACGGTATTTACACGAAGGGTTCTATCGCGATCAACGTCGTCGACGCGGACTTGGACTTCACGATCTACGTTTGGAAAATATAAGTTGCGAAAAAACCGTTTAAAAAAACGGATATCTGCAATCGGCAAGGGGCGCGCCCCTTGTATGCGGTACAAGTACCGCATACGAAAACTCTTATCGGGAATAAATATTTTTAGAGGTATATAAAATGAGAAAAATCAAGCAGTTTTTTAAGGGAGGAGCAGTCACCGCTTTGGCGTGTGCATTGCTTCTCGGTGCAGTAGGTTGCGGGGAAGACCCCAAAAAGCCCTCGGAAGACGATCCCAACGTTAACATTCCGCAAGACCCCGTTAAGAAGGTACAGCTTACCGTTGAGGCGAGCGCGGAAGAAATCAAGGAAAACGAGAGCGTTACGTTTACCGCTACCGTCGTGAATTCCGATAAGGGCGTTACTTGGTCGGTTTCCGATCCCGAAGTGGTGCGCATCACCGACGGCGGCGTCGTTACCATTTTGAAAGCGCCTGAATTCGTCGACAAGAACGTTACCGTTACGGCGACCTCCGTTGAAGACAGTAGCGTGACCGCTTCCAAAGTGTTGCGCGTGAAAGCGCCCAAGCAAAGCGGAGCGAACGGAAATCTTACGGCGGAGATGCTTGAAAAGATCGGCAATGCGAGCATTACCGCTACGGGGCTCGTTACCGACTATTATATCGACACCAAGCAGTCCTACAACAGCTATACCAATTATTACGATTCCGTCGTGACGATGGAGGACGGCAAGTGGAGCGGAACTTGGGGCAATAGGCCCGATGCGAACACTCCCTCCACCGAACTCATGTCCGACGTTTACGTGAGAGGGGAAGCCGACGACGTGAAGGACGAAGAAGGCAGGATCGGTCATGCAATGGAACGCCTTTACGTTAACAAGAATAACGAGATCTCGAGATCGACGGTGAAGAACTACGTCAGCATTCCCGTGCTTTGGGAAGAACGGCATCTGTTCAACCATCTCGGAAATCTTCCGCTTTCGGCGTTTACATATGATCCCGACGACCTCACCAAGTACACCTACGAGGTGGACGAGAACAGCGTAGATTCGCTCTATCTCATGACCTACCTCGCCTACTCCCTTACCCCTATGCTCGAAGAAACGATCAAAACGCTCGTTCTCACCGTGGAGGACGGGGAAGTTACGGGCATCGATATGCAGACGACGGCGACCTATTACGGCGTGACGACCGATCAGCAGGGCAACGTCGTTACCTATGACGCCATCAGTTATACGGTCGTTTCGCTGAAATTTACGGAGATCGGCTCCACTACGGTGAAAGAGCCCGCGCCCTACGAAGCGCCCGAAAACGCGGATAAGCTCACGGCTGCGCTCAACAACATGAAAGCGGCGAAGAGCTATACCTATCAGCTCGAAGACGTTATGACGCACTCTCCCAGCGGGGACGACGACGATTATTCCTATCAGTCCGCGGGCGGGGCGGCAAGCCTTGCGGCGAGAGTTGCAACTCCCCGTGCGAGCAAAGCGCCCGACACGGTGGCGGACAACACTTCGGCAAGCGGTACGGTCGGTGCGCGCGGTTGGGTGACGGAGGACGCGGTTCTCATAGCCAAGACGAGCAAATATCAGTACGCTATGGACGATAAGACCTATCGTACCACGTATTCGGGCTACCGCCAGTTCGACGGTTACTATGAAGAATTCGAATACAACCGCGACGTAAAGGACGCAAGCGGGAACAAAGTGGGCGGATTAAAGGGCACGAAGCGCGTAGAGGGCAGCATGATGAACATTTTGCCCGATTTCGATTTCTCCGCGAACGTGTTCGAACTCGTAGGTTCGAGAATCGTGAACGGGAAAACCCGCTATACCTTCCGTTTGAAGGAAACGGCGATCACGAGAGATATCGCTTTGTCGGTTTCCAATTATTCGTACGCGGAATCGGCAAGTGCGGGCGCAAGCTCTTCTTTTGAAATCGTCGTAGACGACGAAGGGCATCTCATTTCTACGAGATTCCCCTATTCTCTTACGCAGGGTACGTACGCCGGCTACTGCACGACGAACTACATGGACGTGAACGATACCACGATCAACATGGCTACGCTGTTCGCAAATTACGAGGAGCGCGGCGCAATGGCTACGTGGAATCTCTACACCATGAAGTATTTCCGTACGTCTGCCAACGAAACCTCGCGCGACGAGAACGCGCAGGTTGCGATCAACTCCATTTTCGGCAACAGCGCATCGAACGTACCTGCGCCCACGGCGTTCCAAAAGATCTTCGGCGATAATATCAGCGGACCCTTCTGCGACGACGATACCAAAAAAGACGCGAACGGCGACGACGTGTTCTACCGTTGGATGAGCATTACGGCAAGAAGCACGGAGTATGACGAGAACAGCCAGATCACGAATTTCGACGAAATCGTTGCGGCGGCGGACGCTGCGTTTGCAGAGTGCGGGCTTCAAAAGAATATGGCGTTAACGGACGTCAGCGGTGGCGCAAGCGGACGCGGGAACCGTTATTTGGTTTACAACAACGCGCAGATCACCGTCGTCATCGAAAATAATTTCACGAGGAATTTCTGGATCTATATTTACAGAACGAGCGACTATAACGCTTTGAAGGCGTAACGCGTCTTGCTTTTCGAAAGGCGGAACGGCGCGGTATGGGAGAAATCAATCCATGAAAATACAGTATAAGGCGGTTGCGGCTCTATGCGTTCTCGGCTCGCTGGTTTTGGCGGGCTGTAACGGCGACGATCATCCGCCTGCAAACAGCGACCCTAACGTGCCGACGCCCGCCGATCCCGTCGTTGTGATCACTGCGACGGAGGACGGCGTGACTTTGAAGGATACCGAGGTGAAATCGTACGATTTCACCTCCCTCTTCACAATCACGAAAGACGGCGTGAGCGTAGCAGTTTTGAACGAATACGTAGACAGCACCCTCGTTTCGGAAACGGCGGGAAGTTATCCCGTCACGTGCAGTTACGAGGGGAAGCATAAAAGCGTTACGGTGACTGTGACTGCCACGCTCTACTCCGTGGAATCGGATACCGAAATAATCACCCTGCGCGCTTCGCAGGTTTCGGAGTACGATTTTAAACAGCATTTTACCGCGAAAACGGACGGCGTGCAGGCGGCGATCACCGACGCAATGATCCGCACCGACGTTGCGCCGTCGGAGGGCAGGTATTCCTATACCGTCACGCACGGCGGGGCAAGCAAGACGATTTCGGTCGTCGTGGAAGCGGACGTGCTCATCGTAAATTCCTACCGCGTGAAAGAAATCGCGTTGAACGCGCTTGCGGACTACGACTATACGGATTTGTTCTCCCTGTATGCAGACGGAGAGGCGGTGCGCGTAACGGAAAGTATGATCGATACCGCAGAGCTCGCTTTTGCGGAAATCGGAAAGGAATACAAAGTCCGCATTTCCTACTTCTATAAAGGTGTGACCTATACGGGAAGCGCGGTCGTGAAGGCGGTGGAGGAGGAACGATATACCGTTTCCACCAAAAACATCGTCACCTATCCGCACGGAGAGAACATCGACCTCACCACGCTGTTCGAGGTCAAGCGGGGGGACGAAACCGTTCCCGTTACGCTCGACATGATTTCGGGGAGCATCGACTACACGAAAGTGGGAGTCAACACGCTCACGCTTTCCTTCGGCGGCGCGGAATATCAGTCGACGGTGGAAATCAAGTACGGCGTCATTCTCGAATACGCAAATTCGGATACGGTCACGGTGCAAAAGGGGACGGACAAGAAGAATTATCCCTTTGCCAAAGATTTTAAAGCGATCGTCAACGGAATTCCCTTTCTCGTCATTCCCGAAAGCAACTTCTCGGGGCTTGACGAGCTGGATTTCGACAAGGCGGGCAGTTATAAAGTTACGCTTCAAATCGCCTACAACGTCGAACCGCCCAAGGGCTTGGACGCCACGGTGGATTTCGAGTACGCGGAAAAGACGATCACCTATATCGTCGAAGAAAAGACGGTGCAGACCGCCGTCAAGCAGGAGCTCGTAACCGCCCCGCAGGGCACGGCCGAGTACAATCCTTTTTCAAACCTGACTGTAACGGTAAACGGCATTCCTCAATTTTTAACCGACAATCCCGATTGGGCTGACGGGTACAGCACCTGCTACGCCCGCCTGCTGAGCGATCCGATCGACTTTTCGAGCGCGGAACGGCAGGAAGTGCGCGTAGCGGTTTACCCTTACGGCAACGACGCCGAACCCGTTGTGCTTACGTACGGGTTTATCATTCAAACGGATATCGTTATCACGGCGGAGGACGTAGGGATTTTTGCGGGCGGAACGCTGTTTGCGACCGAGCTTTTTACCGTCACCGAGGGCGGTAAGCCCGTGGAAGTGACTTTTGACATGATTTCGGGCAAGGCGGATACGTTCCGCGCGGGCGTTTATACCTTGGAGCTTTCCTACGGCGGCGCGCGGGCGAGCGCGACCGTCACCGTGTTCGACGGGGGCATGAAGGGGATCTACCGCACCTTGCTCACCACCATTCCCTTTAATTCCGACGATGACGATGATAATGAATCCGATGATTGGGGGGACTTAGGCGGCGCGGAAGGCTACGCTTCGGCTTTGTCCGCACGAGCGACAAATCCCGTTTACGTGCTCGACCATCTCGTGATCGGCGAGGACGGCTCTATCATGTGGGGCAGCCGTGCGGCGACCGTTGTGGGCGGGCTCGACGAAAACACCCTGATTATAAAAATCGGATCGAACGAATTTACGCTGTATTACAGCGACGGGATCGTCGTGCTCGACGCGGCGAATCCCCAGAAATTGGGCTTCAATGACGAACGCCGTCCCATGGTTTTCTTCAACGAGGCGCAGTGGTCGATGATCGAACACGTGACCGTCAACTATTCCTCGGAATACGTACTTTCCTCTTCCTTTATTTCGTACAGCATCGACACCTTCCGCATCAAAGACAAGGCGGACGGACGCGAGCTTTGGTACGCCTTAAAGGTGGAGCTGGCGGAAAAGACGAGCGCGGACACCCATTACGTGGTTACGTGGGGGGAAGCGGAGTATGCGGACGGGTTTGTTGCCGTAGAGGGTACGGCGTCCACGCTCACTTTCATGGGTGAAGAATACCGTTTCGTGATGCAATCCTCCCGTGTCGGGAAAGTTTCCCGCAGTTCCTCTACGCAAAGTAAATTTGCGGGCAAGTCTTTCCGCGGTACTCTCAGCGGGGCGAACGCAGTCTTTTCCGTTACGCAGTCGGACGGCTACGAACTCACGGCGGGCGGCAAGAGGGTATTCTATCTGAGCGCGAACGACGTGAACAACTCCAAAAACTGCTATGCGGATCAGGTTACGGACACGATTTTCCTGTACAGCGTTACGGAGAAATTTTCCTATACCTTCAAGCTCGATATGGAAACGCTCACGTTTACCGTGTTGGAGAAGGACGCGTACTACGGTTTCTATCAGGCGGACAATAAGCTGATTTTCTTCGACGGCTACGGCACGGGAACGATCAATTTCGATACGAATTCATGGTCGTCGACACAAATCCGTTATACGGTAAACAGCGGGGTGGTATCCGTTCGGTACGTAAATACCAAGCCGAGCTTTGCTTACGGGAGCGGCGCGGAATTCTATTTGGGCGAATTTCTCAATACGCTTACCGTAAAGAGTTTTGCGGACGGCTCGCTCGACGGCTTGACCTTTGAAAATACGCTCATCACCGACGGGGCGATCGTGCGCATTTCTTCCTACCGTTTCGGCGCGGACGTCACGCGCGGCCCTTCTCTCCTTTTGGATGCGATCAGCATCATCACCAAGGACGGCGAGCTGACGGGGGAGGCGAAGCGGGAATGCGTGGATATGAGCGCCGTTGTGTTCAGCGCTCCCGGATTCCACCGTCTTGCCGTCAATCTCACGGTCAAGGGGGAGGCAGTTACCGCCTATTACACGGTGCAGATCGTGCCCAAACGCTACGAGGGAAATCCGCTCTTCACCGCCTACGGCGCAGGCGTGATGTTAAAGACCAACAGCCTCACGCTCGACGAGTTCGGGCAGATCGTTCTCGACTGCTCGGGCGTGCGCTACGAGGGCTTTGCCGATTTGGAAGGAAAAAACAGCTTTTCGGCGAAGGCTTATTCGGGCAACGGCGCGTTCGTCGTTGTGCAGGGCGAAATGGTTGCGGACGGAATTCTCCGCTTTACCGCCACGGGTGCGGTCAGCTTTACCGATTATTACACCACGGGCACGAGCCGCGTCGTCGCGGCAGGCGGTGTGGCTTTGCGCGAATTTACGGTCGGGAACAACCGCACGTATATTTTCTCCGGTTCTCCCACTTTGGCGGGCGACGTCGTTACCGTAAAGGCGCTCACGGGGAGCGTGGAAAACGGCAACGTCGTTAAAATTGTAAAAGGCGAAGAGATTACCTACGTGCGCATTCTCTCTTGGGGGAACGTGACGGAAGGGCTTTCCGTATTGAAGGACTACCAAGAGTAACCGTAATTCCGATCGGGCGCGTTTGCGCGCGAAGGAAGAAACCCATCGAACGAAGTTCGTAAATCAAGTAAAAACCATTTTGTTGTTATAGAATGAGAAAAAAATATGAGGAGTTAAGAGTATGAAGAAAGGCAGATTGCTGGTATTAGCGGCAGCGAGCGCGGCATTTTGCGCGGCTGCGGTGGCGTGCGGCGGGAAACACGAGCATGAGTACGGCGCGTGGACGATTACCGCCGATCCCACTCTTACCGCGGAGGGAAGCGCAACGCGCACCTGTACGTCAAACGACGGCGGCGTAGAAACGGTTGCGGTTCCCGCGTTGTCCAACACGGACGTGTGGACGGCGGAAACAAACGACGCTACGCACACTGCGGCGGGAAAAATCGTTTATACCTCCGTTTACGGCACGGTGGAAGTAACCATTCCGCAGGGCGAACACAGTTGGGGAGGGTGGACGATCACCAAAGCTCCTACGGCGACGGAAACGGGCACGGCGGAGCGCGCTTGCTCGTCGCAGGACGGCGGGAAAGACAGCGTAACGCTTCCCGTATTGACGGATACCGCCGTTTGGACGAAAGACGCTTCCAAATCCAAGCCCGCAAGCCACGCCGAGGACGGCAAGGACGTTTATACCTCCGCCTACGGCACGGTGGAGGTTGTACTCCCCAAGGGCGCGGGCACGCATACTTGGGGCGAATGGGAAATCACCGTAAAACCCACGCTCGAAAAAGAGGGCGTGGCGACGCGGAAATGCACCGCGAACGACGGCGGAACGGACACGCAAAAGCTTGCCGCGCTTTCCAACGCGCTCATGTGGAAGAAGGACGCGGAGAAGTCCACGCCCGCGACCCACACCGAGGACGGGAAGGACGTTTACACCTCCGCCTACGGAACGGTGGAGGTTGTGATCCCCAAAGACGCGGACGCGCATACATACGGGGATTGGACGATCACCAAAGCTCCTACGGCGACCGAAACGGGCACGGCGGAGCGTATCTGCGAAGCGGATAACCAAAAAGACACCGCAATCCTCCCCGTACTGACGGATACCTCCGTTTGGACGAAGGATACGGAAAAGTCCAAACCCAACTCGCACACGGAAGACGGAAAGGACGTTTACACCTCCGAATACGGTACGGTGGAAATCGTCGTTCCCAAGAGCGTCGAGCACGTTTGGGGGGATTGGGAAATTACCAAGGCGCCCACTTTGACCGAAGCCGGTACGGCGAAGCATTCCTGTACCCTTTCGGGCTGCACGGAGCAGGACGTAACGGCTGCCGTTCCCGTTTTGACGGATACGGCGGTTTGGACGAAGCAAACGGTTGAGCCCGACTATAACAACGCAGGGAAAGACGTTTACACCTCCGAATACGGTACGGTGGAATTGCCCGGCGCACCCAAGCTCCCCGCACCTTACGAGGGGAAGACGTATATTCCCATTTTGGTGGAAATCAACGGAGAAGGCAAGATCTCCGTTACCGATTCTTGGCGCGCGGCGCAGATGGTGCTCGACGCCAACGGAGAAGGCACGGGTACGGCATACCCTTACATGAACGAAACGTGGAAAGTTTCTATGGTAGACGCCGGACAGGGCATCATTTCCATTGTCACGCAGTCGAAAGATACGAGCGGAAACGTTGTCAAGAAGACTTATACCGCTTACGTCGATATGGCGACGGGAGTCATCGTCCGCCCGAGAGAAGCCTCTTGGAGCACCGTTTTCGTATTCCTTCCCTATGAATGGGAGGAGGGAAAGAGCAAGGTGGAAGCGGCGATTTTGGACGAATCGATCGCCATTACGTATTCCAAGGACGACGTTTCCGAGAGCAGTTTCGTGTTCAACGATAAGGCGTTTTTCGGCGTGACCTTTGCAAGCGACAAGGCGGGCGCTCACGAGATTTCCGTGGCGGAATTTGCGGAAAAAGATCTCGTTTACGTATTGCAAAACAGCAAATTGATTGCTTCCTTTGCCAAAAACAGCGAGGGCGTATTCGTTCCCGCCGACGGCTTGGAGGGCACGTATGCTTTGACCGATCCCACGGGCGGCACCATGGCGATCTTTGTTTCCGGCAGCGGAATGTTGAAATACGAGAACGGCGAGGTGATCGGCTACTATACGGTTGCGGAAGAGGGTGCGGATTATACGATCAGCGTGATCCTCGAAAACATCTATTACGAAATCATTCTCAACGCCGATTTCACGGGTTCGCTTACAATGCCCACCGTTACCGTGAAATACGTGGTAGGGGAAGGCTTTACGGCGATTCCCGACGAAGAATTCAACAAAAACGCGGTTGCCGATCTTGCCGTACCCGAAGATACCCAAACCAAAATATTCGGAGGATGGTATTTCGACGAGGCTTACGCGCAGCCCGTTCCCGACAAGTTTATTCCAACGGCGGACGTTACGCTGTATGCGAAGTGGTCGGATAAGGGCAGTATCGGCGTCATCGTGGAAGAGGGCGGTGCGGCGCTTACCGTCTATTTCGGCGAGGGCAATAAGCTTTCCGACGTTCTTTCGGCAAATAATATCGATCTCGGCGTAGACGAAGCGGGTTGGCGCGTATTCCGCGGCTGGTATTTGGACGCGGATTACTCGCGGGCAATTTCGGCGGAAACCACGCTTAGTCACACGGACAGCGGTAAGAGCATTTACGCCAAGTGGGAAGCTCTTCCCGAATATTACGGCGAATATGCGGGCAACGCGCTCAATACGAACGCGCAGTACTGCTTCGGCGCGTCGGTCAAGCTCGACGAGAACGGCGTCGTCACCTTGAACCGCGTGAAAAATTCCGACGGGGAAACGGAAGTACTCAAAGGAACGGTAATCGGCTACAATAAGACGACGCAACTCCTTACCTGGCAAGCGAGCGGTTCCGACGCCGTATACAATATGCGCGTGGACAGCAAGAGCGGTTTCATCGCGTTTGCCTCTGAAATGAAGGACAGTGCGCTCGGCCAGAACCCTTATATCCTTTCCCGTAACGGCGATACGGTCACGACCGATATCCATAATTTCGGATTCTATAACGGCAGTTCCTCTTACAATCATACCTGCATCGTTTCCTATCAAACGGAGGGCGGCGCAACCAAGACGCTCCTCGTTTATACCGATACCATTTATGCCGACGTAACCGTGTCTGATTATAAGGATACTGCGCTTGCGATCAACGAAGTTGCAAATTCCAAGACGCTCGTCGTGAAGCAGAACGGTACCGTAGTGCTTGCGCTCGGCAGCACGGGAGTTAAAATCAGCGGCTCCGGAAACGACGAGCTTGGCGTTAGCGCGAAGTTACAGCTTCTCGACGCATACTACGGCGTTTATACGGTAAACGGAAAAGATTACAAGCTCAACGGTTTGGGACAGATCGAATGGGACGGCGTCGGCGGCACGGCAAGCGCGGGTTATACCTTCGTGAAGGAGGAGAACGGCTTCCGCATCTTCGACGTGTTCGAGCGCAAGGTGGTTTCGAAAGAGATCCAAGTCGAAAATCCCTTGTACGACCCCGAGGATTACGAGAGCGAAGAGTTTATTACGCAAGTCGTTCTTTCGTACGAACCTGTCGGTTATTATCAGCTCAAAGTCGCAACCGCGGGCGGGGCTAACGCCTTCGAGAAAATCATGGTTACCGTAACCGTGAAAAACGCTACGGGTACGGGTACGGCGGACGGTACGGCGCAAGTGAATGCGAAAGTGGCAATTCTGCCCGAAGCCCCCGTAGATCCGACGGGTGCGAGCGTCTTTGTCGGCTGGTACAAGAACCCCGAGCTTACCGAAGAATTTACTGCGACCGCGTTCGAGGTCGGCGATACGCCTACCCTCTATGCGAAGTGGGATACGCGCCGCACGGTCACAGCGCATTTCAATTACGAGGGCGCGCCCGAAAATGCGGTATACGAGTTTGCCCACGGCGCATCGACGGAGATTCCTACGCCCGAGCGCGAGGGTTACTATCTCGTAGGCTGGTTCACCGACGCCGCTTGCAGTGAAGGAAGCGAGTGGACGGACGGGCAAGCGATTACCGCGAACGTAGAGATTTACGCCAAGTGGGCTCTTGCCGCACAAATGGCAGGGACGTATAAGGGTTTTGAAAAGTGGGTTAACACACAAGGAAAAGATGAAGCGATCAGCGGAATGTCTACCTTATTCACTTGTCAGCTGGACGGTTCGTATACGGCTACGAGAGCCGGAAGCGGAACGATTTCCGAAACCCATAAACCCGTCGTGGACGGCGAGATCAGCTTGGGACGTTACGCGTACTTCAATAAGACTGCCGGCGTAATGTGGTATGCTTACGGTACCAGCACGACTTCTGTCGGTACGGACGCTTATTTCTGCTTCGATACTTCGAGAATTGCGAGTGTTTCTTATAGCATCAATAAGGACATAAAAGTCAATAACACCGCAAAATTGACGGCATGGCTCACTTTGAACTACGTCGACGGCTCCACTATGAACGTGTTATGCTATAACGAAAAGATTTACGACAACGTGACTTGGACGGCGGGCGTTTCCGTGAATGGAGTAAACAACGCTAATGAAATTCAGGTTTGGGACAAAGAGGGAGCCGAAATCTTACTGAAAGTAAAGTCGGGCAGTACGTTCGTGGATCCCAAAGCTGAGCGCGGAACGTATACCAATGCCCAAAGCGAAACGTTGTTCCTCAACGGCGGAAATGCAATCACGTACGGCGACAAGAAGGGCACTTATTCTGCGGTTTCGGGTAAGGATTATAACTTTAATGTTGATTTCGGAAGCGAGCGTTGGTGGCTGACCATCGATCAGGAAGCGAAAACCTTCTCGATCAAAAAGCCGATGGCTACCGTCACGTTCGATATGAACGGAAAGGGCGAAAGCGTTACGGCGGAGCAAAACGTTTCCAAGTTTTTGTCCTTCTCGACGGTGATCGCCTCCGATCCCGTTGCGGACGGCTTTATCTTCCGCGGTTGGTATGAGAACGCCGAGTGTACGGGAAGTGCGAAAACTTCGTACACGCCTTCCGACGAAACCCCGAAAACCTTCTACGCTAAGTGGGATAAGGCGATTACGGTAACGCTCGATTACGGCGGAAAGCTCGACAACGTAACGGTGGAAGGGAAATACGTGGGCGATACTTATACTCTCACTCTTCCCGCCGAGCTGGTAGACGGGCAGGGCGCAGAGGGCTGGTACACCGATCCCGAATTTACCGACAAAGTGACGGGAAGCTATACCTTTACCGACGACACCGTGTTCTATTGCAAGTGGGTAGACGCCCACCCGCTTACGGGAACGTATAAGGGTGTTGAATTTGATTCAACGGCATTGCGCGGCAGTAGCGCCAAAACTCTTGTAGTCGGAGTAACGGGAACCTTGTCTAATGCTAAAACAGGAACTTTGGTTGCGGGCGAAGGAGAAAACGTTTATACGTATGACAACGGAAAATATCTGTATTATGACCCCGTAAGCAAAACGATCGTTGTGAATTATGGTTCCGGCACAACTTTGGGTACGGATTTGTTCGTTTTGACTTATGTGGAAGACCCCAACACGACGATTTCCGGTTCTTATAAGAATAACAATACCGATGCCTATCTCGTTTGGAACAGCAATTATACGAAGCTTGGCAAATTTGGCGTTAACGGCGTTGAAAAATTCTTCTTTGTACATGACGGAAAAGTTTACGGCAACGTAACGGTTGAGGTGAACGGTGTTTCGATTTCCGATTTGACTAAGATAAAAGAGTCTATCGGAAACGAGCTCGTCATCAAAGACATGAACGGCGGCGTTGTTCTTTCGGTGGGTTGGAACGGTTCCGACTTCGTAAATAAAGACGGTACGCAAGGTACTTATACGGGTACGATCGGCGGAACGGAGTACGCGATCGAAGCCAACGGCTACGGCGGATTCTCGATCGGCGGCGAAATATTGACGGCTGTTCTCGACGGGACGAAGCTCGCGTTTACCTTGAATAATTCCATGAAAGTCGTAACTCTCGATACCGAGAACAAGACTTATGCGCAGGTGCAGGACGGCTTTGCGGGTACGTACACGTTGCCCGACGGTACGAGTACGATCGTGTTCGACGGACTTGGCGGTGCGGGCGACGGTAAAACGTACGTGGTTGACGGCGCAACCGTTACCGTTTACGAGAGCAACGGCTCTAAGACGGCTTACGGAATCGACGTTGCAAACAAGACGCTCGCGGGCAAGAGCAAGTTTGCGGGTTATACGTTTACGGGAACTTATCATGATTCTTACGGCGATGCTAACACTGCCGAAGTCATTTTTGACGACGGTGTGGAGATATCGGGTAAGATCGTTGCAAATCGTTCGGATTTCTTCTTCACAGGCGTGTTGGAAGGGAACACTCTTACCATTACATGGACGAAGGTGTTCAACAACACAATGCACGACGACGTCGGCAAAACTTTGATATTTACCATCGAAGGCGACACCATGACGCGTACGGGCGGAACGTACAGCAACAACGCTTACATGAAAGATCTTGTTGCAACCTGCGAAGGATTCTCGCTGTAAGAGAAGCTCAAACAAAATAAAAAAATCCACCCTCGGGTGGATTTTTTTGCTCTTAGGGAAGCCGAGAGAGAAGGGACGGCAGAATGACGGGCGGGCAGACATGAATCATCGATACTTTGCATACAATAAGGAGAGATGAGAATGTTTTCGGAAATTTCCAAAGCGCTCGCGGAAGAGGGCGTCAATTTCAGCCGCGTCCAGTATACGGTCATCGACGGCAAGGGCGGCTATTTCCAAAACGTAAAGCGTATTCGGGAATTTTCGAACGAAAAAATCGTACTGTCGGGGCGCAAGGGCTCTGTTTGCGTCGAGGGCAGCGCGCTCTCCTTGGGTAAATTTTTCTTAGGCGATCTCGTCGTCTACGGCGATATTCGAGCTGTTACGAGAGCGGAGTGAAGAGAATTTCGTTATGATCATGCGCGCGGAGCAAAACCGCGCTTTTGCGGTAGCGGACACAATTTGCGCAAAGCTTTGCGCTTAGTGACTTTTGATAGACGGAGTGCAACGCTCCTGTAACTTGGAGATAACAAAAAGGAGAGTAGCTCACGAAATTTTTCGTAGGCGAAAAATTTGTGAATATGAAAAAATGCGGTGTGGTAATTGAAAGTTTGAGCGCCGTCGGGGTGCTCAATAAGCTGTCGGGGGCGGGAATTTCCGTGCTCGGCGCGGAAAAAACGCAAAAAAATGCCATAACCGTTTGGGTGGACGGCAAAGATCGCAAAAAAGTTTTTGCAATTTTGCGCGGTTCGTGTTATAATATAAAAGAGGTAAAGTCGCGCGGTGCGGAACGGATCTTTGCGTTGTGTAAAAAATCGGCGGGGCTACTCGTCGGCGCGGCGTTGTTTTTGCTTCTCGTATGCGGCTTCCAAAACCGTATTTTGCGGGTAGAGGTCACGGGCAGCGGATCGTACTATTCCGCGCAGGTCATGGATATTTTGGAAGAAAGCGGTGTAAAGTCGCTTTCCGCACTGCCCGCCGAGAACGCGCAAATCAAAGCGGACATTCTCGCGCTTCCGCGGGTAAGCTTTTGCTCTCTCCGTTTCGACGGCGGTGTTTTGCAGGTCGTGGTGGAGGTGAGCGACGAAAACGCGCTGTCCTCTTCCGATCCGCTCGTATCCCCCGCCACGGGGGAAGTGACCGAGCTCACGCTCGTGCGCGGGAGGGCGTGCGTGCAGGTGGGCGATAGCGTGGAACAGGGCGCGGTGATTGCGGACGGCTCTTTGGAGGACGGACGCAACGTGCTTGTGATCGCGCGGGTAAAGGTGCGCTATTTCGTGCAACGGGAATACGCTCTGGACGAGCGCGAGGCGTTGGCGCAAGCCGAGCTCGATTACGGCGTTTTGGAAGAATGCGTGACCGCGCCGACCGAAAACGGCGTTTTGGTAGAGGGCTACGCCACGGCAACCTCATCGGTAAATTTGTGAATTGTTTCGCCATGCGAAACCGTTCGCGCAGGGATACATACGCGTAATAAAATTATGACAACAGGAAAAACGGTTACGATCGAAGCGGGCGGTTTGGACAGGCTTCAAAAGCTGCTCGGGGTATTCGATGAAAATTTAGACACCGTGGCGCGGGAGCTGACGCTTATTTACCGCGTTGCGGGGACGCAGATCGTCCTCGAAGGGGAGGAGAACGCACTTGCGGTAGGGGAGCAGGTGCTTTTGAGCTTGCTCTCCATTATCGACGCGGGCGAGCATATCGATAAAAGCAGTCTTTTGTACTGCATCGCTTTGGCGCGAGAAGGGCGTGCGGGGGAAATCGGTTCGATCATGAAGGACGTGATCGCCGTCACTTCGCGCGGGAAGCCCGTTAAGTGCAAGACGGCGGGGCAGAAAGATTACGTAAAAGCGATTCGCAAGAACACCGTCACCTTCGGCGTAGGCCCGGCGGGCACGGGCAAGACCTATCTTGCCGTATGTCTTGCCGCGGCGGCGTACAAGGGAAAACAGGCGGAGAAGATCATTCTCACCCGTCCCGCGGTAGAGGCGGGGGAAAAGCTCGGCTTTTTACCGGGGGATCTGCAAACCAAGGTGGATCCTTACCTGCGGCCCTTGTACGATGCGTTGCAGGAAATGTTCGGATTGGAAACGTACGCCAAGCTCATGGAAAAGGGCGTTATCGAGGTTGCTCCGCTTGCCTATATGCGCGGGAGAACGCTTTCGGGCGCGTTCGTTATTTTGGACGAGGCGCAGAACGCGACCTGCGAACAAATGAAAATGTTTTTGACCCGCCTCGGCGAGGGAAGCAAAATGGTGATCACGGGCGATTTGACGCAGACCGACCTTCCCGACGGCAAGACGAGCGGGCTTAAACAGGCGGTTAGCCTATTGAAGGGAGTGGAGGATATCGCGGTTTGCACGCTTACCGATAAAGACGTCGTGCGGCATCCTCTCGTCATGAAAATCGTGCGCGCTTACGAATCCGCACAAAAGAAGGAGAAGAAGAAATGAAAGCTTCGGAAGACAAGCAAATCAGCAAGCAACGGCTGTTAGGCAGCGTGTTTTACTTCGTGCTTTGCTATATCGTTTTGCTTGCGTTTATCTTCATCATGATCGTCATTCTGCACGGCTCGGAATTTGTAAACTATATGAGCGAAAACGCGTCGCGCCTGCTTACCCTGTGCGTGAGCATTCTCATGCTCTACTTTATCGTTTACTATTATTACTACTTCGAGGATAAAACGTTCTTCAATCAGGCGTCTAATATTTTCCTCGTGTTCTCACTGCTTACGCTATCGGTCATCATCTGCTATTTATTCGGCATTTTTACGCTCATCTATTTGCGTCCCACCATCATGTTTGCCATGCTTTGCGTGTTCCTTTTGAACCGCAGACAGGCGATCATGCTCAACTTCGTGTTTTCCATTCTCATGTTCGTCATCGACATCTACATGGAGGAGTTCAGCGCGTTCGATTACGAGAACGGGAAATATTTCTCGCTCATGCTGTCCTTCCTGTGCGGTACGTTCGCGGTGTTCGCCGCCGGCAGGGCGCGTACGCGCGGAGGGCTTTTGCTCACGGGCTGCGTGGTCGTCGCGCCCACCGTACTCATCGTATTGCTCTTGAAATTGCCGAGCGTTTTCCCCCTCGGCTGGATACAGTTAGTGTCGTCCATCGGCTTCTCCGTGCTCGGCTGTTTGATTTCCGTCATTTTGGTGCTTGCGCTTTTGCCCGTGTTCGAATTCGGGTTTAACCGTCTTACGGTATTTCGGTTATGCGAGCTGACCAGTACGAACGCGCCCATTTTGAAGCGGTTGCAGCGGGAAGCGCCGGGTACGTTCAATCATTCGCTCATCGTTGCGCAGCTCTCCGAAACCTGCGCGGTCGCCATCGGCGAAAACGCGGAACTCGCTCGCGCCGCGGCGTACTATCACGACGTGGGCAAGCTGAAACAACCAGACTGTTTTACCGAGAATCAAACGGGCTACAATGTACACGACGAGCTCATGCCCGAGCTCTCGGCGGACATCATCCGTTCGCATGCGAACGACGGGTACGATCTTATAACTTCTTCCCGTTTACCGCAAATCATTGCGGACGTCGCGCGCGAGCATCACGGCACCCTGCCGATCAAATATTTCTACAATAAGGCGATGCGCCTTTCGGGCGGGGACGCGGACGTGAAGGACTATTCCTATTTAGGGCCTACCCCGCAGACGAAAATAGCGGCGATCGTGATGATCGCGGACGCGGCGGAGGCTTCCACCCGCGCTCTGCAAAACCGTATTCCCGAGAACGTGGAGCGCGTCGTGCGCAGTATCATCGAAGAACGCATGGATTTAGGGCAGTTCGACGAATGCAACATTACCATGCGCGAGCTCACGACCATTAAGCTTACGCTCGTGGAAGCTCTTTCGGGCGTACACCATAACCGCGTCGCTTATCCCGCGATCCGCTTTAACAGCGAGCGGAAGGCGGTGAAGGAAGACCCGATCGAGGACGAAAGACGATGAAGAGCGAATTTGTAATCGATTGCGAGGAGCTGAGCGAAGACGACCGCGCACGCTTGCAAAGCGCGCTCAAAGGAGTCGCCGAGGGGGACGTGCCTCTCCTGTTCGAAGTGGTGTTTCTCTCTCCCGACGAGATCAAGACGGTAAACGCGCGGGAGCGCGGAGTGGATTGCGTGACGGACGTTTTGAGCTTTCCCGCCATGGACGGGATCAAGGGGCAGGCACTGCTTGCGGACGGGCACCCCGACTGCTGGGACGGCGAGGGACGGCTGTACGTAGGCGATATCGCGGTGTGTAGAAGGCGCGCCGAGGAGCAGGCGAAGGAGTACGGGCATTCCTTGGAGCGGGAGATCAATTATCTCATCGTCCACGGCGTACTGCACTGTTTGGGGTACGACCATATGACGGAGCCCGAAAAAGCGGAAATGCGCGCCCGCGAGGAAGAGATCATGGCGCGAATGAATCTTATACGAGAATGAACCGAGGAGAAAGATGAGAAGCGGAACGGTTGCCGTAATCGGCAGAGCAAACGCGGGCAAGAGCACGCTCATAAACGTAATGGTCGGGGAAAAGGTTGCAATCGTTTCCCCCAAACCGCAGACCACGCGCGACCGTATTTTGGGCGTTTTGACGCGGGAGGACAGGCAGATCGTTTTTGTGGATACCCCCGGCGTTTACCTGAGCCGTAACGAGCTCACCAAGCGCATGATGAAAACGACGGAAACGACCTCGACGGAGGTGGACGTCATTTTATTCGTACACGACGGGCACGCAGGCGTGAAGGACGAGGATTTGGAGCTCGCCAAAAAGTATTTCGATTTGGGAATCCCCATGCTCGTCGCCTATACTAAAATCGATATCATGCCCAAGGAGAAGATCCCCGAGGACGCGAAGGCGTTTTCGGAGGCGGGCGTCGAGGCGGATCTTTACCCCGTTTCCGCGCGCAAGGGCAAAAATATTTCCGCGCTCGAACAGGGCATTTACGGGCTCCTGCCCGAGGGGGACAAGCTCTTTCAAGAGGACGTCGTGTCCGACAGGAGCGAGCGGTTCATGATCGCCGAGCTTATGCGCGAGAAAATTTTGCTCAAATACGACGAGGAGATCCCGCACGGGGTGGCGGTTGTCGTAAATACCTTCAAGCGCAGGGAAAACGGCACGTACGAAATCAACCTCGACATCGTGTGCGAAAAGCAGAACCATAAGGCGATCCTTATCGGCAAGCAGGGGCGCGCGCTCAAAGAAACGGCGTCCTTTGCCAGAAAGGACATGGAAAAGTTTTTGGACGCAAAGGTCTTTCTCACCGCCTACGTGAGGGTGCGCGAGGATTGGCGGGACAGCGCGGGGCTTCTAAAAGAACTCGGTTACGGCGACGCATAGTTTTTTTCTCTCCTCACATAATGGGGGTAAGGAGAAAACGCTATGAAGGAAGAGGAAGGAAAAAACAAATCGGCGCGCGAAATCGCTTGGAAGCTCTTCGAGGAAACGGGCAATTTCAGCTACTATATGCTTTTTAAACGCTTGAAATAATGTTTAGGCATTGCCACGGGAGAGGGCATGGAATTCAAAACGGACGCGCTCGTATTGCGTGCGGCGGACTATGGCGAGAACGACAAGATAGTCACCCTGCTCACGGCGGACAGAGGAAAGATTGCCGCAGGCATGAAAGGGGTGAAAAAGGCGGGTGCGAAACTCAAATTCGCGGCTCAGCCTTTTTGTTTTGCCGAATACGTGCTCGCTTCCCGCGGGGAGCGGAACACCGTCGTTTCGGCGTCCCTTCACGACGGGTTTTATCCCTTGCGCGAGCGGTTGGACGCCTACTACGCCGCCGTGTGCGTGCTGGAAGCCTGCGATAAGTTGGTGCTCGGCGAAACGGCGGAGGCGGACGGCAGAGAGATACTTCTTTCCGCGGTGCACGCGCTCAGCGGGATCGCGGAGGGCGATTCGGCGTTTCTTCTTATCCGCTTTTTGACGGAAGCGCTCGCGCTGTCGGGCTTTCCTCTGCGCGCGGACGTGTGCGCGGCGTGCGGGAAGCCGCTCGGGGATCGGCTGGGTTTCGACTTCAAGGACGGCGCGTTTTGCTGTGCAGAATGCGGAGGCGCGGCGGCGAGCAAGAGCACCTATCTCACCCTGCGCGCTGCGATGGGACTTTCGGGCGAGCGGAGCGCGGACGGCGAAAAACGCGCGCTCAGATTGCTCCGCGTTTACTTCAACGCTCAGACGGACAGCGATATTCCTTCTCTCGGAGAATTTGCGGCGTTCGCTTGACATTTTCTCCGCGCGGGATTATACTTTTCGGTAGAGGCTGTAATGGATTTACATAATACGCAAACGGAATACGACGTGCTCATCGTGGGCGCGGGCGTTGCGGGGCTGAGTTGCGCCCTGCACTTGCCTGCCTCCGTAAAGGCGCTCGTCATCTCAAAGGGGGGGCTTCGGGAAAGCGACTCCTTTTTGGCGCAGGGCGGAATCTGCGTTTTGCGTGATTGCGAAGATTTCGACAGTTATTTCGAAGACACCATGCGGGCGGGTCATTTTGAAAACGACTCCGACACCGTGAAATGCATGATAGAACATTCCCGCGAAACGATAGACGAGCTCATTTCCTTGGGCGTGCGCTTCGCGCGCGAACGGGACGGCTCGCTTTCCTACACGCGGGAGGGCGCGCATTCTCGTCCCCGCATCGTCTTTCATAAGGACTGCACGGGCAGGGAAATCACGTCCCGCCTTTTAAAGAAAGTAACGGCGTTGCCCAACGTAACGTTGCGCCCGCATACCACGCTTATCGACGTTCTCACGGACGGCGCGCGGTGCTTCGGCGGAGTCGTGCGCGACAATAAGACGGGAGAACTGTGCGCCGTGTACGCTAAGAACACCGTGCTTGCAACGGGGGGCGTGGGGGGGCTCTTCCGCCATTCCACCAACTACCGCATTTTAACGGGCGACGGCATAGCCGTGAGCCTCCGTCACGGGGTCGCGGTGGATCATGCCGACTACGTGCAGATTCACCCCACCACGCTGTACACGAAAAAACGCGGACGGCGGTTTCTCATCTCCGAATCGGTGCGGGGCGAGGGCGCGCACCTCATCAACGCCAAGGGAGAGCGGTTTGTAGACGAGCTACTCCCGCGCGACGCGGTTACGGCGGCGATTTTCCGCGAAATGGAGAAGGAGGGAAGCAGCTTCGTGCGCATCGATCTGCGTACGGTGCAGGGAGGTTCGTCCGCGCTTTTAAAACATTTCCCCGGTATCGTAAAGCGCTGTCGGGAGGAGGGGTACGATCCGCTCGAAGAGCCCGTTCCCGTCGTTCCCGCACAACACTACTTTATGGGCGGAATCAGAAGCGATCGCACGGGCAGAACGACGCTTCCGCACCTCTACGCGGTGGGGGAAACCTGCTGCAACGGTGTTCACGGCAAAAACCGATTGGCGTCGAATTCTTTGCTCGAATCCATCGTCTTTGCCCGCCGTGCGGCGGAGGATATCGCAAAGGATACTTCTTCCATAGAACATACGGACGTCGATTTTTCGCAATACGCAAATTATCGCAAGTTGGCGAAACAGGATAAAAACAGAGTATTAAAGGAGATCCACGGTGAAAATAAGTGAAGTAACTCAAATTTTGCATTTCGACGAGAGCATCATGCTCGCGCTCAAAGAGGACATTCCTTGGGAGGACGTTTCGGCGAACTCCGTCGTGCCCGCGGGGGCGCGGGGCGAGGTCGAGCTTTTGTGCAAACAGGACGGCGTCGTGGCGGGCTTGCCCGTGTTCCAACGGGTGTTCGAGCTTTTGGATCCTTCCGCCGAAATCCAGCTGTTTGAGGAAGAGGGAAGCCGCGTGAAGAAGGGGGATAAGCTCGGCATTGTGCGGGCGGAGATCCGCGCGCTGTTGTCGGGCGAGCGCACCGCTCTCAATTTCCTCGGACGCATGAGCGGTATCGCCACTTATACCCGCGCGGTCGCCGACCTGCTCGCGGGGACGAAAACCCGCCTTCTCGATACGAGAAAAACGACGCCCGGGCTTCGCATCTTCGAAAAATACGCGGTGCGCATGGGGGGCGGAAACAATCATCGCTTCAACCTGTCGGACGGCGTGCTTTTAAAAGACAACCATATCGGCGCGGCGGGCGGCGTGCGCGCCGCGATCGAGGGGGCGAAAAAGTATGCTCCATTCGTGCGCAAAATCGAGATCGAGGTGGAAACGCTCGACCAGCTCGACGAGGCGCTCGACGCGGGCGCGGATATCGTCATGCTCGACAATATGCCGCTCGACGTGCTTAAAGAGGCGGTAAAACGCTGTAAGGGCAAAGCGGAAACGGAGATTTCTGGCAACGTCACGCGGGAGAATATCGCGAACTATACCGCGCTCGGGGTCGATTACATCTCGTCGGGTGCGCTCACGCACAGCGCGCCCATTCTCGATCTTTCGCTGAAACACTTAAAGCCGTTATGATCATTCTCGGATTAGACCCCGGTTACGGAACCATGGGCTACGGGGTCATCGAAAAGGATGCGCGCGGAAACTGTTCCGCAGTCGATTACGGCGTGGTAAAAACGCCCGCCGATGAAAATTTCGCCGTCCGTCTTTGCATTTTGGAGGAGGGGGTCAACGCCCTGTTCGATAAGTTCAAGCCCGATGAGGCTGCGCTCGAAGAACTGTTTTTCTCCAAAAACGTGACGACGGGCATTGCCGTCGCGCACGCGCGCGGGGTGATGCTGCTCACCTGCAATAAACGGTGCGGGAGGATTTTCGAGTATACGCCCAACCAAATCAAGCAGGCGCTCACGGGTTACGGTAAGGCGGATAAGGGGCAGATGCAGCGGGTCGTCGCTTCTCATTTGCGCTTAAAAGCGCCTCCCCGTCCCGACGACGCGGCGGACGCCCTCGGCGTTGCGCTCTGCCATGCGTTCACAAGCCGTTTTTCCTCCCTGTTCGGGGTAAAGTAAAAGGAGTATTCCGTGATAGGTTATTTAAAAGGAAAGGTAAAAATGCTCGCGCCCGATTACGTGCTCATCGTCGCGGGGGGCGTGGGCTACGAGGTCGTCTGTTCGGGGGCGGCGTTTTCCCGTCTTTCGGGCGTCAAGCAGGATGAGGACGGGGAAGTCTATACCTATTTGCAGGTGCGCGAGGACGGCGTGTCCCTTTTCGGGTTTGCAGACTTGCAGGAAAAGAGCCTCTTTTTAAAGCTCACCTCCGTACAGGGGGTAGGCCCTAAGGTGGCGATTTCCGTGCTCTCCTCCATGCGCCCCGCAGACGTTTCGGAAGCGATCGCAACGGCGGACGTCAAACGGCTCTCCTCCGTAAAAGGATTGGGGAAAAAGACGGCGGAGCGCATCGTGCTCGAATTGCACGGAAAAATTTCCGCCGACGAACTCATCGGCACGGAGGGCGGAGCAAGGCCCTCGCTTCCCGCCGAGGAGGACGACGACGCAGTGAGCGCGCTTATGGGGCTCGGCTTTACCAAGCAGGAGTCTACGCGCGCCGTAGAGCGGGCGAAGGGCACGGGCGCAAAGACGGTGGAAGAAATCATTTCGGCTGTCCTGCGCGGAATGTAACACACGGGGTAAAATATGTTTGAAGACGATTACGGCGAGGAGCGGCTCATCACGAGCACGAAGAGCGAATACGATACGGAGGAGAACGTCCTCCGCCCCAAGACGATGGAGGAGTACGTCGGGCAGGAAAAGGTGAAAGAAAACCTTTCCGTTTACATGGCGGCGGCGTCCTCGCGCGGGGAATCGCTCGACCACGTTTTGCTGTACGGCCCTCCGGGGCTTGGGAAAACGACGCTCGCGCATATTATAGCAAACACGATGGGAACGCAGATCAAGCTCACTTCGGGCCCCGCGATCGAACGCGGTGCGGATCTTGCCGCGATCCTTACCAACTTAAACGAGGGCGACGTGCTCTTCATCGACGAGATCCACCGATTAAACCATGCGGTGGAGGAAATTTTGTATTCGGCGATGGAGGACTACGCGCTCGATATCATCGTGGGCAAAGGGCCTTCCGCCCGCAATATCCGTTTCCCGCTCAAACGGTTCACCCTCATCGGCGCGACCACGCGCGCGGGAATGCTCTCTTCGCCTCTGCGCGACCGATTCGGCATTCTCTGCCGTTTGGAAATGTATTCTCCAGAGGAACTCAAACAGATCGTCACCCGTTCCGCGCGTACGCTCGGCATTTCGGTGGACGAGGGCGGGAGCTACGAGATCGCCCGCCGTTCCCGCGGCACGCCCCGTATCGCCAACCGTCTGTTGAAGCGTGTGCGCGACTTCTCGCACGTGGCGGGAAGCAGCACCGTCACCAAGGAGCAAGCAGGGCGCGCTCTTCTCAAAATGGAGATCGACGAGCTGGGGCTTGACGATACCGACCGCAAGCTCTTGCGCGCGATCATCGAAAAGTTTAACGGCGGTCCTGCGGGATTGGACACGCTCGCCGCCACCATTAATGAGGATGTGAACACGATCGAGGACGTATACGAACCTTACCTTATGCAGCTCGGCTTTCTTGCGCGCACCCCGCGCGGCAGGATTTGTTTAAAGGGCGCGTACGAGCATATGGGCATCACCGTTTCCGAGAGCGCGAAGAAACAGTTAACTTTGTTTGGGGACGGGGAATGAACGTTACAAAACAATCTCTGCTGGAAACGGCGGCAGATCAGTCGGCAATCGATTGCGGTTGTTCGGCGACGGATTTTTTCCGTTCGGAAAACGTGTTCGTTCCATCGCGCGTGACTGCGGGCGCGCGCGTGTATCTCAAACAACCGCTTGCGTGCAATCTTGTTTCTTACGGTCAAAACGTCGTGGCGTGCGTGCGGGAAGATTTACGGGAAGGGGTGCGGAAGTATCTTTCGGCGCATTCCGCGGTTCGCGCTTTCGAAACGCCCGCCTTGCACGAGCTTGACCGTATTCTCGCGCCTTACGGCGTCCGTTCGCATTACATGGCGGAATATTTTCTGCCCGATCCCGCGCGCTTGCATGAGCGCGCCTGCCCGTATCCGACGCGATTGCTCTCGCCCGAAGATTTTTCCGCTCTTTACCTTCCCGAATGGGGAAACGCGCTCTGCCTTGATCGTGCCGAACGGGACGTGCTCGGTGTCGGCGCTTACGACGGCGGAAAGTTGATCGCGCTTGCGGGCGCATCCGCCGATTGCGAAAAAATGTGGCAGATCGGGATCGACGTTCTTCCCGAATACCGCCGAAAGGGAATTGCTTCCGCACTGACTTCCCGCCTTGCGCTCGAAATCCTGATGCGCGGCAAAGTTCCCTTTTACTGTGCGGCGTGGAGCAATCTCAAATCCATACGTAACGCCGTTTCGTGCGGGTTTTATCCTGCATGGGTAGAGCTTACTTGTCTGCAAACGGAGAAATTATGACGCTGAAAAAAAGCGATTATTATTACAATTTACCCGAGGAGCTGATCGCGCAGACGCCCGCCGAGCCGCGCGATTCGTCCCGTCTATTGGTCTATCATCGGGAAAGCGGAGAAATCGAGCATAAAATTTTCCGCGACGTCGCCGACTATTTACGTCAGGGCGACGTGCTTGTCGTTAACCGTACCCGCGTGCTTCCCGCAAGACTGTTCGCCCAAACTCAGAACGGGGGCAGGGTGGAAGTGCTTTTGTTAAAGCGGTTGCAGCTCGACGACTGGGAGGTGCTCGTCCGCCCCGGGAAAAAGTGCAAGGAGGGCGTCCGCCTTACGGTGAACGACGAGCTCTCGTTGGAAGTGACGGGGATCACTCCTTCGGGAGAACGTCACGTGCGCTTTTTCCACGAAGGGATCTTCGAGGACGTGCTTTCCCGCGCGGGCAGTATGCCGCTTCCGCCCTATATCCGCGAAAAGCTCAAAAATCCCGAGCGGTACCAAACCGTTTACAGCAAGGAAAACGGCTCCGCCGCGGCTCCTACCGCAGGTCTGCATTTTACCCCCGCGCTCTTAAACAAACTGCGGGAAAAGGGAGTGGAGATCGCCGAAGTGCTTTTGCACGTGGGATTGGGGACTTTCCGTCCCGTCAAGGAAGAGAATATACTCGACCATAAAATGCACTCGGAATATTACGAGGTGAGCGAAGAAGCGGCGGAAACCGTGAACCGCGCCAAACGGGAAGGACGGCGGATCATCGCCGTCGGCACTACTTCCGTACGTACGCTCGAAACGGTTGCCGATGAAAACGGGTTTCTTCGTCCCTGCAAGGGCAACACGGAAATTTTCATTTATCCGCCTTATCGCTTCAAATGCCTCGACGGGCTGATTACCAATTTTCATTTGCCCGAGAGTACGCTTCTGATGCTCGTTTCCGCATTCGTTTCGCGGGAGGAGGTTCTGCGTGTGTACCAAACGGCGGTGGGGGAGAATTATCGTTTCTTTTCCTTCGGCGACGCGATGCTTATTGTAGGCAGGAGCGACGACGAAAAAGAGAAGC